>JBGCFW010000307.1:0-12148 GCA_045107155.1 Ilumatobacter sp. | reverse complement strand
GACGCCGACCTCGAGGCGTCGGTGGTCGCCGTGGTCGGGCGTTCGCCAGTGATCGCGGCGGCGTGGACGACTCCACTCGCGTTCCTCTTCATCGACGGCGGGCACGGCGAAGAACCCGCGCGACTCGATCACGACCTATGGACCCCACACGTGGCGCCGGGCGGCACGCTGGCGATCCACGACGTGTTCCCCGATCCGGCCGACGGTGGCCGTCCGCCATACGAGCTGATCTACCGACCGGCGGTCGAATCCGGACGCTTCGTGGAGATCGGCGCGACGGGCAGTCTTCGGATTCTGCGCCGACGCTGAGCGAACGACGCTCGACTCAGCGGCGCGCGCCCATGAACATGCCTTTGAGCGCTTCGTAGTGCTCGATGACATGTCCGGCGCCGAGCACGACGGCCTCCAACGGCACGTTCGACATCCGCACGGGCACTTCGGTCTCGCGCTCGATCCGTTCGGCGAGACCGCGGAGCAGACCGCCGCCGCCCACGAGGTACATACCCCGGACGAGGAAGTCCTGGCTGAGTTCGGGCGGCGCTTTCGACAGGCACCGGATCACCGACGCAACGATCGACGACACCACGTCCTCGATCGCCTCACGGACCTCTTCGGGCGTGAGGCGGACCGTCTTCGGGAGACCGGTCATCAGGTCGCGTCCGCGCACCTCGGCCTGGTTCTCGTCTTGCGTCGGATCGGCCGAACCGATCGCGACCTTGATCTCTTCCGCTGTGCGTTCCCCGATCGCGATGCCGTGCTCGCGGCGAACATGGTTCTGGATGGCGGCATCGATGTCGAACGATCCGACACGCACTGCTTCGAGTGAGACGATGCCACCCAAGGAGATGACCGCCGTCTCGGAGGTGCCACCACCGATGTCGATGACCATGTTGCCGACCGGTTCGTCGATCGGCAGGTCGGCGCCGATCGCCGCGGCCATCGGCTGCTCGATCAGGTTGGCATCGGCAGCGCCTGCCCGACGCGCGGCGTCGGTGACCGCCCTGCGCTCGACCTCGGTGATCGCTGACGGCACACAGATCACGACCTTCGGCCGAGTGAACCGGCTGACTCCGACCCGCTGCAGCAAGAGGCGGATCATTCGCTCGGTGATCTCGAAGTCGGTGATCGCACCGCCCCGAAGCGGACGAACCGCCACGATGTATCCCGGCGTACGGCCGATCATCTGCCACGCTTCGCGGCCCGTGGCCAAGACTTCGCCGGTCTGTCGGTTGAGCGCGATGACCGATGGCTCGTTCAACACGATGCCACGGCCCTTCATGTAGACGAGCGTGTTCGCCGTCCCGAGGTCGATCGCGAGGTCGCGAGCCATGTTCAGTGTTTCCGTGCCATGTTGGTGAAGGTGCTCAGCCGTGTCAGCCGTCGCTGGGTCACGCTAGTGCCGGAAAGGCTCGCACCGCGGCGACCGACCCAGATCAGGACGCACCGACATCGGGCGGGTCGTTGTCCTCGGCGGCATCGCGGACCTTGTCGACCGTCGGGCGGCGGGCCTCCGGGGAGAGCGCGTCGATCTGGCGACGGAAAGAGTCGACGGGGTCCTGACGCGGGCGGAGCACTCGGACGGCGAGCGCGACGACCACAACGGCGACGACGATGACGAGAATCCATGTCATCCCGGGTGTCCGACCGCTCTCGGGTCGACAGCCGAGTGGGCGCCCGTGCCCCAGTCGGCACCGTCGTTCCAGGTCTCGTGCTTCCAGATCGGCGCCGACTCCTTCAGCGCATCGATCCCGTATCGAGCAGCCTCGAATGCCTCCGGGCGATGCGGCGACGACACCACCACGACGACGGACGAGTCGGTGAGCTCGAGTCGGCCCGTGCGGTGCAACATGACGACGCGACCGGTCTCGGGCCAGCGGGTGCGGAGTTCACCGACGATCGTGGAGAACACCGCGACTACCTGTTCCTCGTACGCCTCGTACGTGAGCGACGTGACGCCGTCGCGACCTTCGGCATGGTCACGAACCGTGCCGCTGAACAACACTGCAGCGCCACACGACGGGACGACCGCCCAGTCGTACGCCTCGGCGACGGGGAGCATCAGGTCGGTCAATCCGAGCCAGTCGTCTCCGTTCTCGGGGGGCGTCACGCCGGGCATGGTAGCCGTCGCCCCACGCTCGCCGATCGCGTGTGCGCGCTTCGCGACGCCTTTTTCGCCAGACCGCAACACGTTCGCCGGTGACCGTTCACGAAGCGACGTCGTCGAAGAACCCGCGCGCGACGAAGACGCGCGCCGGACGGTGGCTACGCTCACGTGCTCGTGGGACCTGCACCGCTACCGCCTCACGAACGGAACTGGCGCCATCCGTCCGAGCTCGCGGCCATGCAGCAGGTCGACGACGGCCGCGACGACGGAACCGCTCGCCGGGTCCTCGCGCTCGCCGGCGGCGCCACGGTCGCGGTCATCGCGCTCGTCTTCATCGCCACCACCAACTTCGAACGAGCGCCATCGCCGCTCGCCGTCACCGCCTCGACGATGCCGATGGCCACGGTCGAGCTGCAGCGAGACGTCACCGCGCTCGCGACGCCTGCCGACGACGAACCTCAACGAGTGCTGCGGTCGGCGTCGAGCACGATGACCCGCTCGTCCGCCATGGCGCTGTCAGGGGCCCCACACGCCGTGTCGGCAGCGCCCGTGGGCGACAACGACCCGGAGGCACTCGACCTCGCGACAGCGCTCCCTGGCGACGACGACGTGGTTCTCGTGCTCACCCGATCGCATACCTTTCGGCTCACCTGGGAGGAGATCGGGACCGTGCTCGCTCCTGATGGCTCGATCGTGGTCACCGTCGAAGGCGGCCTGGTCGCGGTGTACGTCAGCGGTGAGCTACGGATGCTCGTCGACGCCTGAGCACGCGCCGAACGACGCCGGTCACCGCAGCCACGCCGAGCGCGGCGAGCACCGCCGACAGCCCGAGGGTGATCTCCTGACGGCGCTTCGGGGAGACCGTCGTCCACCACGGCGCCTCTGTCGCCTCGACGTACGCCTGCTCGTTCGTGATCGTCGGCTCCCAGCCGGTGCCGCGCAACTTGCCGTTGGACACGATCCAGGGCTCACGCGTGTACGAGCGCAGCCCGGGTGGCAACGGCCCACGTTGGAAGCGCCACCGCAGCGATCCGATGACTTCGGACCATCGATCCGGAAGTGGGAGCCGCGGTCGTTCTCCCGACAGCGCTCTGACGCGATCCCCGGGCACCCAGCCGTCGGGCGCCACGTTGAAGACTCCGTCGAGGCGAGATCGAACGGCGAGGACGATCGCCGACGCGAGATCATCGAGATGGAGGAACTGGCTGGGCGGGTCGGCTTCGGCGACTCGTTGCCCCAGCCCTGCGACCAGCGCGCTCGCAAGCCGTGAATTCTCGTCGGCGGTGAGTGCGAGCGCAGGGCGGAGCACGGTCGCGGTCCGCCCGCTCCGCGCGCGACGCCACTGATCGACGAGTTCTTCGGCCGAGGCGAGCTGACGGGCGAACACGAATTCGACGTCGGGGCGCAGCACGGAGTCCTCGGTCAGAGGGCGCGGGTTGTTCGGCGCGGCGCCGTACACGAGCGCCGATGACACGAACACGAGTTGGTCGGCGCCGAATCGGTCGGCCGCAGCAAGCGACGACGTGACGAAGGCGCTCGCGCTCTCACGCTGCTCGGCACGGCGGTCGTAGTCGCTGGTGCCCACATCGATCACGACGTCGGCCGCGTCAGGCCAATCGTCGGATCCGATTGGGGTCGCCGGGTGGATCGATTCGTCGATCGCGACGACAGCGACGCCCGCCTCGCCGAGCAGTCGCGTCACTCGGGCCCCGAGCGGGCCGCGGACGCCAGTGAGCACCGCGGTCGTCATCACAGAGACGCTACCGCGCTGCGCTCCCGTGCCCGTAACATCGGTCCATGGCCGACGAAGGCGATGACCAGGCGTTCAATCCGTTTCAGGGGTTGCCGATGTTCGGCGACATCTCTCGCATGCTGTCGGGGCAGGGCCCGCTGAACTGGGAGGCCGCGCGCCAGTTTGCGATCATGTCGGCGACGGGCGGCGCCGGCGCCGCGCTGACGGGCGGTGGTGCGCCCGTTTCATCACCCAACGTCGACCCCACCGTTCGGATCAAGTACGGGGAACTCGCCAACATCGCTCGTCTGCACGTGGCCGACGTCATGGGCATCGACGTGCCCGAGGTCGAGCCGTCGGTTGCGACACCCGAACAGTGGGCGGCAGAGACGCTGGAGGCATACCGCCCGCTGTTCACGGAGCTCGCCACCTCGCTCGGTGCCACCGACGACGCCGACGAGGGTTCCGACCCGATGACCCAGATGATGGCGGGTCTTTCGAAGATGATGGCGCCGGCGATGATGGGCATGGCGGTCGGCTCGATGGTCGGCAACCTCGCCCAGCGGGCGTTCGGGGTGTACGACCTCCCGATTCCACGCGCGACGCCGGCGTTGGTGCTCGTGCCGCCGACGATCGACGCGTTTGCGGCGGAGTGGGAGATCGAGCTCGACGAGATGCGTCTCTGGGTGCTCGCCCACGAACTGGCGGGGCTCGCACTGTTCTCGGTGCCACATCTCGCCGACCACCTGCGCGCACTGGTGCAGCGGCACGTCGGTGCATTTCGGCCCGATGCGTCCGCGGTCACCGACAAGCTCACGACGCTCGACGTCGACGGCGGCGACCCGATGGCCGCGATGCAAGCTGCGTTCGGAGATCCCGAAGTGTTGCTCGGTGCCGTGCGCTCCGATGAGCAGCTCGCGATGGAACCCGTCCTCGATGCCGCAGTGGCCACCACCATCGGTGTGATCGACTGGGTCGTCGACGCCGTGGCCGTTCGGATCATCGGCGGCAACGCCCTGCAGATCGCCGAAGCCGCCCGGCGACGCCGCGCCGATTCCACGCCCGATGACCTCTTCGTCGAACGACTGCTGGGTATCCGGCTGGGCGCTGACCAGACCGCACGGGGCAAAGCGTTCGTGCAAGGCGTCGTCGACCGCGCCGGCGACCACGGGTTGGCTCCGCTATTCAGCGATCCGGAGGCGATTCCGACCCCGAACGAGATCGAGGCGCCGGGCCTCTGGCTCGCCCGCGTCTCCCCCGAGGAGCTGTAGAACCGCTGCGGCGGCGACGCCCGGCCGGTGCTCGCCCGCCGCGGCTGCGTGACGACGGCCGCTTGCGTCGCTTCGGCCGACGCCGGCGCTGCTGTGTCCCGCGCAGTGTCAGCTGGAGATACGTGCCGAGCGCTGCGACTCCAACGATCGCGACGCCGATCGGACCCGGCGCGCTGATCGCCACCGCGATGAACGCAGCGACCGCCCAGGCGAGCTGGAACCGGGTCTCAAACGACGCGAACGCACGCCCCTGATTCGCCTTCGGCGCGTCGCGTTGAACAATGCTCTCGAAACCGAGCCGCCCGAGGGCGGCCACGAAGTTCACGACGGCTGCGAGCGCGATCGCGGTTGCGGGTTCGCCGAGTACCGCGAGAGCAAGCCCGGCGACTCCACTGATGAGGAGTGCGAGCGACAGCATCGTCTCTTCCTGCATCATCTTGCGGACGCGCGGAGCGATCGCGTTGCCGGTGACGGTCGCCAGCGCCGATGCTCCGACCGCGGCGCCGAACAGCAGGTTCCCGTTCTCTTCGGCGCGCAACCAGAACGCGAGATGGAAGAACGTGAAGCCGACGTTCGCGCGCAGCACAGTCATCGCGATCGAGCCGAACCGCAGCGACGGTGACTGGAGTTCGTTCGCCTCCTCCTCACCGACCGGCTGGGAGGCAATGACCTCGGGCGCCAGTCGGGTCGCGAAGAACAGCGCGGCGCCGAACATCATCGCGCCATACACCAACGCACCGGATGATCCGACGGTCTGCAGGAGGATCACGGCGGGCACGACGAGCAGCCCACCGAGCAGACCTGCCACCAGGCCGAGCTTCGAGTTTGCCTCGACCAGCTCGGCCTCGGAACGCACGGTCGACGGCACCAGCGACGACTTCGACACGACGTAGGTCTTCTGTAGCACGAGCGATGCGAAGACGAGCGGGAACAAGGCGATCCCGTCGATGTACCGCGCCATGAGGAGCAAGAGGACGATGCGGATGCCCGCGACCAGCTGGATCACGAGGCGGCGACCGCCGGCCATGCGGTCGATCAGGGGGCCGATCAGCGGCGCGACGAAGAGGAACGGTGCGAAACTGATCGCGAGGAACAACAGCACCTGCGTGCGCGCCGCATCGAGATCGACGCTGAAGAAGAACGAGTCGGCGAGCGCGACGACCATCGCAGCGTCGCCGCCCATCATCAACGCATGAGTGATCGCGAGGCGGGTGAACTTCGACATCGGCGGCCGCTGCCCGGGTGCCGGCCGGGCCGTCATCGGGCGAGGAGTGCCCGGTGAGTCGTCCGCAGTCATCGAGGTCGATGTTAGGGCTCACACCGGTTCGTCGGGGGTTGAACGAATACCCTCGCCTCATGACGCTGTCGGACCGCATCCTGATGGGCCCCGGCCCGTGCAATCCCTACCCCGAGGCCGTCGCTGCGCTCGGGCGGCCGATGCTGGGTCATCTCGATCCGGAGTTCATCGCACTCCTCGACGAGACCAGCGACCGGCTCAGGGCCGTGTTCGACACCGAGAACGCGCTCACGTTCCCGGTATCGGCCACGGGGTCGGCCGGGATGGAGGCGTCGATCGTCAACTTCGTCGGCCCGGGCGACACCGTGGTGGTTGGCGTGAACGGCGTGTTCGGCGGTCGGATGGTCGATGTCGTCGGCCGCACCGGCGCAACCGCGATCCCCGTCGAGCACGAGTGGGGCCAGCCCGTCTCCGTGGAGCGCATGATCGCTGCGCACTCGTCGCCGGCGATGTACGCGATGGTCCACGCCGAGACCTCCACCGGTGTCCGCAGCGACATCGAGGCGATGGGTGCAGCCAAGGGCGACGCCCTGTTGGTCGCCGACTGCGTAACGTCGCTCGGCGGCGTCGACCTGCACGTCGATGCGTGGGGCGTCGACATCGCCTACAGCGGTACACAGAAGTGCCTCGGCGTGGCACCGGGCCTCGCACCGCTCACCGTGTCCGACCGGGCGATCGAGCGGATCAAGCCGACACCTCAGTCCTGGTACCTCGACCTGAACATGATCGCCGCGTACGTGACGGGGTCCGGCGCGCGGGCGTATCACCACACGGCACCGATCTCGATGATCATGTCGCTGCATGCCGGTCTCGGAGCGGTCCTCGACGAAGGCCTCGATGCGGTTCGGGAGCGCCATCAGCAGGCGGGCGACGCCGTGAAGGCCGGCATGGTCGAGCGAGGCTTCGAACTGTTCGCCGCAGAGGGCCACCGCCTCTCGCCGCTCAGTTCGATCCGAATTCCCGAAGGTCGCCTCGGACCGCTCGGCGAAGCAGACGTCCGCCGGAGGCTGCTCGGCGAGTACGGCATCGAGATCGGTGGCGGCCTCGGACCGGTCGCGGGCACCGTGTGGCGGATCGGCACCATGGGCCATACCGCGCGCCAACGCAACGTCACCGCTCTCCTCGCCGCCCTCGACGACATCGAGAGCTGAACGCCGAGTCGGCCGACGCACCTCGCCGACGTTCGATGCATCTTCGACCACGAGATGGGTGACGAGAGCAGCCTGTGATGGACAACGACCCGAAGGCAATGCTGCATCGGTATCTGCGGACCGCGCGTGCGTCGCTGCTGTGGAAACTCGACGGCGTGTCCGACTACGACGTGCGACGTCCACTCACGCCCACCGGCACGAATCTGCTGGGGATCGTGAAACATCTGGCGACGGTCGAGCTCGGCTATTTCGGTGACACCTTCGAGCGGCCACACGGCGAACGATTCCCGTGGGACGACCGTGAACAGAAACCGAACGAGGACATGTTCGCGCGGGCCGACGAGACCCGGGGCGAGATCCTGTCGCTCTACGAGCGTGCCGCCGCGCACAGCGACACCACGATCGACGCGCTGTCCCTCGACGACGAGGGCGACGTGCCCTGGTGGCCCGACGACGTCAACCCGGGCACGCTGCACTGGATCATGGTCCACATGATCGCCGAGACGAACCGGCACCTCGGACAGATCGACATCCTTCGGGAAGGTCTCGACGGGCACGCCGGCCTGCGACCGAACGGCTCGAACCTTCCCGAAGAGAGCCAGGAGTGGTGGGCGGCGTACGTCGCCGACCTCGAGGTGGCCGCCCGCACGTCCGCGGGGCTCTCGCCCGAGCCCGGGAACGGCTGAGCGAGCCGAATCGGCGGACGCTCAGCGCCGGCGCGGGCCCTCAGCGCGTGTACTTGTAGCCCAGGCCGCGAATCGTGGTGATGCGGGTGGGTTGCGAGGCGTTGGGTTCGATCTTGCTGCGAAGACGCTTGATGTGAACGTCGAGGGTCTTCGTGTCCCCGACATAGTCGTGACCCCACACCCGATCGATCAGGGTCTCGCGGGGCAGCACGCGACCCGCGTTGGCGAGCAGCAGATGCAACAGCTCGAACTCCTTGAGCGGCAACGTCAGCGGCTCCCCATCAACGGTCACGAGGTGCTGGTCGGGGTCGAGCGTGACGCCGCCGACTGCGAGGCCATCCCCGTCGAGCAAGCTCGACTCCTCGCCGGACGGGGCACGACGGAGTGCCGCACGGATCCGTGCGACCAGCTCACGAAGGCGATATGGCTTGGTGACGTAGTCGTCAGCGCCGACCTCGAGACCCACGACGGTGTCGATCTCTGCGCTCTTCGCGGTCACCATGATGATCGGCACCTGGCTCTTCTTCCGCAGCTGGCGACACACCTCGATGCCGCTCAGCTTCGGGAGCATCACATCGAGGAGTACGAGGTCCGGCTTCACTCGGTCGAAGGCAGCGAGCGCCTCGGCGCCGTCGACGGCCGACTCGACGCGAAAGCCCTCACGCTCGAGTCCGATCGTGACGGCGTCGACGAAACTCGGCTCGTCTTCCACCACGAAGATGGTTGCTTCGGTCACGAGGATGCTCCTTCGATCGGGGGACTGTCGTTGCGTTGCCCGGAGGTCGGGCCGACGTTGCGGTCGCCGGCGCGGACTCGCAGTGATGCGGGCAGACGGAGCACGAAGGTCGAGCCTTCGCCCTCGGTGGACGACACCAACACCTCGCCGCCATGATTCGAAGCGACGTGGCGAACGATCGAGAGTCCGAGGCCCGTGCCACCGGTGCCGCGGCTGCGCGCGCGGTCGACGCGATAGAAGCGTTCGAAGATCCGGTCCAGATCGGGCGCGGGAATCCCCAGACCCTGGTCGGCGACCATCACCTCGATCCATCGCCCATCGACACGCGTCCGGACCTGCACCGCACCACCGTTTTCGCTGTACTTCACGGCGTTCTCGACGAGGTTCCCGATCGCCGACTCGAGCTGGCGCCGGTCCGCGTGGATGACGATGCCGGACGCGCTCTCGAGCGCAGAGACCGTCACGCCTTTCCCGTCGTCGGCAACTCGACCACGGCCCACCGCAACCTGAACGACGTCGCTCAGATCCACGAGCTCCTGATCGCGCGGGCCGGACTCGATGCGTGAGAGCTCGAGCAGGTCGTCGATCGCGGCGACCGCACGATGGGCTTCAGCACCGAGGCGGGCCGCCACGCGGGCGACGACACCGGGATCGGTCTCGCCGTCGAGCGCATCGGCGAGCACGGCGATCGCGCCCACGGGCGTCTTCAGTTCATGGGAGATGTTGGCGACGAAGTCGGTGCGCATCGCCTCGATCCGGCGCCGGTCGGTGACGTCCTCGATGGTCGCGACCGCCAACCCGTTCGGCATCGACTCCGATTCCAACCGCAGCGCGACACGGGGAGGCCCGTGGAGTTCCACGAGCTCGACGGCGGGGACGCCGCCGGCCGCGGTCTGCAGCACTTCGTCGACGTGCTCTTCCACGATCAGACCCACGTGCGTGCCGTGCATCGCCGAGGCTGCCCGGTTGCGGTAGATCACGCGACCGTTCGCATCTCCGACCACGACGCCGAGTTCGAGTTCGTTGACCGCCGACCGCAGCACGGCACCGATGTCATCGAGCGCGATGCCATCGGTGATGTCGTCGTACTCCGGGGCGGTCGGCGCGGCGTCGACAACGGTGTCCTCGCTCGACGGCACCCTTCGCAGGAACCACACTCCGAGACCACCGGCGAGTCCGCCGACCGAGAAGGAGAGCAGGAGCGGAAGCAGCACGGCGATCAGGTCGTCATCGTGTCCGGCGCGTCGAGATTGCCACTCTCGGCGTACGGCTGGGTCGGGATCCACCCGTCGACGATGTACCGCGTCCGGTCACCGATGTTGACGGCATGATCTCCGATCCGTTCGTAGAAACGAGCCACGACGGCCAACTGAACCGCCACCTGCAGGTCGATGACTCCACCGGCATGGCTTTCGAAGATCACTTGGATGAACTGACGGTGGAGATCGTCGAGGTAGGCATCCATGTCGTGGAGAGCTGCTGCTCGTAGACCGTCGTTGTTGAGATACGCCTCCGTGGCCTGCTTGAAGAGCAGCGTGGCCTGGTCGCCGCACTTGCGGATGATCCCGCGGAGGCGCGCGTCGAGCTCATGGCTGTAGATCCGTCGAGCCGCCTTGCAGATGTTCACGCACAGGTCGGCCGAACGCTCGACGTCAGCAATGATCTTGATCGAGGCGACGAGCGAACGCAGATCACCGGCGACGGGCGCCTGGAGCGCGATCTGGTTGAAGCACATCTCCTCGAGCTCGAGTGATTTCGCGTCGTATTCGTCGTCGCCGAGGATCACGTACTCGGCACCTTCGAGGTCTGCATCGAGCAGGATCTCGGTGGCCCGCGGCACCAACTCGGTGACGCCCGCACCCAGCCGGGCGATCCCGTTGCGAACCTCGTCGAGCTGTTCGTGGAAGTTCGACCGCAACTGGCCGCTCATCCGAATCGCCCGGTGACGTAGTCCTGGGTCTCCTGCTGGGCGGGGTTCGAGAACATCTTCTCGGTGGCATCCATCTCGACGAGCTTGCCGGGCTTGCCGGTGCCCTCGATCGAGAAGAAGCCGGTGCGGTCGCTCACTCGCGCCGCCTGCTGCATGTTGTGCGTCACGATGACGATGTTGTAGGTCTTCTTGAGCTCGTTCATCAGTTCCTCGATCGCGAGGGTCGAGATCGGGTCGAGCGCCGAGCACGGCTCGTCCATCAGCAGCACGTCAGGCTCGACGGCGATCGCCCGTGCGATGCACAGTCGCTGCTGCTGGCCGCCCGACAGGCCCGAGCCCGGCTTGTCGAGGCGGTCCTTGACCTCGTTCCAGAGGTTCGCGCCGCGCAGCGATTTCTCGACGAGTTCGTCAGCCTCGGCACCTCGGATGCGCTTCGAGTTGAGCTTCTTGCCCGCCAGCACGTTGTCGGCGATCGACATCGTCGGGAACGGGTTCGGCCGCTGGAAGACCATCCCGATCTTGCGCCGGACGGCGACCGGGTCGACGCCCGGGCCGTAGAGATCCCTGCCGTTGATCACCACCTTGCCGTCGACGTAGGCCCCGTCGATCACTTCGTGCATTCGGTTGAGCGAGCGCAGGAACGTCGACTTGCCACAGCCCGACGGGCCGATCAGCGCCGTGACGGAATTCGGGTTGATCGTCATCGACACGTTCTCGACGGCCTTGAAGTCGCCGTAGTAGATGTCGAGGTCGGTCACGTCGATCCGGTTCGGGAGATCGACCGGAGCGTTGATGTCGATGCCCTCCTGCGCCGGGGTGGACGCGCTCAGTTCCGGGACACTGACGGATTCGGTCATAGAGGTTCGGCCCTCGCTCTCGAGTCGGGTACTGCTTGCCGGGCGGTTCATTTGAGTCCCTTGGGTTTGAGGACGGTCGACAGGATTCTGGCAGTGGAGAACATGATCCCCACGATGATCACGAGCGTCAATGCCGCGGCCCATGCCCGGTCGATGCTCGCGTCGGGCGGCAGCGTCGGGAACTTGTAGGAGTTGTAGGCGAACACCGGCAGTGTCGCCATCCGCCCGTCGAGCGGATTCCAGTTCACATCGGAGGTGATGCCGACCGTGACGAGGAGCGGCGCGGTCTCGCCGATCACTCTGGCGATCGAGAGCACGATGCCGGTGAGGATGCCGGCGATCGCCGTCGGGAGAACGACCTTCACGATGGTCTTCCACTTCGCC
>JBGCFW010000306.1:0-3215 GCA_045107155.1 Ilumatobacter sp. | reverse complement strand
GACTCTTCGCGGGCCGACAGCCCACTCGTCGAGGCATCAGGTGCCGTCGTGGTCGACACGACGGGTATGACCATCGCGGAAGTCGTGGCCGAGATCACGTCGATGCTGGGGGAGCAGTCATGAACGACGACACCGCTGCGCTCGACGATGCCAACACGACGAACGAGCGAAAGGTCACCAAGCACGGGCGCGACACACGCTGGAACCGGCTTCTCTACGGGTTCTTCCGCCAGATCATCTCGAACACGCTGCGGATCTACACGCGCGGCACCGTCGAGGGCAAGGAGAACCTGCCCGAGGGAGCGTTCGTGCTCACACCCGTCCATCGCAGCTACATCGACACGCCGATCTCGTCATGGGTGCAGCTCCGCCGATTGCGCTACCTGGGCAAGGACTCGATGTGGAAGTACGAGTGGCTCGGCAAGTTGTTCACCGCCATGGGCGCGATCCCCGTGCATCGGGGCTCCATCGATCGCGAAGCTCTGAAACGCTGCATCGCCGTGCTCGACAGCGGTCAACCACTCGTGCTGTTTCCCGAAGGGGAGCGCAAGGACGGGCCACGGGTGCATCCGTTGCTGGACGGCGCAGCATTCTTGGCGGCCAAGGCGGGAGTGCCGCTTGTTCCCGTCGGAATCGGCGGCTCTGACCGAGCGATGCCCCGTGGCGCCAAGATCGTGTACCCGCGCAAGGTGACCGTCATCGTGGGCGAGCCGTTCTTTGTCCAGACCAATGATCGAGGCCGTGCCAACCGAGAACAGCTCGGCGCGGCGACCGATCGTCTCCGCGAAGACATCCAGGCGCTCTACGACGAAGCGCAGACCCGCACACGCTGAGTTCTGGCTCCGGCACACAATCCGGTTCCCGTTCGAATGCTCCGGGTTCTCGTTTCCGTGCGTGACCGGAGAAGCGCGCACTGACGATCATCGATCGAGCACCGAGGACACGCCGTCCGCTCGCGATGTGCTCTCGCCCGAGCCGGGCCCCGATGCAGGACCGTCCGGAACCACGTTCGCCGACTGGGTCCTCGGGCTCGCCGGTCTCTCGCTGTTGCGGAATTGGTACGAAGACGATGCTGCCGAGCGACGCAACCGACTGATCGAAATCGCGCAGGCCTACGAACACAACGAACTGCTGCGGCTCCCGGTCCCGATCACGGAACATGCCGCCACCGACGGGTATGCGCTCTGGGCCGACAGCTACGACGCCCCGGGCAACCCGATGACCGAGATCGAACAGCCGTCGATGACCCGCCGAGCCCAGCAGCACGCCGTTCCTGGCGCCGTGGCACTCGATGCCGGGTGCGGCACCGGTCGACTCACCGCCGAACTCGTCGCGCTCGGATATCAGTCGATCGGCGTCGACGTCACCGTCGAGATGCTCGCGGTTGCCGAGCGGCAGGTGCCCGACGCCGACTTCCGCGCTGGAAGCTTCGAGCGACTCCCGGTCGACGATGACAGCATCGATCTGATCACGACCGGACTCGCGGTCTGCCACGCAACCGATCTGGGTGCGGTGTTTTCCGAGTTCGCACGGGTCCTGCGTCCGGGCGGCCGATTGTTGATGTCGAACCCGCATCCGTTCACGTCCTCGACGGGCGGCCAAGCGTTCTTCGCACACCAGGGAGCGATGCCGTTCATCCGGAATCACCCTCACCGCATCGGGGACTACGTCCGCGCCCTACTCGACAACGGCTTCCAACTCCACGACATCGACGAAATCGCGTACGACGCAACGGTCACGGCGAGCAATCCGGCCGCCGGAGTCTGGCCCGACGTCGTCGACGGCGCATTTCTCGGGCAGCCATTCGTGTTGATCATCGAGGCCGCCCGCACCTGATTCGGGGCGCCGATCCTTCGACACGTTCCGAGGTGCACGACCTCATCGATCGACGCCTCACGATTCGAGAACGGGGATGGCGACGCCTCGTTGACCGAGGATTCTCATCCGCACCGACGGGCAGGGCAGTTCGTCGGAGATCGCATCGCTCGGGATCACCACGAGAGGCGACGGCACCGTGCCGCCGATCGCCACGACTCGCACCGGCACGGGAATGGCGGCCGCACACGCCTCGGCCAGCTCTGCGGCGTCGTCCACGCCGAATCGTGCCGCGTTCTCTGCCGCCCGACTCTCGTATGCCTCACGACCCTTGACCGTCAGCTCCACGTCGAACGGCGTCGGATCCTGCACGGTCGGCTGCGCCCGGATCGAGAGCACGGCGGCCAACGCCATCACGCCGAGACAGAACGCAAGCGTCGCTCCGACCCAGAGCGTGACGCGACGGCCGATCGACCGGGTCCGTAGCGCCAGGTTCGCGAACACGGTCGCCAACACGAAGCCGATGATCGCCACGAAGATTCCGACGAACACGAACGGTGCGGTGAAGTCGCTGCCCAGAACCGTCTCGATCTCGGGCAACGTCTGAGCGGTGAGGAACCCGACCACCACGCCGACCAGCGCGGGAAGTGCCTTCGTCAGCAGGTCCGTCCAATCCCGATCCTCGGTCTGGATATTCGCGGCGTCGACCGGACCGGATTCCTCGACGAGATCGACCGCGACGACCGGATCGGCTGCGTCGGCCTGCGGCACCACATCTCCCATGAGCCGACGCTAGATCGCCACGTGTGCGGACGCGAACGTTTTCGCGCTCCCGCCCCGAGCTGTGACGATCAGCCGTCGAAGAAGGCACCCAACGCCGACGCGAGATACGCCGGGTCGTCGACTCCGCACAGCTCGCGCGCCGAGTGCATCGAGAGCTGCGGAATTCCGACGTCGACCGTCTCGATCCCGAGTCGTGTCGCCGTGAGCGGGCCGATGGTGGAGCCGCACGGCATATTGTTCCGCGAGACGAAGACCTGCCAAGGCACGCCAGCTGCGTCGCAGGCGTCCTGGAAAAGTGCTGCCGATCGTGCGCTCGTCGCATACCGCTGGTTCGCGTTCACCTTCACGGTCGGGCCATCGTTGAGCTGCGGCCGATGGTCGGGATCGTGACGCTCCGGATAGTTCGGATGCACCGCGTGTGCGTTGTCTGCCGAGACACAAGCCGACGCGGCGAGCGCTGCGTGCAGTTGCTCACGGTCGCCTCCTCGGGCCACAACGAGGCGCTCGAGCACCGTCTCCAGAAAAGGCCCTGCCGCTCCCGTGTCACTCGCTGAGCCGACCTCCTCGTGATCGTTCAGCACGATCATCGCGATGTGATCGGTCGGCGAGCACGCGGC
>JBGCFW010000305.1:0-29719 GCA_045107155.1 Ilumatobacter sp. | reverse complement strand
AGGGGAACTCCATGTCGACATCGACCGCCGCGCTCGAAGCGGCCGGCCAGCAGGCGAAGAAAGTCAGAAAGTCACCGATGTTCCAGGGGAGGGACCGGGTCGTCTTCACGCTGATGGTGGCCGTACCCACGACGATCCACGTGTTGTTCGTGTGGATCCCGACGATCGCATCGCTGCTGTTCTCGTTCACGAACTACAACGGCATCCGCTTCTCAGAGATGGAAGTCGTCGGCTTCCGCAACTACTGGGAGATCTTCACCGTCTTCGAGAAGGACTTCTTCCAGGCGGTCCTCAACAACTTCTTGTTGCTGATCTTCCTCTTCGTGGGGCCGACCATCTTCGGTATGGGTCTGGCATACCTGCTCGACAAGAACATTCGCGGCAGCCGGATCTACCAGAGCATGTTCTACACGCCCGTCGTGCTGTCGCTCGCCGTCGTCGGCTTCATGTGGCAGAGCGTCATCTACTCGACCGAGAACGGTCTGGCGACCGAGCTCTTCGGCGGCGGCGAGGCGGTCGACTGGATCGGCAACCAGAGCTTCTTGTTCTCCTTCGAGGTCCGCGGCGGTGAGTACGGCCTTTCCAAGAACTTCCTCGCCATCCTCGTCGCCATCGCCTGGCGCCACACGGGCTACATCATGGTGCTGTATCTGGCCGGGTTGAAGAGCGTCGACAACTCGCTACGAGAGGCGGCATCGCTCGACGGTGCCAACGAATGGCAGGCGTTCCGCCGGGTCATCTTCCCCACGCTCAAGCCGATCAACGTCGTCATCGCGGTCATCACGGTGATCGAGGCGTTGCGTGCCTACGACATCATCGCTGTGCTGAACGAGCCTCGAAAGACAGAAGTGCTCTCGATTCTCACGACGAACAACCTGCTGGGTGAAGGCGGTGGCAACGTCGGACGAGGTTCTGCGTACGCCGCGATCTTGTTCATCCTCTGTCTCGGATTCGTGATCTGGTACGTCACCAACCACTACAAGGGTTCGCAGGAAGGAGCGGAGTCATGAGCGTCGTCGAGAACTCCCAGACCGACTCCACCGAAGCACTGCTCGAAGCAGCGTTCGAGCAGAACAAGGAGCCGTTGCGCCCTGCGCGCATCTTCCTCTACGTCTTCCTCACCTTCACGGCGCTGGTGTGGATGGTTCCGATCCTCGGCGCCATCTACTCGTCGTTCCGTCCATTCAGCGACACCGTGTCGAACGGGTACTTCTCGTGGCCCGAGTCGTTCACGCTCGACAACTACCGCAATGCGTGGGAGCAGGGCGACATCCTCGGCAAGTACTGGAACACGTTCCTGATCCTCGCTCCGGCGTTGGTGCTGTGCTTGTTCTTCTCGTCGATGGTCGCGTTCGCGGCGAGCCGCTACAGCTGGAAGTTCAACATCTCGTTTCTGGTGCTGTTCACGGCCGGCAACTTGTTGCCGCAGCAGATCATCGTGATGCCGTTGTTCCAGGCCTACAACCGGATCCCGCTCCCCGAGTTCCTCTCGAACTCGGGGAAGCTCAACGGTTCGACATGGGGGCTGATCCTGATCCATGTGGCGTTCCAGTCGGGCTTCTGCACGTTCGTGCTGTCGAACTACATGAAACTGCTGCCCAAGTCGCTGAACGAGGCGGCGCGTGTCGACGGTGCCGGCGTCTGGACGCTGTACTGGCAGATCATCATGCCGCTCACACGGCCGGCGCTCGCGGCGCTCGCGACGCTCGAGTTCACGTGGATCTACAACGACTTCTTCTGGGCCGTCGTGCTCGAGCAGCAGGGCGACGATCGTCCGATCACCTCGTCGCTGGCGAACCTCGGCGGAGAGTTCTTCACCGATGACAACTTGATCGCGGCTGCATCGATGTATGTTGCGGCGCCGACCCTGATCGTCTATCTGGCGCTCCAGAAACACTTCATCGCCGGCCTCACACTCGGCGCCGACAAGGGCTGACCGCGCGAGCGAGTCGATCGGCTCGACTCTCGGCGGCGCGTCCTGCGCCGGGCGCGAAAGAAATCCTCCAATGTCGAACATCGTCCGCCTCTCCAACGAACATGCCTCGGGCCCTGTCGACGTGGTGGTCGACGTGGCGACGGGGTCACCGACGATCATGTACTGGGGGCAGGGCCTCGGGGCCGATGCGGATCTCGAGGCGATCGGCGGTGCGCTCGATCGCCCGATCGTGCTGGGAACGTTCGACGTGGTGGCGCCGGTCTCCGTCGTGCCCGAACACGGGTCCGGCTTCACCGGCCGTCCGGGACTCGCGGGTCGCCGTGGCGGCGGGCGCGCGTGGTCCCCGCGCTTCTCCGCGCTGCGGTGGAGCGTCGAGGGTGACACGCTCGTGGTCGATGCCGTCGACGAGATCGCCGAGCTCTCGCTGTCGACCACGATCACGCTGGCCGAGGTGCTGCGCGTCTCGAGCACCCTGACGAACACTGCTGACCGGCGCTATTCGCTCGATGCGCTCACGAACACGTTGCCGGTGCCGCAGCATGCTGACGAGTTGCTCACGTTCGAGGGCCGCTGGTCCCGTGAGTTCCATCCCGTACGTCGCGATTGGCGCCAGGGCGAGCTCATCGTGGAGAACCGCCGCGGGCGGACATCGCACGAGTCGCCGCCCGTGCTGTTCATGGGCGAAGCCGGCTTCTCGGAGTGGGATGGCGAGATCTACGGCGTCCACGTGGCCTGGAGCGGCAACCACACCATGTTCGCCGAGCGCTTGCCCGACGGCCGTCGCTACGTCCAGTGTGGGGAACTCCTGCACCCTGGTGAGGTCGTGCTCGAGCCGGGTGAGTCGTACACCACACCAGAGGTGGTCGGCGTCTACTCGCCGGAGGGGCTCACGCCTGCGACGTGGCAGTTTCACGAGGCGGTGCGTCGCTTCGACGTGCACCCGGACACGCCGCGTCCTGTGCTCCTGAACACGTGGGAGGCGGTCTACTTCGATCACGACACCGAGAAGCTGAAGGCACTCGCCGACGCGGCGGCCGATCTGGGCATCGAGCGGTTCGTCCTCGACGACGGTTGGTTTGGCTCTCGTCGCGATGACACGAAGGGTCTCGGTGACTGGTGGGTCTCCGACGCGGTGTACCCCGGTGGTCTCGAACCGCTGATCGCACACGTGACCGGATTGGGGATGGAGTTCGGGATCTGGGTCGAGCCGGAGATGGTGAACCCCGACAGTGACGTCTTCCGCGCGCACCCGGACTGGGCACTCCAGACGCAGGGCTACGACCCGGTGCTCGGGCGTCAGCAACTCGTGCTCGATCTCGGCAACCCCGACGCTTTCGCCTTCATCGAGCGCTACCTCGATGCGCTGTTGCGCGATCACGACATCTCCTACGTGAAGTGGGACATGAACCGGGATCACTTCCAGGGGAGCGGCGCCGGCGGGTCCGCCGGAACACGCGCGCAGACGGTCGCGCTGTACCACCTGCTCGACACGCTCAGAGTCAAGCACCCCGGGGTCGAGATCGAGTCGTGTGCGAGCGGCGGGGCGCGGATCGATCACGAGATCCTGCGTCGGACCGAGCGCGTGTGGACGAGCGATTGCAATGACGCGCTGGAACGTCAGACGATCCAGCGCGGCGCCTCGATGCTGATCCCGCCGGAGGTGATGGGTGCGCACATCGGCCCCACGACGTCGCACACGACTGCTCGCACGCAGTCGTTGTCGTTCCGCGCCGCAACGGCGTTGTTCGGGCACCTCGGTGTCGAGTGGAACGTCACGAAGCTCTCCGAGCAAGACCGGATCGCGCTGCGTGCCGCGATCGCGATGCACAAGCAACACCGAGCGACGCTGCACAGCGGCGACACCGTTCGCTTCGACACCGACCCGGAGTACGTGGCACACGGGGTCTACGCGAAAGACCGCTCGTTCGGGATCGTGTCGTTCGCACAGCTGACCACTGCACCGAGCCAGACCCCGCCGCCGTTGCGGATACCCGGACTCGAGCTCGACGCCCGCTACCGCGTGGAACACCTGAGCATCCCGTTCGAGACCTGGGGCGCGGCACGCATCCAGCCGAAGTGGCTCAGCACGAGCGTCACGCTGTCGGGCCGACAGCTCGCGAGCCACGGCATCCAGCCGCCCGTGCTCCATCCCGAATCCGCGGTGCTGTTCTCGCTCACCCGTTGCTGAGCCGCGTCGTCGCTGTCGCAATCGAGTTCCGGCGGCACCGCGTCATCGGCGAGCATTGTCTGATGCGCCGTCCGCCGATCGATCCGACCGCCCACGTCTGCTGCCGAGACCATCGATGACCGCGGTGTCCTTCCCGGAGCGCGACGACGGCATCGTGCTCCGCTCGGCGACGCCCGACGACTTCGATGCGATCATCGCCCGTGACGAGCAGGCGTTCTCGGGGAGCTTCGACGAGGAGCAGCGCCGACGGACGCGTGAGAGTTTCGTCTTCGAGCGGTTCGTCGTCGCGATCGACGACACCGATCTGGTTGGCCTGGCCGGCTCGTTCGACTTCGACCTGACGCTCCCTGGTGGTGCGACGGTGCCGAGCGCCGGAACCACGTGGGTTTCGGTGGCCCCGACGCACCGCCGACGGGGGATCACGCGCGACATGTTGTCGTGGGTGCACGCTGACGCGATCGAGCGAGGCGCCGCGGCCGCCGAACTGATGGCGAGCGAGGGATCGATCTACGAGCGCTTCGGTTACGGCGTGGCCACCCGCCGCCGTCAGGTCACGATCGATCGACGCATCGCGCGGCTTCGGCCAGACGTCGTCGACGCAGCCCTCGGTACCACGCGGCTGGTCGACCCGGGGTCGTCGATCGACGCGATGCATGAGCGCTACGACAGAGCGCGCCACCGTCGTCACGGTGAGCTGTCACGACGTCGGCAGTGGATGGCCGATCACCTCGCGCAGGTCAAGCAGCCGTTTCTCGCACTGCACGATGACGGCTACGTGCTCTGGTGTGTCGATGAGGACTGGGGCGACTACGACGCCCAACACACGCTGCGCGTCGTCGACCTCGTCGCCGCGACGCCCGAGGCGCATCGGGCGCTGTGGTCGCTCGTGATGTCGATCGACTTGGTCCGTTGGGTCAAGAGCGGCCGCCAGCTCGCGCTCGACGATCCACTCCCGGGTTTGTTCGTCGATCAGCGCAGCGTGCAGACCACGGCCCTCGCCGATTTCTTGTGGCTCAACCCGCTTCGCTGCGAGGTGCTCCTGAGCGAACGCCGCTATCGGGTGAGCGACGAACTCGTGGTGGACGTGCTCGACCCTGCATCGACGTCGAGTCCGGCGAGCAGCGAACGGTGGCGGATCTCGGGTGGGCCGGATGGTGCCCAGTGCGAGCCCACTGAGGCCGAGCCCGACGTCACCCTCTCACGGGCTGCGCTGGGCTCGCTCGTACTCGGCGGGAGCACGGCAACTGAGTTGGCGGCGACGGACCGACTCGCGGTGTCGGCCTCGACATCGCTCGGACGTGTCGATGCGTTCTTCGGATGGGCACCGCTCGCGCACTGCGCGACCGAGTTCTGATCGACCCCGGTGCCAGTGCTCGTCAACCGGGTGGGGTCAGCGCGGCATGCATCGCGTGCGTTGCTGTGGCGAGCGCGTCGCACTGATCGGTCGTGAGTGCGACGAAGGCGCGCTCGAGCAGCGTGTTGGTGAGGTCTTCCGCGGCATCCATTCGATCGTCGCCGTCGATCGGAACCGACGGCGCTTCTTCCCAACCGAACGCGGCCACGTCGCCTGGTCGCTTGATCGCATGTGCTTGCGCATCGCTCAAGCCGCTCGCGATCACCGCGCACAGATGTGCGCTGCCGCGTAGCTCGCGAAGCACGGCCGCCTTCTGCATCGCGCGGCCCGGCAGCGAGTCGGTGCACTCCAGCTGCGCGTGCGCAGCGAAGAGCGGGAGCGCTGCCAGGTCGGCGTGATCGATGACGATGTCGGCGGCTTCGACATACGAAGCCAGGAGCGCCGGGTCGAGTTCGGTGAACAGTTCGTCGCCACGCTTGCCGCATTCGACCCAGTAGGCCCGTGCGACGACGGGAGGGCTCACACGCTCGCGGTACTTGTTCCACGTCGCGGCGATGGTGTTCGGATTGAAGTAGCCGAACGCGGCCGACACCACAGCGGGTGGTACGTCGCCGAGCGCACCTCCTCGACCCAGCACGTAGAACACGAACCCGCCGAGCCCGAGCTGTTCCTTGCCGGCGGCGACGGTCGCCGGATGAAAGTAGAAGGCGGCGCCGATGTCGCCGGTGGGCCCGGCGATCTCGATAATGGTCTCACGTGGTGTCATCGCTGCATCGTCACAGGTCCTCCGCCGACGTGACGAGACAGGTGGGCGGCGAGCCGATCGGTGTGTGGGCCACCGGCGTCGGGTGCGGTGAGCGTGGCCCGAGCGATCACCCGGAGCAGCGCAACGGCCGGGTCGTCGGTCGAGAATCGCCATGGCATACCGCTCACGAGGGCGAGTTCGGCCGCCGCCGCGGCGAGGAGCGGGACGGTCGACGCGTCGATCGCCGCGACGTCGACGAGTGCGAGGAGCGACGAAACGGTCGTCGCCGTGGCCGCCGTCGTCTGGTCAGAGGTCTCGATCGAAGACCAATCGATGGACATTGGATCTGTCGTTGTCGTGATCATTGCACTAGTTTCGCCAGCAATGGTCGACCAATCGAGAACCAATGGGTCCAAAGTGGGAGCCAATAGACTGGTCCAATTGTTGGGCCAATGGGCGGATGGATCTGGTCCGCTCTACGCCCAGCTGGCCGAGCGGCTCTCGGCGTCGATCGACGCCGGACTGATTCGCGTCGGCGAACGCCTCCCACCGGAGCGAACACTCGCCGAAGCGCTCAGCGTTTCGCGCGGCACGATCGTTCGCGCCTACGAAGAGATGGCGGTGGCGGGTTCGGTTCGCCGGGTCCAGGGGAGCGGGACCACGGTGCTCGGCAACGATCTGCGCGCGGACTCTGTGGCCGACCAGTTCGTCGGCGAGCGGCTGTGGGCCCCTGAGGCCGCATCGGTCGACCTCCTCAAGGCGATTCCCACGATCCTGCCGACGGTGGCTTCCTTGATCTCGTCGATCGACCTCACACCCCACCTCGCGGATCTCGACGAAGCCGAGCCACTGGGATGGTGGAGGCTCCGCGAGCGGATCGCCGCGCTGCACACGCGTCAGGGGTTGGCGACCTCGCCGCATCAGATTCTGGTGACGTCGGGAGCGCAGCAAGCGATCTCGCTGGCCGTGTCCGTGTTCGCGCGGCCGGGCGACGTCGTCCTCGGCGAGGACGACACCTGGCCGGGTTTGATCGACGCGGTACGCCACTCGGGTGCTCGCTTCGAGCAGGTGGCAATGGATGCCGACGGCTTGATCGTCGATGACCTCGTGACGAAGATCGATCGGTACCGACCGAGCCTCATGGCGTTCAACCCGCAGCACCAGAACCCGACCGGGTCGCGGCTTCCGCCCGACCGGGTGGCCGCCGTGGCAGAACTGACCCGTCGTCATCGGATTCTCACGATCGAAGACAGGGTCGCCGCCGACCTCGGTTTCGATCGACGCCACCTTCCGGCATTCGATGAGTTCGACACCGGCGGGTACGGCCTCATCGCGAGTTCGGTGTGCAAGGTCGCATGGCCCGGGCTGCGTTTGGGTTGGCTGCGTGCCGACGCACAGATCATCAACCGTCTGCGGACACACAAGGCCGTCGCCGACATGTTCACTCCGTCGCTCAGTCAGTTGCTCGGTCTCGAGATCGTCGATCGTTACGAGGAGATCGTCGGTGAACGCCTCGAACAGTTGCGTCCGTCGGTCGATCTGCTCGTCGACGTGGTTCGTCGGGACCTGCCGGAATGGAGTATCGCCCCGGTTCGCGGCGGGCTCTCGGTCTGGATCGACCTGCCGTCGGGTGCGTCGGCCACTGCCTTCGTCAACCATGCAGCGCGCTGCGGTGTGTCGATCGCGTCCTGTCGAGAGTTCTGCCCGAACGACGTCGACGGTTCCCACATCCGGATCCCCTTCACCTCGCCGCCCGACACGCTCGCCAGCGGCCTGGAGCGATTGGTGCAGGCCTGGAAGACCTTCGATCGGTCCCCGGTCGAAGCCTGCCTCATCTGACACTCCTCGTAGAGCGAGCGATCCGACCCGTCCGCCAAGGAACGGGCAGGCGGAGCCGAACGAATCGGCGGCCCGGACAGCCAGGGGTCGTCAGTAACCTCGGGACGGTGTCTGAACGGATCACCCCTGACGACGTGAGCAAGGTCGCCACCCTGGCCCGCCTCACGCTCACCGACGAAGAACTCGCCACGACGACCACCGAGTTGTCGGCGATGCTCGACTACTTCGCCGAGATCGATGCGCTCGAACTCGACGACGTCGAGCCGATGAGCAACCCGACCCATCTCGTCAACGTGATGCGCGACGACGTGGTCGGCGCAACTCTCGACCGTGACGAGGTCCTCGCCGAGGCGCCGGTCGCCGAGGACGATCGCTTCCGTGTGCCACCGATCATCGGGCTCGACGACTGATGGAGGCCATCAAGATCGCTGACGCCGTCACCCGCGGCGAGACATCGGCCGTCGAGGTCCTCGAACAGCACCTCGCCCGCATCGACGAGCGTGAACTGCAGGTCCATGCGTTCAACCTCGTGACGGCCAAGGAGGCCCGGGTGCAGGCCGAAGCCGTCGACGCCGCCGTGGCCGCCGGCGATCCTGTCGGCCCGATGGCCGGCGTTCCGGTCGCGCTCAAGGACAACATGTGCACGCGAGGCATCCCGACGACCTGCTCGTCGAAGATCCTGGGCGACTGGAAGCCGCCGTACGACGCGACTGTCGTCACGCGGCTCGTCGAGGCCGGAGCGGTGATCATCGGAAAGACCAACCTCGACGAGGTCGCGATGGGTTCATCGACCGAGAACTCGGCCTTGGGAGCTACTCGCGACCCGCCCGATCTCACCCGCGTGCCCGGTGGCTCGTCAGGCGGCTCGGCTGCAGCGGTAGCTGCCGGCTTCGCGGCGGTCAGCCTCGGCTCTGACACCGGTGGATCCATCCGACAGCCTGCGGCACTCTGCGGAACCGTCGGTGTGAAGCCCACATACGGTGCGGTGAGTCGGCTCGGGCTGATCGCGTGCGGTTCCAGCCTCGACCAGATCGGTCCGTTCGCGGCAACGGTCGACGATGCCGCGCTCGTCCTCGAGACGATCGGCGGACACGATCCGGGCGACAGCACGAGCATCGACGCGCCCGCCATGGCATTGCGCTCGGCGCTCGCTGACGGCGTCGACGGCCTTCGTGTGGGGCGGGTCACCGATCTTCCGGCGGGGGCGAGCCCCGACGTGCAAGCGCGCCTCGACGAAGCGTTCGACGCGCTCGCTGCGGCGGGAGCCACGATCGTCGACGTCGAGGTCCCGGCCTTCGGCTACGGGCTCACCGCCTACTACCTCATCGCACCGGCTGAGGCGTCGAGCAACCTCGCCCGCTTCGACGGCGCACGTTTCGGAACCAGGGTGAACGCTCCCGACACGAACAAGATGTACATGGCCACCCGCACCGAGGGCTTCGGTGCCGAGGTCAAGCGTCGAATCATGCTGGGCACGTATGCGCTCTCGGCCGGCTACTACGACGCGTACTACGGGCGGGCACAGAAGATCCGACGCCTCATCGCGAACGACTTCTCTGCCGCCTACGCGAAGGCCGACGTGCTCCTGACGCCGGCCTCGCCCACCGTGGCGTTCGAAGTCGGCGACAAGGCATCGGATCCGCTCGCCATGTATCTGTGCGATACCTACACGATCCCTTCGAACCTGTCGGGTGATCCCGGCATGAGTGTCCCGTTCGGCACCGGTGACGAAGGGTTGCCCGTCGGCGTTCAGGTGCTGGCGCCCGCGCTGGAAGACGCCACGATGTTCCGCGCCGCAGCCGCACTCGAACGTCACGTCGACGCCCAAGGAGCGACGTCATGAGCATCCTGTACGTCAACGACGATGACTTTCATCCGTCGAACGATGAGCACGAGCGCTGGATGCACCAGGGCTACGAGATGGTCGTGGGCCTCGAAGTGCACGTCGAACTGGCCACGAAGACGAAGTTGTTCTCCGCGTCGCCGAACAGTTTCGGCGACGAGCCGAACACGCACATCGATCCGGTCTCACTCGGCCTTCCGGGCGCACTCCCGGTCCTCAACCGTCAGGCGGTCGAACTCGCGATTCGGCTCGGCCTCGCACTGAACTGCACCGTGCAGAAGTCCACGTTCGCTCGGAAGAACTACTTCTACCCGGACATGCCCAAGGCGTACCAGATCAGCCAATACGACGCCCCGATCAACGCCGACGGATGGCTCGACCTGCCGGACGGGTTCCGAGTGGGCATCGAGCGAGGGCATCTCGAGGAGGACACCGGGAAGTCGACGCACATCGGCGGAGCGGGCGGGCGCATCCACGGGTCCGACTACTCGTTGATCGACTTCAACCGCGCTGGCGTGCCGCTCGTCGAGATCGTCACCCGGCCCGACATCCGACACCCCGAGCAGGCCAAGGCCTACGTCTCGGAGCTGCGGGCGATCCTGGTGGCGATCGGCGCGTCGGACGCGAAGATGGAGGAAGGGTCGATGCGTGTCGACGCCAACGTGAGCGTCCGGAAGCCCGGCGCCGATTTCAACACTCGGTGCGAGATCAAGAACGTCAACTCGGTTCGTTCGGTCGGCCGCGCGATCGAGTACGAGGCGAAGCGCCAGATCGCCATGCACGAGGCCGGTGAGCCAGTCGTCCAGCAGACGCGCCACTGGGACGAAGGCGACGGCAAGACCCACACGCTGCGGTCGAAGGAAGACGCCGATGACTACCGCTACTTCCTCGAGCCTGACCTCGTGGTGGTCGACCCGGGCGAGGAATGGATCGAGCGGGTTCGCGCTGCGCTTCCTGCGCTGCCAGCCGAACGGCGCGCCAACCTCTCGGCGGCGACGGGCCAGCCGGAGAACTCCGAGGCCGTGATGCTCGTCGTCGAGCGCGATCAGGACTCCTACGTTCTCGCATGTGGCGTCGACGGCGGCGACATGGCCCTCGCGCTCAAGCACGTCAAGGAGACCGCAGAGCTCACCGACGTCGTGGCGGCAGATCGCCTCGCCGCGTTGACCGCGATGGAGTCGAGTGGGGCGGTCACCGCGACCCAGGCGAAGACGATCGTCGAGGCGATGATCGCGGGCGACGGGCCTGGTGGTTCCGATCCGGAGCAGATCGCCGCTGCGCTCGGCTTCGAAGCAATGGACACCTCCGAACTCGAGTCGATGGTCGACCAGGCGATCGCCGACCAGCCCGACGCATGGGCCAAGTTCTGTGCCGGTGAGGGCAAGGCGATGGGCGCGCTCGTCGGAGCGGTGATGAAGTCATCGAAGGGGCAGGCCGACGGCAAGGCCGTCACCGCGCTGCTCAACCAGCGGAAGCCCTGATGGACGCCGCGGCCGCCGCCGAACTCGAACGAGCCGTCGACGGACCGCTCACCGTCGACATCACCACGACCGGCCGCCGGTCAGGCGAGCCCCGCCGCATCGAGATCTGGATCGTGAAGGTGGGCGAGCGTCTGGTAATCGGCGGAACACCGGGTCGCCGGGATTGGTGGGCGAACCTGCAGGCGGACCCGCGCCTCGTCGTCCACCTGAAGGACGACGTCGTGGCGGATCTGCCCGCCACCGCGACGCCTGTCACCGACGCGGCGATACGTGCCGAGATCTGGAATCACCTCTCGACCGACTGGTACCGCGGTCAGACCCCCGTCGAGGAGCTGATCGCGTCGGCTCCCACGGTCGAACTCAGCTTCGACTGAGCTGGTCGGTGGCGCTTCAGGATCGGGGGAACGATCGCCACAGCGGCGATCGACATGATGGCGCCGGGCTCGTTGCCGAGAACGTCAGTATCGTGGGAGTCGATGAGCTCGGGGCCGCAATCGTGGGGGAAGGCGGTGCTCACGTACCCGCCCACGTGGTTCGCAGCAGGGCTGTTGTCCGTCGTCGGCGTCGGATTCTTGACCGTGGTGGACCCGCCGTCGTCCCTGCGCCTCGCCGCCGTCGTCACCGCCGGTGTCGCCGCCGTCGCGTGGCCACTCGTCATGTCGGCCACCGGCGTGCTCGCAGCGCGCCAGTTCGCAGTTGCTGATCCCGACGACATCGACTCCGAGACCATGGCCGCATTGGCCGCAGAACTCAAGCGGCTCGACGACTCGCAACCGTTCGAACAACTGGTCGCGCTCGGGCAGAAGCGGACCGCGCTGCGCAAGGTCCTCGACCGTCGCCTGGACCCGAGTGAGTTGACCTATGCGCGCTATCTCGGAACTGCTGGGCAGGTGTATCGCAGCGCGCTCGACAACCTTCACGAGGTTGCGGTCGCCCGCGACAGCGTCGACAGCATCGACGCCGGCTACATCGAACGCCGACTCGCCGAACTCGATCGCGACGGCGCCGAGACCGATGCGGCGCAACGCGAGCGCGCGACGCTGGCGCAGCGCTCGGCGCTGCTCGACCAACAGATGGCCAAGATCAGTCGGCTGCTGGCTCAGAACGAGTCGGCGCTCACCACGCTGGCCCGCACCACGAGCGCGCTCGCAGAGGTGCCCGCCGGTCAGCGGCCAGAGGACGCCGAGGCCGCGATGACGGCGCTCGACGATCTCGCCGATCGGGCTCGTATGTACAACGTCGAGGGCGGTTCGTGATCGACGCCACCGCGAGGGCTCGCCAAGCGGTCGAGGCATGGCTCCGGCTCGATGCCGACGATCCGGCCTGCAACGATGCGCGTGACGTCGTCGCTGCCCTCGGACGCGAGGCGTTGGAACGTGCTGCGGGAGCGACGTCCGGGTCGGGTTCGACCCGCGCATTCGATCGGGCGCTCGCCGGCGCGATGGCTGATCTTCGCGAGCAGCTCGGTGAGCTCGAGGTCGGCGACGACGACGAGCGCAGCATGTTCGCTCGCTTCGTCGCGAAGGTGCCAGGGGTCGGCTCGCCTGCCGAGCGTCACGCCCGGCGTCTCGCCAGTGCGCGTCCACGCATCGAGTCGATGGTGACGTCGATCGAGTCTGAGCGAGCCGTCCTGATGCGTGACAACGTCACCATGCGCGCCGATCTGGATCGCCTGCACGAGATCGAGTCCGAGCTCCTCACCGTCATCGGCGACGTCCAGGCCTACGAGGATGCACTCGAGTTCGCGGTCGACGTCGAAGTCCCGGAGCTCGACCCCCGACGCACGCTGTTCGAGGACGAACTGCTCGGGGGCGTCCGACACCGCAGGAGCGAACTCGAACGCTCCCGAGTCACGAATCACGCGGGTATCGAGACCCTCGAATCCGCCATGGATGCGAACCGCGCGGTGATCCGAGAGATCGACACGCTCAGCCGCACAGCATCGAACCGTCTGGAGACACGATGAGATCAACTTCGACCCGTCGCGCCGCGCTCGCCGTAGCAGCGCTCACCGTCGCCGCGTCATGCGGTTTCGGCAGCGACAGCACTGAGCCGCTGGACCGCGACGAGGCGGTGGAATCGTTGAACGATCTCGTCGACGACATCGGCTGGATCGACGACGAGGTGTCGCGACGGGCGGCCATCCCGCCGCCTTCCGGCGCCGACCTGGCTGCGACGCTGCCTGCGATCGACACCTTCGAGCTGTCGGTCGACGCGCGTGGTGCCGGCACGATCGTGGAGATCTTCGCGTCGACCGAGAAGTCCGGTGACGGCACCGACGGCTGGATCAACCAGGCCGCAGAGGCGTTCAACGACGCCGGCGTCACCCTCTCTGACGGAACGCAAGCCGCCATCGTCATTCGCGAGATCGCCTCGGGGACCGGCTACCAGTTCATCGCGAGTGGCACGTACCTGCCCGACGCGTTCAGCCCGTCGAACCAGCTGTGGGTCGAGATGGCGTCGGAGTTCCAACCGATGACCGAGATCGACTCCTCGCTCGTCTCGAACACGGCGGGCATCGTCATGAAGACCGAGACCGCTGACGAGGTTCGCTCGGCCTACGGCGAAGCGACGCCGGAGACCCTGGTCGACGCAGTGATCGCAGGCGACCTCGTCATGGGGTACACCGACCCGTTCGCGTCGAGCACGGGTCTGAATTTCCTCGTGACCGTCCTCGACGCGATCGCCGAAGGCGACCAGTCCCGGCTCACCTCGCCCGATGTGGCGAGTGTGTTCGAGCAGTTCCAACGCCAGGTGCCCTTCGTGGCGCTCACCACGCTGCAGATGCGTGACTCCGTCGAGAGCGACACGGGCACGCTGGACACGTTCGTGATGGAGTACCAGACCTTCGTTCAGACGGACTCGCTGCAGTCGGGATTCGAGTTCATCCCGTTCGGTGTCCGACACGACAACCCGCTGTACGCCGTCGGCGATCTCAGTCCTGCCAAGACCGAAGCGCTCGAGCTCTTCGCTGAGTTCGCGGACTCGGGATTCTCGGACCTGGCCCGTGAGTACGGATTCGACCCGCCCGACTACACCCCGAGCATCGACACGCCGACAGGCGCCACTCTGATCGACGCGCAGGCGATCTGGAAGGACAAGAAGGACGGCGGGCGCCCTGTCTCGACCGTGTTCGTGGTCGACGTGTCCGGGTCGATGGAGGGCACGAGAATCCAGGCGCTTCGGCTCGCGATGCTCTCGGCGCGCGAATTCATCAAGCCCGAGACCCGTGTCGGCATCGTCGAGTTCGACAGCAACGCAGTGCGGCGACTCACGATCGGTGAGTTCGACCTCAACCAGCAGGGCCGCTACACCGCGATCGCCGAAGACCTCTCACCGGGTGGCGGCACCGCGATGTACGACGGCATCGTGCTCGGACTCGACATGCTCGAAGAGGAGGTCGCGTCGAACCCGGACGTCAAGCCGCTCCTCGTCGTGCTGACCGACGGGGAGACCACCGAAGGCCTCAACTTCGGTCAGGTCGACAACACGATCGCCGGCCTGCGCATTCCCGTGTACACCGTCGGGTTCGAAGCCAACCTCGCCGAACTCGGGCGGCTCTCGTCCCTCGTCGAAGCCGCCAACATCAACGCCGACGAGGATGACGTCGAGTTCAAGATCGCCGCCCTGTTCAACGCAGGCGGATGAGGACGACACGGTGAAACCTCTCGCGATCTGGACGGTCGGCGTGCTCGTGGCGTTCGGCGCCCTGACCGGAATCACGGTGGCGACGCGCGAGACCGAACGTGTCCTCGTGGTCGTCGACACGTCGTTCCAGATGGGCGAAGCGTTGGGTCGAGTCCCCGCAGAGCTCGACCGGATCGATGACCGCGACTACGCCGAGTTCGCGCTCGCCACGGTCTCACGGCGCAGTGAAGTCGTCCACGACTACCGCGCTGAGTTCGAGTGGAGTCGTGTCGAAGCGGTCGGACCCTGTGAGTTCGACGAGATCGAGATGTCTCCGGCGACTTCGACCGCTGACGAGAGGATCCTGATCACCACCTCTGCGAACTCGTGCTCGCTCGAAGCCCTGGAGGGGTGGACGATCCTCGAACTGTGACCGGCGGGCCGGACGGGGGCGCCGCCGCTCGTTCTGACTGACTGGCGTGACGAGGTCTGTGCGTCGAGACTGATCGGATGCAGTTGACGAACCGTCTCGTCGTCGGAGTTCTCGCGCTCGTCGGGCTCGTCGCGGCCGGAGCGGTCGAGGCGGCACCCGCGGCCGTGACCGATCGAGCCACGGTCACGGCCAGCGCAGTCCGCACGAGTCCTCCCGATCCGCTTCCCGGGGTGTCGAACCCTCCGCCGCTCCCACCGGTTGCTGACCTGGTCGACACGACTCGGCCCGACATCGTCGTCGGGTCAGGAACGCCATCGAGTTGTACGTCGGCGGCGGTGGTCGACGCCGTCGCCCGAGGTGGTGTCATCGCGTTCGACTGTGGACCCGAACCCGTCACCATCGCGATGACGGCGACGGCGAAGGTGGTGAACACGTCACGGGTCGTCGTCCTCGACGGGGGAGGGCTGGTCACGCTCGATGGCCTCGATCGTCGTCGGATCCTGTACATGAACACGTGTGACCGGGCTCAGGTCTGGACCACACCGCACTGTCAGAACCAGGAACACCCGATTTTGACAGTGCAGCGGATCACGTTCACCGACGGAAACTCGATCGGGGAGACCGTCGACGGCGGCGGCGGTGGTGCGATGTTCGTTCGTGGTGGGCAAGTCAAGGTCGTCGACGTCGCCTTCACCGACAACCGCTGCGAGCCGACGGGCCCCGACGTGGGAGGCGGCGCACTGCGCGTGCTCAGTCAGTTCGAGGGCCGGCCGGTGGTGGTGGCGAGCAGTACCTTCATCGGAAACCGTTGCTCCAACGGCGGAGCGACGTCGAGCATCGGAGTCTCGTGGCAGGTCCTCAACTCGACGTTCGTCGACAACCGAGCGATCGGCAGTGGTGCGAACCCGCAGCGTCCTGGCACGCCCGGTGGAGGGAACGGCGGGGCGATCTACCTCGACGGCAACGAGATGACGCTCGACCTCGTCGGATCGATCGTGGCCGACAACGTGGCCAACGAGGGCGGTGGCGCGATCTTCTTCGTCTCGAACAACCGGACGGGCCGGGCGTTCGTGAGGTCGTCTGAGCTCGTCGCCAACCCGAGCCGTGGGTTCGAGACGAGCGGCTTTCCCGGAATCTTCCACCTCGGCTCCGGCCCGCCCGTCGTGACCGACTCGACCCTCCGCTGACGCACGGATGCGGCGGCGGGTCCCCGGAGGACGACCGAACCGGAATCAGTCGTCGGCCGACTCGGTGCCGAGTTCGGCGAGCAACTCGCGGAGCTGGCTCGTGTCGAGGCTGTCCTCGAAGAGTCCGGCGATCTCGTCATGGGTCGCTGCGGTGTCGAAGATCTGTCCGATCGTGAGCACCGCTGTCTCGAGCGATCGGTCCGCGAAACCCGCCACCATCGCGTCGACCATGTCGTCGTTGACCGGGAGGAACCCGCCGTACGCGCGGAAGCTGTCGGCAACGGGTACCAGGCGCCCGATCACCTTCCAGCCCGCTTCGAGCGGTTCGTCGGGCACGGTGTCGCGCACGGTCCGCCGCGTGCGGTCCGCGAGGTCGATGACCTCCATGGAGCCCGGTCGCGATCGCTCGACCTCATGGACACTGCGCGGCGAGCGGATCCAGGCCTCGAGCAGCACCAGCTCATCGGTGGGGAGGAGCGAGCCCATCGTGTCGCCGAAGCGCTGTGCGAGTCCACCTTCGAAGAGGCTGAGGTCGACGGGCAGGTAGGACTCGTGGACCATCGACCGCATGTCGTCGGCGGTGACGTGTTCGACCAGGTCGGCGGCGATCGTCGGCACGAGGTTCGGTTCGTGCGTGTGCAGGAACCGCATCAGCTTCACGTAGAGCCAACCCGCCCGATCTTCGAGCGGGTGAAGCTCGTTGCCGAGATGGCACTGCTTGTACTTGCGGCCCGAACCGCACGGACAGCGATCGTTGCGTCCTGCCATCGGGCGAGGTCGAACGGCGGCGAACGGCGCGATTTCCTCGGCCAGTTCGGCACCGAAGCCCGAGTCGGCGGTTCGCGGATCGAACGGTGTGTCGAGATCGATGTCGACGTCGATGCCGGCCTCGGCGAGCAGGTCGCGAGCGGTTGTGGGGTCGCTGCGGTCGGCAGCGAATGCCGCCAGTTCACAGAGCACGAGCCGGTGCCCGGTCGGGCGCGCTGCCTCCAGGGCCTCGATCGCATCGCCGAGCCGGCCCCGGTGGATGTGCTGGCGAGCGACCAGCCAGGCCACTCCACCGGCTTCGACGCCTTCGAGGTCGAGCGCGCCGAGTGCTTCGACGACTTCATCGATTGGGCCGCCGAGCGATTCCTCATCGCCCCATCGGGTCCACGCCGCTTCAGCGACGTTGTGGTCAGCCAGACCGTCGACGGCTGCGCGCAGCGCTGCCTCGTCGAAGGTGGCATCGGGCTCGACCAACTGCGTGAGCGACTCGAATCGGTCGGCTTGCTCGGCATCGAGTCCGAACTCGATCGTCGCTCGGTGGAGTCGATCGTCGGCCGGTTCGCTCGCGTCGTCAGCCATCCGACGCACCGGCGAGTTGACCATCGATCCACGCGATGATCTCAGCGATCACCTCGGCCTGTTCGGGCTCGTTGAGGCACTCGTGCCGACGGCCGTCCCACACGCGGCGGGTGACCATCGGGCGCGACTCGAGGGCCTCCGAGGCGCTCGTGGGGACGAGCGAGTCAGCGCCGCCGTGCAGCACGTACGTCGGGACACGGAGCCGGTGGAGGGAATCGGTGACGGTGGACATCGCCGACAGGATCTCTCGGCCGAGCCGTGCCGACGAGGCAGGGACGCGGAGCGGGTCGGTCTCGTAGGCGACCTGAACGGCTTCGTCGCGCGACAACACGCTGCCATCGAAGTCAGCAGGAATCTTCAGCTTCGGGATCACCGTGCCGAGGACGGGAGCCAACGTCCGTTGCCAGCTCGGGAGCTCGGCGGCCAGCGCGGGAGCGCTCAGTACGGCGACGTCGGGTTGCGGGCGCGCGCCGACGAGGTAGGCGGTGGAGATCAATCCGCCGAGCGAGTGTCCCATCAGGATCACGGGCAGGCCGGTTGCTCGTTGCTCGGCGAGCAGCGGTTCCAGATCGTCCAGGAACTCGTCGAACGAATCGGTGTGGCCGCGCGGCCCCTCGGTCTGGCCGAACCCGCGTTGGTCGAATGCGAGCACGTCGATCCCGGCGTCTGCGAAGGCCGCGCCGACGTGCTCGTAGCGGCCGGAGTGCTCTCCGATTCCGTGCACGAGCAGCATCGAGGCGCGCGGCGCGCCCTCCGGTTGCCAGCGGCGACGCAGTTGCTTCATGCCGTCGTGTGTCGTGGAGAAGGTCGTCGTCGACTCGATCACACCGCGACGCTACCGAGGAGTCACCGGCACTGCCGCAGACTCAGGCGGCGGCCGCCCGACGAGAGCGGCGTCCGGCGAGCGGTCCGAGCGGGATGCGATCGGCGTAGCGGGCTGCGACAGGGCCGGCGACGGCGGTGATGAGGACGTAGCCCGCAGCGAGCGCGCCGAGCTCGGGTCCGTCGGCCAGCCCGGCGCCGAGCGCGGCAATGACGATCGAGAACTCGCCGCGTGCCATGAGGGCTGTGCCGACCCGGAGGCGGCCACGGGAACCCGCTCCGATCCGCCCGCCGGCGTACCATCCCGTCGCCAGTTTGGTGATGATCGTGACCACTGCGAGCCCGGCTGCCGGGATGATCGCGTCGAACAGATCGGCGGGGTCGATCTGGAACGAGAAGAACACGAAGAACGTTGCCGCGAACAGGTCTTGGAGGGGGCTGATCAGGTGTTCGGCCCGCTCTGCGACAGGGCCCGACAGTGCGATGCCGACCAGGAACGCTCCGATCGCGCCCGACACCTCGAGTGACTGGGCTGCGCCGGCGACGAGCAACGTGAGTCCGAACACCCCGAGCAGTAGCGACTCGTCGGACCCGCCCTCGAACAGTCGGGTGATCCGGCGGCCGTAGCGCAACGCGGCGAAGAGGATCATGACGACCGCGCCGAGCGCGATGCCCACACTCGTCGAGATCTCCTCGACAGAACCGCCGACGATCAATGCACCGACCACCGGGAGGTAGACGGCCATCGCGAGATCTTCGATGACCAGGAGATTCAGGATCGCTGGGGTCTCGCGGTTGGCGAGCCGTCCGAGGTCGCTGAGCGACTTCGAGATGATGCCGCTCGACGAGATCCACGTCACGCCGCCGAGCAGCACGGCTGCCATCGGTTCCCAGCCGAGGAGCAGCCCGAGTCCGACACCGGGGAGTGCGTTCGCGAACATGTCGAACAACCCCGGTGGCACCCCGGTGCGCAGGCCGGCTTTGAGCTCGGATTCGCTGTATTCGAGGCCGAGCGTGAACAGCAGGAGCAGCACGCCGATCTCGGCGGCGAGCGAGATGAAGTCCTCGCTGACGTCGATCTCGGCGAATCCACCCTCGCCGAATGCGAGACCGGCAACCAGGTAGAAGGGAACAGCGGTGAGACCGATCCGTCCGGCCAGCCGTGCCAGGAGGGCGAGGCCGAGCGCGACGAGGCCCACTTCGAGGAAGGCGAGCGCGGCCTCGGAACTCCCGGCGGCGAGCAACGGCATCGGAGGGCGTCAGCCGGTGACCAGGTCGCGGACCCGGGCGAGTCCGTCGATGGTTCCGACACCGACGACCACGTCGTGTGCGAGCATCCGGAATTCGGGTCCGGGCGCCGGGGTCGGGGTGTCGCCGCGTACGACGGCCACGATCGAGACACCGGTGCGCGTGCGCATCTCGGTGTCGGCGATGGTCTTTCCGGCCACGGGGGAGTCGTCGTCGAGCGTGAACCACTCGATGGCGAGGCCTTCGAGTTCTTGTTGCACGGCAGCCACGGCGCGGTTGACCTGGCTGGTGCCGAGGAGCTCTCCGAGCGTGCGTGTGTCATTGCTCGACAGGCTGATCTGCATCGAGCAGCGATCGGGGTCGTCGGCGTCATAGACGACGACGTCGCGGCGCCCGTCTTTGTGCGTGAGCACGCCGACCTCGCGTCCATCTTCGGTGTTGAAGTCGTGCTTGACCCCGACGCCGGGCAACTTTGTCTCTCTCACCACCGACATCTCAACAGTCTGCCACCCGGTCGGGGGTGAACGCTCGGCCGCGAGTCGGCTGGGACGCGTTCACGCTTGGGTGCGTGCGAGCCGGTTCCGCACGTCGATCGTGCGACGAAGCAGGTCGACCGAGTGCGTCGCGTCGAGGGGATCGCACATCACCAGCAGTCGATCGTCGAGCACCTCGATGCGCGGACGGAACCGGCCGTGTGATCTCACCAGGGCGATGAACCACTCCACGACCGGGGCGTCGAGCATGCGCTCGGCGAACGCGGTGTCGTCGACGTCGACGTCGTACGCATCGTCCAATCGGCTGACCGCTCGTCGTCGTCCGAGTGTCGAGCGCCACGAGATCGACATTCGCGGTGACGTGAAGGGCAACGTCGCGACGGCACACGAGAATCGGTACGAACCCCATTGGGAGGTCGAGGCATCGAACTCGAACACGGCAACGCCTTCGGCGTCGTCGCGGATCTGGTGACGGGTCGTCTTCGGATGCCGCGGGTCGAGGAACAGCCGGAACTGCGGGAGCGGCTCCGGCGACCCGTCGGGGTCGAAGCTCAGCCCAGCGAGTGCGGCTGCCTGTGCGAGGTCGGCGGAGGCGCGAGCGCGAGCGCGTCGCTGGATCAGGCCGAGCACCGCGGCGCCGGCGATCAACAGGGCCACGACGAGCACGATCTGTTGCACGATTCGACGGTAGACGGCTCGCCCGGGTGTGTGGAGCACCTGGCTCCGCGACCGGCGCCAGCGGTACCGTCAGCAGTCATGAGTAGCGAGCAGCCCGACACCCCCGTCGATATCAAGCCGCGGTCGCGCGACGTCACCGACGGCATGCAGAAGGCGCCGTCGCGTTCGATGCTGCGCGCGATCGGGATGGGTGATGATGATTGGGAGAAGCCGCAGGTGGCCATCGCCTCGTCGTGGAACGAGGTCACGCCGTGCAACATGACGTTGCGCAAGCTGGCCGAGCACGCCAAGGCAGGCGTGAATGCGGCCGGTGGTTTCGGCATGGAGTTCGGCACCATCACGGTGTCCGATGGCATCTCGATGGGTCACGAGGGCATGCGCGCGTCGCTCGTGTCGCGTGAGGTCATCACGGACTCCGTGGAGACGGTCATGCATGCCGAGCGCCTCGACGGTTTCGTCGGGCTCGCTGGCTGTGACAAGTCGATCCCCGGCATGTTGATGGCGGCCGCCCGCCTCGACCTCGCCTCGGTGTTCGTCTACAACGGCTCGGTCATGCCGGGCGAGCACCACGGCAAGGCACTCGACATCACGTCGGTGTTCGAAGCGGTCGGTGCGCATGCAGCCGGGACCATCGACGATGAGGAGCTTCATGCCATCGAGGTCAAGGCGTGCCCGGGTGAAGGCGCGTGCGGTGGGATGTTCACCGCCAACACGATGAGTTCGATCGCAGAAGCGCTCGGCATGTCGCTTCCTGGTTCAGCGTCGCCGCCCGCCATCGATGGCCGGCGCGAGACCGATGCGTACGACGCGGGCGAAGCGGTCGTCGAGATGCTCAAGCGGGGTCTCACCGCGCGTCAGATCATGACGAAGCCGGCGTTCGAGAACGCGATCGCGCTCACGTCGGCTCTCGGCGGATCGACCAACGCTGTCTTGCACCTGCTCGCGATCGCGAACGAAGCGGGCGTCGAGCTGGAACTCGACGACTTCAACCGGATCGCCGACAAGGTGCCCCACATCGCTGACATGACCCCTGGTGGCACGTTCCACATGAGCGATCTCGACAAGGTCGGCGGTGTTCCCGCCGTGCTCAAGCATCTCCTCGACAACGGGATGATCGACGGCGACTGCATCACCGTCACGGGCAAGACGATGGCTGAGAACCTCGCCGAGATCGATCCGCCCGGACCCGACGGCCGGGTGTTCTTCGATGTGTCGAACCCGATCCACGACGAGGGCGGAATCAACATCCTGACCGGCTCACTCGCCCCGAACGGCTCGGTCGTGAAGGTCGCGGGCCTCACCGCCGACCAGATGCACTTCGAGGGCCCGGCCCGTGTGTACGACGACGAGAAGTACGCCATGGACGCGATCCTCGCCGGCGAGATCAACGCCGGCGACGTCATCGTCATCCGCTACGAGGGCCCGAAGGGCGGGCCGGGCATGGGCGAAATGCTCGCGATCACCGGCGCCCTGAAGGGTGCGGGTCGCGGCGGCGATTGTGCCCTGATCACCGACGGCCGTTTCTCGGGTGGCACCTGGGGCTTCTGCATCGGTCACGTGGCGCCGGAAGCCGTCGACGGCGGTCCGATCGCGTTCGTCGAGGAAGGCGACATGATCCTCATCGACGTGCCGACGAAGACCCTCGACCTTCAGGTCGACGAGTCGACGCTCGCGAAGCGCAAAGAGGGGTGGCAGCCGAACGCGCCGCGCTACACCACGGGTGTGCTCGGCAAGTACGCCCGTCTCGTTCAGGGTGCGGAAACGGGCGCGATCACCAACACGCTGTAGGGCCGCTCGGCGCCGTGTCGGCGCCGTTGGTCGCTCGGTCTCGATCGTTCCTCACTCGACATCGCGCTTCGCTCGCGATGTGTCGTGTCGCCACACCGACATCGACTTCCTCGCAGGCGATGGTCTACGGTCTTCCCATGAGAGCGGTCCGTCGGCGGGTCGCTGCCGGAGGCGCCGAACCCGTCGCGAGAAATTCTGCGACGCGTGTCCCCCTTCGTCGGGCCGTGCTGCGTGTTCTCGACATGGGAGCCCACGCGCCGAGCGAATCCGCCAACGCACGTCACCTCAGATCGACCTCGTCGCCACCGCCGCCCAGCGCGCCGGTCGACCCGTCCGGATCGGGTGACGACTTCGATGCCTTCTACCGATCGAACTATCCGACCGTCACCCGGCTCGCGTATTCGCTGTGCGGTTCGATGACGGTTGCCGAGGAACTCGCGCAGGAGTCATTCGTCGCTGCCCATCGGCGTTGGCGACGGATCGCCGCGTTCGATCGGCCTGACCTGTGGGTCCGGCGCGTGGTGATCAATCGATCCATCTCGTATCGACGCAAGGTGGCCTCCGAGCGTCGAGCGCTGCTGAAGTTCTCGAAGCGACGCGATGACAATGCCGAGGTCGAAGTCGCCGACGACGAGGTCTGGTCGGCGCTGCGTGGGCTGAGTCGGCGACAGGCCGAGGTCCTCGCGCTGGTCTACGTGGAAGACCGCCCGATCAGTGAGGTCGCGGCGATCCTGCGCCTCGGCGAGGAGACCGTTCGAACGCACCTCAAGCGAGGGCGAGCAGCACTGGCCGAGAAACTCCAGCCCCGTGAGGAGGCCGTGTGATGAGTGTCGAACAGCGCCTCCACCGTGCCGCACACGATCTGCGCGAGATGCACGTCGACGTGCCGACCTTCGAGCCGCCGACGTCGCCGTCGAGGGCGCTCGGCCGGCTCGGGTCCACCGTGGCTGCGGGCTTCCTCATGGCGATCGGTGCCGTGGCCGTCGTGGCCTCAGGGACTGCGATCCCCTCGACTGCCGACGCGCCGGTCGGCGCCTCGGTGCCTTCGCCAGCTGCGGTCGAGGTGCTCGACGAGCCCTCGCTCGACGAGCCCGCCGTCGACGTCGCCAGCGCCGCCGCGCCGTTCGGCCAGATCACCGCAGCGCTCACGCCGCTCGAAGAAGTCGCGATGATCGAATCGATCGGCAACGGTCGTCCGGCATCGAATGCGCCGGTGATCGCCACCGATCGCGCGGGCGACATTCCTCCGAACGCGAACTGATCGGACGGCGTTCGGTTGCGCTGAATCCAGCGCAACGTCCCCCCGGGGCGGTCGTCGATGCGTGTTCCCCTCACATCACATTGCTCAGGGGGAGCTCATGCACCAACACCACGCCCGCACACCGCGGCGGCGTCTCGCCGTCGCGTTGGCCGCCTTCTCGCTCGTCGTCGCCGCATGCGGCAGCGACGATGACGAGACCGCAGACACCACCTCGGTCGACGAGTCCGCCGGCGACGACTCCAGCACGAATGCCGACGACGATTCCGATGAACGTGCCGATGAACGTGCCGGCGCCGCCGGTGGCAGTGTCGTGTTCGCCGCTGAGCAGTGGCCCGAGTGCCTGAACCCGGTGACGTCGTGCGCGAACGCATCGTGGCTGACGTGGTCGGTGATCCATCACGTGCTTCCCAAGCTGATGGAGGTCGATGCCGCGGGCAACTACCAGGCGTCGCCAGTGCTCACCGAGGCGCCGAGCCTCGACAACGGAATGATCACCGAGGATCCGTTCACGATCACGTTCGACATCGCCCCGGATGCCGTCTGGAACGACGAGACCCCGATCACCTCCGCCGACATCGAGTTCACCTGGCGGGCGATCCTCGACTCGACCGGCACCCTCTCGACGACGGGATACGACCTGATCGAATCGGTCGATGCCTCCGACCCATCGTCGGCCGTCGTCACCTTCACGGAGAACTATGCGCCCTGGGCAGACCTCTTCGGTGGCGGCACCGGCTTCCTGCTGAAAGCCGACGAATTCTCGTCCACTGACACCGCCGACGAGATGCTCGACATGATCGGCTTCTCCGGAGCTCCCTGGATCCTCGACTCGTGGGGCGGTGAGCAAGCGGTACTCGTTCGCAACGACGCGTTCTGGGACGAGGAGCGGGTCCCCGTCCTCGATCAGGTCACCTTCGTACCGCGAGAAGACACCGACACCGAGATCATCGCGTTGCAGACCGGTGAGGTTTCGGCGATCTTCCCGCAGCCGTCGCCCGGCGTGAACGAGCGCCTCGAAATGGACGGCATCGACTTCACCCTCGCGGGCGGCGTCGTGTTCGAGGGGCTCTGGCCGAACCAGCAGTCGCCGCAGTCGCCGATCCTCGGCAACAAGGCCGTGCGCGAAGCGCTCGCGTTCGCGATCGATCGCCAGGAGATCGTCGACACCGTCATGGGTCCGGTCGACCCGAACGCGAGCGTGCTGCAGTGCGGCGGTTGGGTGCCGAACGTGGGCGAGTGGTGCGGCGACGACTTCGCCGACGTGGTCCAGGACTTCGACCGCGCCGAGCAGATCCTGCTCGACGACGGGTGGGCGCGCAACGGCGATGGCGTCTGGGAGAAAGACGGCACCCCGTTCGAGATCGAGTGGAACACCGTCGCCGGCAACCGGCGTCGAGAAGACGTCCAGGCGCTGGTGCAGGAGCAGGTCCGCGAGTTCGGCATCCGTTTCGAGATCAACAACCTGGACGCCGGAGAGCTGTTCCAGAACCGCCTCCCGGCGCTCGAGTTCGGCATGGGTCTGTACGCCCAGGTCGCGAGCCCCGACCCGTCGGTGACCACGATCTACGATCGCGACCAGATCCCCAGCGATGCCAACGGCGGCGCCGGCCAGAACAGCATTGCCTGGGACAACCAGGAGGTGACCGACCTCGCTCGACTCAGCGACCGCCAGCTCGACGTAAGCGAACGGCAGGAGACGATCTCACAGATCGGTGCCCTGGTCCGCGAGGACATGGCGTGGATCCCGCTGTACCAACTGCCGAACCTCACCGCCTGGCGCAGCGACCAGCTCGATGGTCCGATCGGTGACTTCACGGCGAGCAGTTACGGCGGCTTCGCCAACATGTACGACTGGTTCCTGGTCGAGTGAGCGATGTGATCGATCGGTCACGGTGAACGGGTGAACCGATGATCGCCTACGCCACCCGGCGTCTGCTGGTCTCGATCCCGCTGCTCCTGGTGCTCAGCGTCGTCTCGTTCATCGCAACGAGGTCGGTGTCGAGCCCGGAGAGCGGGATCAGGACCAACCCGCGAGTCACAGCCGAGGACATCGCCCGATACCGCGAACAGCTGGGTCTCGACGACCCTGCGTACGAGCAGTATCTGCGATGGCTGAGCAACACCGTGAGCGGCGATCTCGGGACCTCACTCGTCTCGAACCGTGACGTGTGGCCGCAGCTGAGTTCCGCGCTGTGGAACACGTTGGTGCTCGGCGCGGTGGCGGTCGCGTTCAGCTTCGTCATCGGGATCACCATCGGTGTCATCGCCGCGGTGCGACGCAACTCGCCGTTCGACTACGTGTCGACCGGCGTTGCGTTCTTCGGGCTCTCGATGCCGAACTTCTGGTTTGCGATCATGCTGCAGCTCTTCTTCGGGGTGTACATCGTCGACTGGCTCGCGCTGGATGGGCCGGTGTTCTTCACCTCGGGGATGCGTTCACCCGGCACGGAGGGCTTCGATCTCCTCGATCGTGCACGGCACCTCGTACTCCCCGCATTGGTGCTCGCTGTCCAGCTCGTCGCCGTGTACAGCCGGTTCATGCGGTCGTCGATGCTCGAGGTGATGGGGGCCGACTACGTCCGCACCGCGCGAGCCAAGGGCGTGCGCGAGCGACAGGTCGTTCGGAAGCACGGGATGCGCAATGCGATGATCCCGGTGACGACACAGCTCGCCAGTGACGTCGGTGCGATCTTCGGTGGCCTCGTGATCACCGAGACCGTCTTCCAGTGGCCGGGCATGGGTCCGCTCTTCCTCGACGCGCTTCAGAATGGCGACTACCAGATCATTCTCCCCTGGCTGATGATCACAGCGCTCGGTGTCGTCGTGTTCAACCTGCTCGCAGACCTCGCGTACGGCGTGCTCGACCCGAGTATCCGACTTGGCTGACTTCTCGCTCGACTCACCGGTCACCCACGTCGGACGTCGCGCCGGCGGCGCGGCCTCGAAGTCACCTGACGGCGGACCGATGCCGTCTCGATCCGGTGAGGTCGACGAGCGCGAAGCCGTCGATCTCGACGCGCCACCCGAGTCGCAGTGGCGACTCGCCTGGGGGCGATTCACCCAGCATCGGCTCGCGATGGCGTCGGCCGTCGTGCTCTTCGTGCTGATCGCCGTCTGCATGGCCGCACCGTGGATTGCTCCCTACAGCTTCACCGAGCAAGACCTCACGTCGACGTTCGCCAGCCCGAACGACCAGTACCTGTTGGGCACCGACTCACTCGGGCGCGATCAGTTGTCGCGGTTGCTCTATGGCGGTCGGGTCTCGCTGTCGGTCGGCTTCGGTGTGGCGTTCGTCGCCGGCACGTTCGGGGCAGCGGTCGGGATGGTCGCGGGATACGCCGGAGGGTGGGTCGACGGAGTGCTGATGCGAATGACCGACTTCGTGCTCGCGCTGCCTGCTCTGATCTTCCTGATCGTCGCGGCACGGATCTTCGGCGACGACATCCTCATCGTCGTGCTGATCGTCGCATCGATCTCGTGGATGGGTCTGGCCCGCATCGTGCGCGGGGTGACGCTGTCGGTCAAGAACCAGGAGTTCGTGATGGCCGCGCACGCAGCAGGCGCCGGACCGGTGCGGATCATGCTCCGCCACGTGCTGCCCAACGTGATGGGCCCGATCATCGTGAATCTCACGCTGACGGTTGCCGGAGCGATCCTGCTCGAATCGGGACTCTCGTTCCTCGGCCTCGGCATCCAACCGCCCACGCCGACATGGGGCAACATGCTCGCCGGGTCCAAGGGCTTCGTGCAGACCGCTCCGTGGCTCGTGTGGTTCCCGGGGCTAATGATTCTCGTGACCGTGCTGTGCGTGAACTTCCTCGGTGACGGACTGCGCGACGCGCTCGATCCGACCGACTCCAGGAACCGCTGACCCGCAGAAATCGGTCGCAGACCGGCCGGACTGTCACCCGCGGCGCCTCCTTGGTGCGTGTTCTCCTCACAACACACGACGAGGGTCGCGTCACCGCCGAGCCGTTCAGGGTTCGTCCGTTGCAGCGGCTTCAGCCGGATCGGCCCCCGCCGTCGATCGCCACGTTCTCCCCGGATGGTGGTCGGCTCTCGCGAGCACACCGCCTGTGGGGGTGTTGCGTGGAGCTGCGGCTCGTCGTCGTGTCGGCTGGCCTTGGCCCTCATCGCCGCCGGGCGTCCGAAGCCGTTCAGTCGGTCGATCGCGCCACCGGTCGCCACTCGCCGGCCACGTATCGCGCAGGAGCACCTTGCCCCACGGCGGCCACATCGCCGTCGGCGAGGAGAACACCACCGCACTCGGGGAGGCCCCAGAGGTCGATGTCGTCGACGGGCCAGCGCGGCGCCGAGCCCGGTGACCAGTGGGGGAGCGCGAGACCCGTGACGAGCCCGAGTCCGTCGACCACGTCGCCGCGGTCCGGACGGGCCATCCGAGCGCACATGACCATCGCTCCCGCCGACGCCCCGGAGATCGCGCCGCCTCGCTCGTGATGTGCGATGACCCGCCGGGCGATCTCGCCGTCGAGCACCGATCGAAGACTCGATGGAGAACCACCAGGGAGCACGAGTACGTCGAGACCAGGGTCGAGCCCGTCGAGCTCGCCGACCGCGGCAGTCTCGTCGACGCGAGGATCGGGAATGCCACGACCCTCGATGCCGAGCCGGGCGTAGTGACGCAGCGCCCTGACGATCGCGCCGTCGTGGTCGTCTCCCACTCGGGCCGCCCCGGCCAGGACCGCCACTCTCGTGGCGCCGACCCGCTCGAGGACCGTTCGGTCCATGGCCTCGCACTGCGGGCTGAACTCTCGTCCGCCTTGGAGACACAGTGCGCCGCTCATCAGCGGCATTCTCGCGCCGGTACCCTCGGAACCATGGCCTCCACTCGTGGACGTTCGCTCCTCGCCAGCGTCGTCGGCTGGCTGCTCGTGGCGATGGTGGTGTGGTTCTTCTTCGGCTGGGTCGTGGGCGCGGCTCGCGCGCTGCTCCGGTTCATCGCGATCCTCGTGGTCCTCGGCGCTCTGGCCGTGGTGTGGCTCCGCCTACGTCGCGACGATTGAGCTGGACGCTCGCCGATCAGTCGACGAGTGCCTGATGCACGAGTTGCTGGAGTTGTGGCCTGATCGGGTAGGTGCTCGACGGAAGCAACTGCGTCAGGAAGATCGCGGTGAGGTCCTCGGCCGGGTCGTTCCAGAAGATCGTGCTGGCGGCACCGCCCCACGAGTACGACCCTTCGTTGCCGGGCACCTTCGCTTCGGCCGCGTCGACGACGGTCGAGAAGCCGAGCCCGAAGCCGACGCCGTCGAAGGTGGTCTCGGCGAACAGCGGTCGACCGAACTCCTCGAGTTCGGCGCCGCCGGGAAGATGGTTGCGGGTCATGTAGTCGACCGTGCGGCTGCCGAGAATGCGCGCGCCATCGAGTTCGCCACGATTCAGCAGCATGTGCGCAAAACGCATGTGGTCGGCCGCCGTCCCGCACAGGCC
>JBGCFW010000304.1:0-4286 GCA_045107155.1 Ilumatobacter sp. | reverse complement strand
GACGGGTCACCGATCAGCAGATCGACCTCAGCGGGCCGGTAGAACTTCGGGGCCTGGCGCACGTACGACTGCCAGTCCCCGATGCCCACCGCAGCGAACGACAGTTCCACCAACTCCTGGATCGAGTGGGTCTCACCCGTGGCCAACACGTAGTCGTCGGGAGCGTCTTGCTGGAGCATCATCCACATGCCCTGCACGTAGTCCCCGGCGTATCCCCAGTCGCGCTTCGCGTCCATGTTCCCGAGAACCAGTTCGTGCTGCAGCCCGAGCTTGATCCGCGCCGCCGCATTCGTGACCTTTCGGGTGACGAACTCGAGCCCGCGGCGGGGGCCTTCGTGATTGAACAGAATGCCGGAGCACGCGAACAGGTCGTAGGACTCGCGGTAGTTGACGACGATGTCATGCCCGAAGACCTTGGCGCAGCCGTAGGGACTCCGCGGATGGAACGGCGTGAGCTCGTTCTGCGGGGTCTCGCGCACCTTTCCGAACATCTCCGATGACGACGCCTGGTAGAAGCGGATCGGGTTGTTCTGTGCGCCACCGACCATTCGAATGGCCTCGAGCATGCGCAGGACTCCGAGCCCCGTGATGTTCGCCGTGAGCTCGGCTTGGGAGAACGACAGCGCCACGAAACTGATCGCGCCGAGGTTGTAGACCTCGTCAGGCTGAGCGATCTGGAGCGCTGCGACCAGCGACGGCAGGTCAGCGAGGTCGCCGGGCACCAGCTCGACGAACGGCAGTTCCTCCTGCAAGCGAGTCGCTCGCGGATTGTTCTGCCCCTTCACCATGCCGTAGACGTCGTACCCCTTGTCGTGCAGGAACTGAGCGAGATGGAACCCGTCCTGGCCGGTGATCCCTGTGATGAACGCACGTGGCATGGCGAGCGAGTGTATGAGCGGATCGACCGCGCCCTGCCGCATCCGCCGCGTCCGCCGATCAACGCTCCGTCCACCCCGTGCGATCTCGACCCGACGAGGCGGCCAACGAGCAGGAAACCTCGGGGCCAGGCCGGCGCGAGAGCCGGAGCGGGCACGCGGGCTAACCTCGGCGTCGTGCTGGAGGTCTCGATCGACTCGGGACCACTTCACGGGTCACGAACCGGGATCGGCGTGGCCGTGCAGGGCACCATCGATGCGCTCAGTGCACGATCGGACCTCGGGCTGCGCCGGTATGTGTGCTCCGCTCGGGCGAAAACGTCCGCTGGTGAACGCCGCCTCCCGGTTCCCGCCGCCGCTGCACATCGGCTCTGGGCTCGCTCGCGGCGATTCCCGATGGATCGATGGCTCGGCAATCCAGACATTGTCCACGGGACCAACTACGTCGTCCCTCCGACGCGAGCTCCCGCGGTCGTGAGCGTGTACGACTGTTGGTTCCTCGACAACCCCGAGCTCGCGGCGCCCGGGTTCGACCACATGGCAGCCGTACTGCGCAGATCGGTCGACGACGGCGCCACGGTGGTGACGAGCTCGGAGGCGACCTCGGAGCGGGTGCGCGAGCTTCTCGAGACCGAGCCGATCACGGTCCATCTCGGACCACCTTCCAGAACGACCGCACCGGAACGGCGTCCGCCCGACGTCGACCCTGCACTCGAGAATCATCCGTTCGTCGTCTCGATCGGCACCGTCGAACGACGCAAGAACGTGCCCACGCTGCTCGCCGCATTCGAACGCCTCGCCGCAGAACTCCCAGACGTTCGACTCGTGATCGCCGGCCGCGACGGTGACGACGCTCCGGCCGTGGAACGCATGTTGGCGCGGCTCGACGGCTCGACCGGTGCGCGAGTGCTGCGCATGCGCGACGTCGACGAACCGACCAAGCAGTGGCTCCTCGAACACGCCGCGGTGTTGGCCTACCCCTCCCTCGACGAAGGATTCGGCTTCCCCATTCTCGAAGCGCAGTTGGCCCGAACCCCGGTGGTGGCGTCGTCCGCCGGCTCGATTCCCGAGGTGAGTGGTCCAGCTGCACTGCTCAGTCTCCCGACGGACCCCGATGCACTCGCGGCGAACCTGCACTGGGTGGTGACCAGCGAGTCGCAGTCGAACCGGATGATCGCGATGGGCGCCCGCAACGCCGAACGGTTCTCGTGGGAGGCGACCGCCGATGCGCTCGCCGGCGAGTACCGACGCCTCGTCGACCATGGCTGATCGAAACGGCGCGCTCAGGGTCGCCGTCGACGCGGGACCGTTGCGGGGGATCCGCACCGGCATTCGCAACTCCGTCGAGTGGAGCTTGGAGGCGCTCGAGAACCGCAGGCGGACCGATGCTCCTGATCATCCCCTGGTGACGCCGTACGTGGTGTCGCTGCGCTCAGCGTTGCACGCAGGCGAGCGCCGCATCCCGCTTCCGGCTGCAAGCGCCCACCGGCTCTGGGCGCAGCGCTGGAGCCCACCGGTGGACCGCGCACTCGGTCGACCCGACGTGGTCCACGGCACGAACTATGTCGTCCCGCCGGCGCGAGCGGCGCGGCTCGTCACCGTGCACGATTGCTGGTTCCTCGAGCATCCTCGTGACGCCGACCCCGGGCTCGCGCCGGTTGCGAGCGCGCTCCGACGAGCGATCGAACGCGGGGCACACGTCGTCACGTGCTCCGATGCGACCACCGCACGGGTCCGAGCACTGTTCGAGGTTCGTTCCGTCTCGACCGTTCACCACGGCCCGCCGGCGCCGGTCACCGCAGCATCGTCGCCGCCTCCGGGCGTCGACCGACCGGCCCCGTTCGTGCTCGCGCTCGGCACGATCGAGCGTCGCAAGAACGTCACGGCCCTGATCGACGCATTCGGACGCGTCGCCTCGTCACACCCGACCGTCGAACTCCGATTGGTCGGTCGAGACGGTGACGACGCCGAGGCCGTCGGTCGATCGATCGACCGTCTGGGCGACGATGCGAGGCGCCGAGTCGTACGACACGAGCAGGTCGACGACGGGACGAAGCGGTGGTTCCTCGAGCACGCGTCCGTGCTCGCGTATCCGTCGCTCGACGAGGGGTTCGGCTTCCCGATCCTCGAAGCGCAGCAGACCGGTACACCCGTGGTCGCGAGCACCGCCGGCTCGATCCCCGAGGTCGCCGGAGACGGCGCACTCCTCAGCGACCCACACGACACGATCTCACTCGCCGACCACCTGTCGGCCACGCTCGAGTCCGACACCGTCCGCCACGAGCTCGTCGCCAGGGGGCGACGGAACCTCGAACGATTCTCATGGGAGCGATCCGCAGATGAACTCGTCCACCTCTACCACCGCGTCGCCGATGACGCCTGACGACTCCTCGCGGGTCGCCGTGATCTCCGGCGGCGTCGGTGCCGCCCGATTTCTCCGAGGACTCCTCGATGCCATCGAGCCATCACGGGTGACCGCTGTGGTCAACACCGGCGATGACACCGTGCTGCACGGGCTGTCGATCTCGCCCGACCTCGACACGATCACCTACACCCTCGCGGGCGCAATCGACCCCGAGCGGGGTTGGGGCCTGGTCGACGAGACCTGGCGCGCCATCGGAGCCCTCACCCGCTACGCCGCAGTCCGACCGGCCGGTTCGCAGGCCGCGCCGCAATGGTTCAACCTCGGCGACCAAGACCTCGCCACTCACTTCTACCGCACCGCCCGTCTCGCGGAGGGCGCGTCGCTCACCGAGGTGACCGGCGAGATCGCAGCAGCGTGGGGGCTCGGGCTCGCGATGGTCCCGATGAGCGACGAACGCCTCGCCACGATCGTGACCGTCGACGACCCTGATCAGCCGACCGGGCCGAGTGAGGTCTCGTTCCAGGACTACTTCGTCCGCCTGCGACACGCCGTTCGGGTCCACGCAGTGCGATTCGACGGCACCGCGACGCTCGCACCCGCGGCCCGCGCCGCGCTCACCGATGCCGACGTCATCGTGATCGCACCATCGAATCCGATCGTCTCGATCGGTCCGATTCGCTCGATGCCGGGAGTCGACGATCTGCTGGCATCACGACGCTCTCGGACGGTCGCCGTGTCGCCCATCGTGGGAGGGGCCGCACTCAAAGGCCCCGCTGACCGCATGCTCATCGACTCCGGGAACGAAGCCAGCGTCGTCGGAGTCGCCCGGCTCTACCGAGACATCGCTGCGGTGCTGGTCATCGACCCGGTCGACGAACATCTGGCCGAGCAGGTCGAGGAGGTCGGAATGCGATGCGTCGTGTGCCCGTCGATCATGTCGACACCCGAGATCGCCCGATCGCTCGCACTCACGACGATCGCTGCGGTGTGACGTCCACTCGGCCGACCCCGTCGACCCACTCGGTCCACGGTGACCAGCCCAGGTG
>JBGCFW010000303.1:0-24183 GCA_045107155.1 Ilumatobacter sp. | reverse complement strand
CGCGTGGTGACTTCGGGGGCCATGGTTCCCTTTCGTCGGATCGGACCGTCCGGGCGCTCGCCCTCCAAACACCCCGTCCCCGCCCGAGCACACATCGCCCCAACTCGTCGATCACCCGCTGCCGTCGACGTCTCGCTCCGCAACCTCGAGGAGCCCGAGATCACGGGCCCGTTCCACGATGTCGGCCCGCCCGCGGAGACCGAGCTTGCGGCGGATCGAGGTGAGGTGTGTCTTCACGGTGTTCTCCGACACATACAGCTGCGCGGCAAGGTCGCGACGTGAGAGTTCGAAGGGCAGCATGCGCAGAACCGCGAGCTCACGGTCGCTGAGATCGCGCGCTCCGACGGGGAGCAGGTCGTCCGCTCCGGGAGCGAAACGCGTCGCAGCGCGAGCGCCGCGCACCAGCTCCTCGATCCGGTCGGCGCCGCTCAGCTCGTCGAGGACGGCATCCGCCGAGCGAAGTGAGCGCCGACGATCTTCGCCGCGACCCAGGAGGTGGGCGATGCGGGCGTCGAGCGCCCATGCGATCGCAAGGACGGCCGGTTCGTCGAGGGACGCCAGCTCGATCGCACGATCGACCGCGTCACGCGCATCTCCGACGCGACCACTCGCGAACGCGGACTTCGCGCGAGCAAGCCACGCGAGCGCAGGACGATGGAAGCGTTCGAGGTCGTCGGTCGTCACGAACGACAGTGCCGAGTCGGCGGCGGCGCTGGCCTCGTCGGGGTTCTCGAGCGAATAGCCGAGCGCTCCGTACGCCATCACCAACGCTGGTTCGTGACCGGCGGCGAGGTCGATCGCGCTACGCGCGAAGGATTCGGCTTCGCGATCACCGACCAGTGCGAGCGCTTGCGCCAAGGTGGCGTGGACCGTCGCCACCACGGCCCACTCGTGGTGTGTCGCGGTCAGTCGAACGGCCTCACGGGCCCAGCTGACCGCGGCGCCGACATCACCAAGGTGCCGATCGCGGGCCGACCGTACGGTCGCCGCGTGAGCGCCGAACAGACGCAGGTGTTCCTCCGACACGCCGTCGACCATCGCGATCGCTTCGAGCCATGGCTCGATCTCGTCGTATCGGCGTTGGTTCAAGCTGACCCACGCAGGCAACGAGGCGAGGACCGGATCCGCGAGCACCCGCTCGCTGCCGATCCACTCGATCCACCGCCACATGTCGTCGATCCGACCACGATTGGATGCGTCGAACAGCCGCTCGCCGACCTCGTTCAGCGCGACGTCGAACTCGCCCGCACGCGTGGCGTGCCAGACGATGCCGTCGAGGTCGCCGACCGAGAGATACCAGCGCATCGCCCGTCGATGGAGGTCGGCGACGTCACTCTCGGCGCGTTCGGCAGCTTGCGCGGAGAGAAACTCCCGGAAGATCCGGTGGACTCGGAACGTCGACGTTACGGGGTCCACGAGCGAGGTGAAGACATGGTCCGCAGCGAGTGCGCGGAGGATCGAAAGGCTGTCCGAACGGCCGGTCACGGAGTCGCACAACCCCGGACCGAGATCCATGAGGATGCTCGTGTCGACAAGGAACTGACGGACGTGCGGTTCGAGACCTCCGAGCACCTCCGAGGCGAGGTATGCGGCAACTTCGGGCGACGCCCCGCCCAGGCCTGCGACCGCGGACCTGTTCGCCGCTGATCCCGCACCACCGTCGGGAGCGTTCCGCAACGCAAGTCGAGCGAGCCGAACGCCTGCCGGCCAACCGCCGAGGCCCTCGACGAGGCTGTCCGCATCCTCGACGTCGAGTGCTCCACCGTTGATCTCGGCGGCGAGCGCGATCCGCCCCTCGTCGAGCGTGAAGGCGAGATCGGAAGCCACGACATCCGCGACATCGCCGTGCAACCGACGCCGAGCGAGCCCGAGGTCGACCTCGTGCCGAGAGGACATTGCGACACGCAGTCCGGCCGGCGGGTGCGCCACCACGCGTTCGAGGCCGCGGAGGACCACCGGGTTGGAGATCTCGTGGACGTCATCGAGCAGCAGCACGACTTCTCGATCATCCGCAACTGCCCACGCATCGATCGCCGCGAGGATCTCGTCGAGCACACGATCGACGTCGCCGTCGAGCAGTGGTGGCAGCGCCCGGTCGACGCCGATCCCCACCTCGCCGAGCGCAGCAGCTACGTGACTCCAGAACCTCACCGGGTTGTCGTCGGCGGCATCCACACTCACCCAGGCCAGCGAAGCGCCCGCATCCTCGAGCGCTCGCACCAGGAGAGTGGTCTTGCCGAAGCCTGCGGGGGCGACGACCGACCAGACGCTAGCGGAGGTGTGGAAGAGCCGGCGGATCAACCGGTCGCGCACGACCAGATCGGAGGTCGGCATCGGCGGTCGCAGCTTGGCGCGCACGATCGGAGGCCGAGTCATCGTCACCTCACCGAGCGTACGACCAGCCAGATCGCCCATCCGCGTGGATCACCCATCGGGCGACTTCCCCTCGCTGAGTTGCAATCGACGACACGTTCACGGAATGCTCGACCGGGAGCTGATCCGAACGTGTCGAACATCCAATCCGTCGAACGGGCCTTCGCGGTCCTGCATGCCCTCGCATCGGGTCCGGCAGGCGTGTCCGACATCGCCGAGCGAACCAATCTCCCGAAGAGCACCGTGTCGCGCCTGCTCACGACACTCGTCGGCGTCGGGGCTGCCGAACGAAACGACCTGATCGGCATCTACGGCCTCGGGACCGCCATCGTCGACCTCGCCGCATCGGCGAGTCCGGGCAGCAACTTGGTGACGGTCACTCGGCCGTTCCTCCAACAGCTCGTGGATGACACCGGCGAAGCCGCTGGCGTGTCGATGCTCGACGGCAACCAGGTGTGGTACTACGACCAGATCGACGGCGACCACGAGGTGCAGGTCCGGGACTGGACGGGCGAAGCCGTCGACTTCCACGTCGTGTCGTCGGGCCTCGTGCTCGCCGCTCACCTCAAGCGTGCAGATCGAGACGCCCTGCTCGCCGACACACTCAACACGTGGACGGAGCACTCGATGACCGACATCGAGGAGATCCGGGCACGGCTCACTGCGATCCGCACGCGCGGGTATGCGTGGACGCTCGAGGAGATGTCCGACGGCCTGAACTCCGTCGCTGCACCCGTGACGAACGCCGCGGGCACGGTCGTCGCTGCAATCCATGCGCACGGTCCGTCGTACCGGTTCCCCGATGAGGGCGCTGCCGACGACGTCGCCGCGGCCGTGGTCACGACAGCGCGCCAGGTCTCTGACCGGCTCGCCGGCCGCATGAGCGACGACCACGAAGCCGTCGCTGGCTGACGCTGCCCCGATCACCTCTGGACCCCGAACGTCGGCCCTGCTAGGGTTTTTCCGTATCGTGGAACGATTCCGTATCGTGGAATCGTCGATCGCCAACGCCGTCCGGGGGATGGCGGAGGGAGCCGCACATGAGCGACGACGACATCGACCTCACCGGGTTGTCCGACGATGACCTGGTCACGCAGATGCATGACGACCTGTATGACGGACTCGCCGACGAGATCGCCGAGGGCACCGAGATCCTTCTCGGTCGGGGTTGGTCCGCCGGCAGCGTTCTCAACGACGCGCTCGTCGAGGCGATGCGAATCGTCGGCATCGACTTTCGCGACGGCATTCTCTTCGTCCCCGAGGTGCTCCTCTCCGCGAATGCAATGAAGGCCGGAATGGCCATCCTGCGACCACTGCTCGCCGAGACCGGCGCCGAGTCGGTCGGCACGATCGTCATCGGAACTGTCAAGGGAGACATCCACGACATCGGCAAGAACCTCACGGCGATGATGATGGAAGGTGCCGGGTTCGAAGTGATCGACCTCGGAATCAACTGCGACGTCGACACCTACATCGCCGCGCTCGATGAGCACCAACCCGACATCCTCGGCATGTCGGCGCTTCTCACCACCACGATGCCGTACATGAAGATCGTCATCGACACCCTCACCGAACGCGGGCGCCGACACGACCAACTCGTCCTCGTCGGCGGCGCTCCGCTCAACGAAGAGTTCGGCACGGCGATCGGCGCCGACGCCTACTGCCGGGATGCCGCGATCGCCGCCGAAACCGCGACCCGACTCGTCAGAGAACGCCGAGCTGCGGCCACCGGAGTCGTCGCGTCGTGACCGACATGAAGGCCCGCCGCCGGACAGGGGGACGCAGCGGTCGCCGCGAACAGCGGTCGATGCCGGCGTCCAATACCTCGGCATTCCTCACCCGCACGATCTCGCCGGTCGAGATCGTCTCGACCGAGGGCCTCGAACTGCTCGAGTACAACGCCGACACGATCCTCGAGACCGTCGGCGTCGAGATCCGCGATCACCTCGGTGCGCTCGACGTCTTCCGCGCTGCTGGCGCTGACGTCGACGGCACCCGAGTTCGTTTTCCTCGCGGCATGTGCCGCCAACTCGTGCAGGCCACCGCTCCGAGGGAGTACATCCAGCACGCTCGCAACCCGACGCGCAACGTCCAGATCGGCGGCGACGCGACCGTGTTCGCGCCGAACTACGGATCCCCGTTCGCATTCGATCTCGACCGAGGTCGCCGATACGCCACCATCGAGGACTTCCGTGATCTCGTCCGGCTCACCTACATGACCCCGCATCTCCACCACTCCGGTGGAACCGTGTGCGAGCCGGTCGACATCCCGGTGAGTCGCCGTCATCTCCACATGATCGATGCGCACGTGCGGTTGACCGACAAGCCCTTCATGGGGTCGGTCACGTCCGGCCCTCGCGCTGCCGACTCCGTCGAGATGGCCCGTCTCGCATTCGGCGGCGACCTCGAGGACCGCACGGTGATGACGAGTCTGATCAACGCGTCGTCGCCGCTCGTCTGGGACGCCTCGATGCTCGACGTGATCGACGTCTACGCCGCTGCGAACCAGGCCTGCATCATCGCCCCGTTCATCCTGGCGGGGGCGATGGCACCGGCCACCTCCGCCGGCGTCGTCGCACAGACGCTCGCCGAAGCACTCGCCGGCATGGCCTACGTCCAACTCATTCGGCCCGGCGCACCCGTCGTCTTCGGGTCGTTCGCCAGCTCCATGTCCATGCAGACCGGTGCTCCGACGTTCGGCACTCCAGAGCCCGCCGTCGTGCTGTACACCGTCGCTGCGCTCGCCCGCCGCCTCGGGGTCCCGTTCCGCTCCGGTGGCTCGCTGTGCGCCTCGAAGCTCCCCGACGCACAAGCCGCGGCCGAGTCGATGGCAACGCTGCTCCCGACCGTTCTGGGCGGCACGAACTTCGTGCTCCACGCGGCCGGCTGGATGGAGGGTGGCCTCTCGGTCGGTTTCGAGAAGTTCGTCCTCGACTGCGACCAGCTGGGCGCGATGGCCACCGTGGTGAAGGGTCTCGACCTGTCCGACAACGGCCAGGCGATGGACGAGCTACTCGTCCACCCCCCAGGCGAACACCACCTCGGCACGGCGCACACACTCGCCAACTTCGAGACGGCGTTCTACCGATCGAGCACCTCTGACAATTCGACCTTCGAGCAGTGGACCGAAGAGCGCGGGCTCGCCGCGGCGCAGCGGGCGAACGCGATCTGGAAGCAGCAGCTCGCCAGCTATCAGGCTCCGGACCTCGACGCGGCCATCGCGGAGGAACTCGACGCCTTCATCACGCGACGCACCGCGGAACTCCCTGACACATTCGAGTGAGGCACCCGTTGTTCCAGACCCTTCGCACCCTGATCGGTCGACCGGCCGAGGGTCAACCGTCGAACGTGACACCGATCTCCGACGGCCACACAGACGTCGCCGATCTCGGAGCCACCGCCCGACTCGCTCGACACATCCACTACGAGATCGTCCCGATGACGTCGATCGAGCAAGCGATCAGCGATCTCCCCGAGCGAGCCCTCGTCTCGGTGACGTGCTCTCCGACCGCTGGCATCGAGGTGACCCAGCGGCACACCGAGCGGCTCGCTGCCGACGGGTTCACGGTCCCTCCCCACATCGCCGCTCGCTTGGTCCGCGACGCCGACCATGCACGTGAACTCGCCGATTGGGCTCGCTCGCTCGCCCTTGGCGAAGTCTTCGTGATCGCTGGCGATGCACCGACGCCGCTCGGACCGTACGAAGGAGCCCTCGGCTTCATGCGCGACTTCCTGTCCGCTGGCCCTGGAGTGGCGCGCCTCGGCATCGCCGGCTACCCCGACGGTCATGCGCTCATCGACGACGCGTTGATGGCCAGCCAACTCGCTGCGAAGCAGGCGCTTCTCGACGAGTGCGGAGTCGATGGATGGGTCTCGACCCAGATGTGCTTCGACCCCGACGCGATCGTTTCGTGGGTCGACACCATGCGAGCAGCAGGCCTCCACCTCCCCGTACGACTCGGAGTCCCAGGCGTCGTCGACCGCACGCGGCTCGTGAAGGTCGGAGTGCGCACGGGCGTGGGAGCGTCGTTGCGATTCCTCACGAAGAACGCGTCTGCGGTCGCACACCTCGTCGCTCCCGGAGGCTACGACCCGGTCGAGATCATCGACGAGGTGTCCCCGCACGCGGCACGCCTCGATATCGAGTCGCTGCACGCATTCACGTTCAACGCGGTTGCCGACACCGTCGACTGGCACCGCCGGATCACCGCCGACCACCGCGCCGCCGGATCACCGCCGACCACCGCGCCGCCGGAGCGACCCACGGTGTACGGCCGCCCGTCGCCTCGCCTCTCGGTCTGCGGCGGTACACCCCGCGCCGACGGGGAAAATCGCCGCACGACGACCAACTCGCGATGACAGTCGGGGTTCCGCGACGCGCACCGACCACGCGAAACGGCCCGGGTCGCCATCCGGTGAAGGAGGCGGCCCGGGCCGTCGCGAGTTCTCAGCGACCGGCGGGGTCGATCACCGATGATCCGAGGTGATCAGCCGATCGGCTCGGCCGGAGCCTGCACCGCATCGCTCGAGTACGTGCCATGGAGACCGGCCAGGAACGCCGCCGGATCTTCCTCGCCCGCATCGGAGCTGTAATAGCTGATCGGCTCGTAATCAGGCGCTTCGATCCCGAACTCGCGGTACTTGTGCATCCCGGTACCAGCTGGGATCAGCTTGCCGAGGATGATGTTCTCCTTCAGGCCGATCAGGTCGTCGCCACGGCCGTCGATGGCAGCCTCGGTGAGCACTCGCGTGGTCTCCTGGAACGACGCAGCCGACAGCCACGACTCGGTGGCCAGCGACGCCTTCGTGATACCCATGAGTTCCGGGCGGCCCTCGGCGGGACGCTGGCTCTCCTCGACCATCCGACGGTTCGTGTCACGGAACCGCTTCGAGTCGACGCGTTCACCCGGCAGGAACACCGTGCCGCCGGGCTCCTGCACACCGATGCGGCGCGTCATCTGACGCACGATCAGCTCGATGTGCTTGTCGTGGATCGACACACCCTGGTCCCGGTAGACCCGCTGAACCTCTTCGACCAGGTACAGCTGCGTCTCGCGGATGCCCTTGATCTCCATGATCTCCTTCGGGTCGAAGGGGCCATCCACCAGCGGGTCGCCGGCCTTCACGTCCTGACCGTCGGTGACGATCGGGCGTGCGCCCAACGGCAGCAGGGTCTCGTGCTCTTCGCCGGCATCGTCGACGACGACGACAGGAATGCCCTTGCCCTCGTCCTCACGCAGGTGCAGAACACCCGTGGCCTTGGCCAAACGAGCCGAGCCCTTCGGCGTACGAGCTTCGAAGAGCTCGACGACGCGAGGCAGACCGCCAGCGATGTCCTTACCAGCCACACCACCGGTGTGGAAGGTACGCATCGTCAGCTGGGTACCGGGCTCACCGATCGACTGTGCGGCGATGACGCCCACGGCCTCACCGAGCTCGATCAGGTTGCCCGTGGCGAGCGAACGGCCATGGCACATCGCACACACGCCGAGTTCGGCGTCGCACGTCAGCACGGAACGGACCCGCAGGCGCTCGATGTTCGGATCGTCGCGCAGCGCTTCCATCTCGTCATCTCCGACGAGGGTGTTGCGCGGCAGCATCGAGACCTCTTCGCCGTTGATCATCGCCGGGCTCGCGAGCTCGGTGTCGTTCAACAGCGCACGGCCGTACAGCTTGGTCTCGAGGTAGGCCCGCTTGTTGGCGGTGTCCGCCGCGACGTGCTCGATCCACACACCAAGCGTCGAGCCGCAGTCTTCCTCGCGGATGATCAGCTCCTGAGCGACGTCGACCAGGCGACGGGTGAGGTAGCCGGAGTCAGCGGTACGCAGCGCGGTGTCGACGAGGCCCTTGCGAGCACCCGGTGTGGCGATGAAGTACTCGAGGGTTTCGAGCCCCTCACGGAAGTTCGACTTGATCGGACGCGGGATCATGTCACCACGGGGGTTGGCGACGAGGCCGCGCATGCCCGCGATCTGACGCATCTGCGTCATGTTTCCTCGAGCACCGGAACCGACCATCATGTCGATCGGGTTGAACTGGACCTTCTTGAACTCGAGCTCCATCGCCGCCTGCACGTCAGCGGTCGCATCGGTCCAGATGCGGACCTCCTGCTGGCGCCGTTCGCCGTCGGTGATGATGCCTCGCTTGAACTGGTTCTCGACCTTCTCGGCCTGCGCCTCGTAGTCGTCGAGCATGCCGCGCTTGGCGGCAGGCGTGCGCACGTCGTCGATCGACACCGTGATGCCGGACTGCGACGCGAAGCGGTAGCAGAGGTTCTTGATGTTGTCGAGTGCGATCGCGACGGTGGCCTTGTCGAAGTTGTCCGAGAGACGCTCGACGATGACGCCCATCTCCTTCTTGGTGATGAGCATGTCGATGTGGCCGAACAGGTCGGTGTACTTCGCAGGCAGTGCCTCTTCGAACAGGGCGCGTCCCGGGGTGGTCGCGAACGGCGCGTTGGCCCGCTCGACCTCCTCCTCGGTCATCCCGGTCGTGTCCTCGACACGGCGTGGGCGAACCTGGATCGTCGCGTGGAGATCGAGGGTGCCCTCGTCGTAGGCACGCAGCACTTCCCACAGGTGACGGAACACACGGCCCGAACCCTTGGCGTCTTCGATGCCTTCGGTGAGGTAGTAGCCACCGATGATCATGTCCTGCGACGGAACCGTGATCGGGCGACCCGATGCCGGCGACAAGATGTTGTTGGCACTCAGCATGAGCACGCGTGCCTCTGCCTGCGCCTCGGCGGACAGCGGCACGTGGATGGCCATCTGGTCACCGTCGAAGTCGGCGTTGAACGCGGTGCACACCAGCGGGTGGATCTGGAGCGCCTTGCCCTCGACCAGCACCGGCTCGAACGCCTGGATGCCCAGACGGTGCAGCGTGGGCGCACGGTTGAGCATCACCGGATGCTCCTTGATGACATCGTCGAGCACGTCCCACACCTGTGGGCGGCGACGCTCGCCCATGCCCTTCGCGGTCTTGATGTTCTGCGCGAGCTCGAGATCGACGAGGCGCTTCATGACGAACGGCTTGAACAGCTCGAGCGCCATCAGCTTCGGCAGGCCGCACTGGTGCAGACGCAGCGTCGGGCCGACCACGATGACCGAACGGCCCGAGTAGTCGACGCGCTTTCCGAGCAGGTTTTGACGGAAACGCCCTTGCTTGCCCTTGAGCATGTCGGACAGCGACTTGAGCGGGCGGTTGCCCGGCCCGGTGACCGGCCGGCCACGACGACCGTTGTCGAACAGTGCGTCGACGGCCTCCTGCAGCATGCGCTTTTCGTTGTTGACGATGATCTCCGGTGCGCCGAGGTTGAGCAGACGCTCGAGTCGGTTGTTGCGGTTGATCACGCGGCGGTAAAGGTCGTTCAGGTCGGAGGTCGCGAAGCGGCCACCGTCGAGCTGGACCATCGGGCGCAGTTCCGGTGGAATCACCGGGACGGCGTCGAGGATCATTGCCGTGGGGTCGTTGATCCGGCGCTCGTTCTCGTCACGACGGTTGGACGACGTGACGATCTTGAGGCGCTTGATTGCCTTCTGCTTGCGCTGTGCGCTGAGCGGCTTCTGGCCCTCTTGCGGATCGATCGCGTCGCGGAGCTTCTGCTCCTCTTCGTCGAAGTCGATGCGGTCGATGAGCTGCTTGATGGCCTCGGCACCGGTTCCGCCCTCGAAGTACTCGCCGTACTTGTCGCGCATCTCGCGCCACAGGAGCTCGTCTTCGATGATCTTGCGAGCGTGGAGGCTCTTGAACTCATCCCACGTACGCGAGATGAGGTCGAGCTCCATGTCGTAGCGCTCGCGGATCGCTTCGATCTCCTTGTCGGACTCGCGCTGGAGCTTTTTCAGGTCGGCGGCCTTGGCGCCTTCCTTCTCCGCGGCAGCGACGTCGTCTTCGAGCTGCTTGAACCGCTCGTCGAGCTCGAGCTCCATCTCCTTCTGGATGACGTCGCGCTCTTCGAGGTACTCGGCTTCGAGGTTCTCGAGGGCTTCGTGGCGGCCTTCTTCGTCGACCCAGCTCACGAGGTGAGCAGCGAAGTAGATGACCTTCTCGAGCATCTTCGCCTTGAGCTCTTCCTTCGGCTCGATGCCGGCGAGGAGGTATGCGAGCCAGGAGCGCGTTCCACGCAGGTACCAGATGTGCACGGCCGGTGCGGCGAGCTCGATGTGGCCCATGCGGTCACGGCGAACCTTGGAGCGGGTGACTTCGACACCACAGCGCTCGCAGATGATGCCCTTGAAGCGGACCCGCTTGTACTTGCCGCAGTAGCACTCCCAGTCCCGGGTGGGACCGAAGATCTTCTCGCAGAACAGGCCCTCCTTCTCGGGGCGCAGCGTGCGGTAGTTGATGGTCTCGGGCTTCTTGACTTCGCCGTGTGACCAGGTGCGGATCTGATCCGCGGTTGCCAGCCCGATCTTGAGCTGGTCGAACATGTTGACGTCGAGCATGAAGATGCTTCCTCGGTGTCGTAGGGGTGTGCGCGTTTGCGGGTTCACGGCGGCTGGCCTGTCGATCAGGCGCCGGTACCACTCACTTGTTCGCTATCCCGGAGTGCCGCGGCCTCTGCGTCGGTGCTGCTTCCTCGCCAGTCTTGGGGGCGGATCAGCAGCGCAGGTTGGGGCGCAACACGCATTCTTCGGGTGTGGACTTGCGCCCACACAGCAACATTCAAAGCTACCGGGCTCCGAGCACTTCCCCAACCGGGCGACGGGCCTGCCCCTCACCGAACCGATGCCGGCACACCAACGATGCGGATCACCCGAGCGCGAAGACCACGGCCGCATCGAGCAGCGTGAAGTAGTCGGCGCGGGCATTGAGGCCCGTGCGGTAGGTACCCGGGAAGAACACGCGCGCCGCCGGCGCCGCGAAGGCATCGACCATCTCGTCGCCCGCGTCATACGCGAACAAGGCCGCCTGACCGCCGACCTCGGCGATCACGTCCGCTGATGCCGCCGAGTTCGCTGTCCCCGTCGGGATCAGGTCGGTGGTGATGCGGACATCACCGGTGAAACCGGCGGCCAACGGGCTCCCGGCATCGACGATCGCGATGTTGCGAGTCGGCGTCGAACCGAGGCGTCGGGCCATGTCCATGTCGTCGAGCAGGAACTGCTCGTTCGTGATCACCGGCACCTCGTCGTCGCGGAACGTGTCCCCGACCTTGGACAACACGACTGACGTCGAGAGGAAGATCAGATCGAAACCGCTGACGTCCTCGGCAGCTGCATCATCATCGTCGATGACCACGACCGTTGCGCCACCTGCTTCGAGGTGAGCGATGATCGGACGATCCGCCGGCGGCGGTGACGTGCTCCCAGCGACGTAGGCGATCTGCGTACCCGTCGGAACGTCACCCACGACCGTGATCGTGACGGTGTCCGAGGCCTGCAGCTCACTGTCATCAGCCGTCAACGTCAGCACGTACGTCCCGGGACCCGGCAGGTCGACGGTCGTGTCAACCGCACCGGTATCACCGAACGTGACACCGGCATCGGAACTCGACCAAACGGTCACGACCCCGCCAGGCGGCACCGGGCGACCGTCGTCGTCGACGGTCGCATCGAGTGCAACGTCGACGGCGTCGTTGGACGACACCGACCGATCGACACCCGCCTCGACGATCGGCGCCGTATTGCCCGGCACGCCCGCACCGCCGATCGCCCACGAGACCGCTGCAGCGAACAGATCGCGACCGGCCTCGTTGAGTGACGGCGGAACGAAGTAGTTCGTGAAGAAGCCGACCCGCCGTGCCGGCGCCGTCAGTTCGCCGGCCATGGCCGACCCTGCATCGAAGCCGAAGATCACGGCGTCGCCATCCACTTCGCCGACGATGATCGGGTCGCCCTCGGGCCGCGAGTACGAGAACTTCGCTTTCGAAGTGGCCACCGGTTGCGGACCGAGATATCCGGCGGACAACGGATGGCTCCCGTCCACGATGTCCACCACCGACTGTCGGGTCGCGGTCTCACCGTTGCGACGCTGGCCACGTGTGTTGAACCCGAGGTCGTCGAACAGGAACGCCTCCCAAGAGAGCAGAGGGGTCGCGACGTCTCGGAATTCGGCGCCGACCTTGAACGGAGACACCGACGAGGAGATGATCACGAGATCCTTGTCGGCGGCATCGGCGGCCATCGCCACGTCGTCGTCGATCAGCACCACTTCGAGACCGAGGTCTTCGACCTGCGCCAGCAGCGGCCGGTCACGGACCGGCGGCAGGCCGGCTGCGTCGATGTTGCCGACGACCATCAGTACTTCGTTCGACGGCGGCGACACCGGGCCGTCGCCTCCGATGACGAACGACTGCGGCTGCGGCGGCTGCTCGAAGACCGCCTCCGTTGCGGCGGTCGCCGTGAACGTCGCGGAACCGGACTCACCCGGTCCGGCAGCGGTGAACGCGCGGACATAGACGTTCAGCGTCTCGCCGGGAGCCATCAACGGGATCGGCAGTTCGACCGAACGGGTGTCGCCGTCGACCGCCACGATGAACCCTCGATCAGACGACACGTGGTAGGCCATGATCTGACGACCACCGTCGTCAGTCGGCGGCTCCCAGCTGACCGATGCACCCTCGCTCGATGCCACGGCGGTGATCGCCGTGGGTGCCGAGGCCGGCGTCGCCGGGGCGACCTCGTACGTCGCCAGTACGACTTCCGCGCGGGGGAGGCCGTCCTGTTCGACGAGTGCGACGAGCTGGTGCCGGCCACCCTCGACGGCTGCGTTCGAGCGGTACGAGATCGTGCCCGACGCCGTACCCGCTGCCGCGAGCGATCCGAGGACCGCCGGCGAGTCCTGACCGGTCACGGTCGGGACTGCGGTGTCGGGCGTTTCGATACGTCCGAGCAGGTTGACCGTGGCGCCGTTGCTGTCGCGTTCGACGAAGCTGACCGACTGACCGGCCACCTCCGTCAGGGCGTAGTCGAACGACAACTCGCTGCCGTCCTGCCGCAGGGTCGCATCGACAGCGACGTCGGGAAGGCCGAGGTAGACCTCGACCGCCTGGACCGTCGGGGAGCCTGGCACCTGGCGGACGGTCCACGTACCGGCGGCCGGTGCTTCGATGATGAAGATCTGTTCGGTGCCGTCGGTGAAGGTCACCGGACCCTGATCGCCGAAGTCGTTCGACACCTCGTATACGGTCCCGTCCGGCGAGATCACCAGCGTGTTGGGCGTCGCGCCCTCACTCCGCATGACGATGCCGAGAAGCTGCTCGCCTGCAGCGACGTCGAAACTGGTGTCAGCGTCAAGCCCGACCGCCACCAGGTCCGCCCGCACCGTCGAGCGTCCCCGGAAGCCGGCAACAGTCTGGGCCGGGGCCGCCTGGGCGGCAGCGCCAGGCACCACGAGCAGGACGCGATCCAAGCTGCATCCGAGGCGGAGGCCACCGTCCCAGTATCCCGACACTCCGACTCGTCTTCCGAGGACACCCGTGTTCGCACAGCCACTCCAGCCGATCGTGTTGACGATGAAGCGGCCCGAGGCGCTGGCACCGAGCGCGGTGACTCCCGCCGAGGCAGACAGCTGTGCCTGTACACCGGTGAGTTGCTCGCCGTTCCGCGGGTTCGTTGCGTTGATGTTGTTGGCATCGAAGACCGACCCGGACACCGCGGCGTCGACGACGAGCTTGTTGCCCCAGAAGCTCGCACTCAACTCGGCGCCGAGACCCAGGTACCCACTCGTCCAGAGGTCGATGTAGCCGGTCCCGGTCAGGTCGATCCCGAGCGGATTGTTCGGGAACAGCTCCGCTTCGGCTTCGATCAGGAATCGGTAGTAGTCCGCCTCGGTGCCGTCGGGGACGTTGAAGGGCACCGGGGGCTCGTCGCAGCTCCGCGTCGAGCTGTCGATGCCGTTGAACCCTTCGCTGAATTCGAATCCACCCTCGATCTCTGCGATCGGAATCGTCGGAGAGCCGACGCTCAGGCCGGCCGAACCGCAGAATCGGAGCCGAGGATCGAGCTCGAGGGTGGCGCCGATCGAGTCGAGGAAGACACCGCTGAAAATCATCACGCCGGGGTTGAGGTCGAGGTCGATCGCGGCGCGGACGAATCGACCGTTGCGGATCGTGACCGCTGCCTCGAGAGAAGGTGCGTTGTCCGACGGCAGCTGGACCTTGAGCCGGCCGTCCCATTCCGGTCCGTCGACGCCGGCGCAGAATGCCGCGTTCGTGTCCGCCGAGCAGTAGCGGATGTGGAATGCGCGCAGCGGGAAGCCGGCGAGTTCACCGTTGCCGGTCGCTGGAGGACGCCCGAGGAACGTGGGGTCGACCTCGCCGTCTCCGTCGCCGTCGAAGCCGATGATTCCCGAATCGAGCCGTCCGTTGATCACGTCGAACCCCATCTGGATCGACGACGACGACTGGCCTGGCACACGGGTCGACATCGAGCCCGACCAGCGAGGTCCGCCTGGTGCGTTGCGGTCGTAGGTGATGCTGAGCGACGATCCGTTGATCACGTCGAACACCTCGACCTCGTCTGCCTGGAGGCTGCCGGCCACCAACGTGCCGTCTGACCAGATGACCAGCAGGTCGATCGAACCGGCCGCTGAACCGTCGGGGCCGACGATCGTGGCCGCGCCGGAGACACGGAGGTTGCCGTTTTGTTCGATTCGCTCCATGCCGAGCGAGAAGTTCTCGATCGGCACCACGTCGAGCAGTGGGAGCTCGGGCAGCTTGATTGTGCCGCCGATCACCCTCCCGTCAGCGAGTTGCACCGAGCCACCGCCGGCGAACGAGGTCCCGCCGTCGGGGTCCTTCACGTTCACGGTCGCGCCCCACTCGCTCGTCCCGTCCGCTTGCTGACCGAGCGTGAGCTTGAACTCTTGGACCTCGACGAATCCCAGCGAGAGGTTCGCCGCTGTCAGTCGTCCACCGCTGACCCGACCGTCGTCCATCTCGATTCGACCGGTCACTCGCTGGTCGGCCTCAGAGGCGCCGCCCTGCGCAGCCTGGAAGAGATAGTCGCCCTGGTCCGACAGACCGATCCGCACGTCTTCGAGTGACAGCCAGTCGCCGAGGTTCAGACACGAGATGCTCACGTCGAACATCGACATGCGTCCGTCGACGAGGCCGATCGACCCGGCCGCAGCAACAGCGCTGGCTCCCACACCGACTTCGGCGTCGATGCGGAAGTACGCCTCGGCGCCCGTCGTGCTCGGTGGCCCAGACGGCACGTTGCTGCCGTCGGGAGTCTCGTTGCACCCACCGACCGGGATCGAGGTGAACACACCGTCGTTGTCGAAGACCTGGGCGGGTGGGGATGTCTCCGCACGTCGACCCACGTAGGTCATCGTGAGGTCGTTCAGACTGAGGACGTTGCCGAACGAGACGTTCGTGATCGTCAGCTCGGCGGCGACCACTCGCGCCCCGTCCAGTTCGATGGAGCCGGCGACCCCTGGGTTGCCGTTCGGTCGCTGCAGTTCCGCAGCGATTGCCCAGCGGCTCACTCCGGCCGGGCGACCGTACGAGAACGACACGTTCTCGAACGTGAGGAGTTCACTGAACCGGAGCTCGCTCGCGGCGATGGCGAGCGTCTCGGTCCGGCCGTCGCGGATCACCCACTCGAACGAGCCTGAGAACGGCTCGTCCGGCGCCGAGGGGTTGACCACGTCGACCGAACCACTCCACGTCTCCTGCACCTGTTGCCCGGCGACCTGGGTCGTCGATTGCTCGAGCAGGTCGTCGAGCGTCACGAACTCACCGATCGTGATGTTCGATGCGCAGAGCACGCCGCTGGTGATCACGCCGTCGTCGACACGCAGACGCCCACCGAAGGTGCCTTCCGCGCCCGACTCGTTCGAGATGTTCGCGGAGATGCCGTAGACGTCGCCGGGGCCACCCGGGTCGTTGACGCCGCAGACGTCGGCCACGGCTTCCGGCCCACCGCCGAAGTCGATGCTGTCGCCGAGCACCAGCACGAAGTCGGTCAGCGAGAATCCCGCGACACGGATCTCGCCGACATTCAGCGTCCCGTCGACGAGTCGTCCGTTCTCGAACACCAGACCACCGCTGAGCGACACCTCGTTCCCGTCGCTCGAGAAGAACGCATCGAACGTCCAGTTCCCGTCGCGGTAGCTCATCGACGCGTCGAACATCGAGAACGCCTGGCCGAGCTGGAGGTCGCTGAGGTCGAGGCTGGCTCGCTCGAGTCGGCCGTCGGCCCATGTGATCGACCCGCTCGCTCGCGCGCCGCTGGCGAAGGTGATGTCGGCGTCGAACCGGCTTCCCGCGTCGTCTGCGAAGTAGGAGAGCAGCAGTTCGTCGATGGTGGCGAGCGGACCGACACGGAGGTTGGAGATGGACAGCTCACCGTCCACGAGTCGGCCGTCGTCGAACTCGAGGTACCCGGCGACGGAGGTGGTCTCACCGTCGATCACGATCGCGCCGTCCAGCGACCATCGCGTGCCGTTGACGGTTCGGTCGAAGGTGAGCGTGAGGTCGTCCATCACGATCGCTTCGCCCCATGAGACCCGTCCGATCGTCACCACGGCGGCCTGCAGCTGGTTGCTCTGGAAGACGAAGATCGCCGAGAACGACGTGGTCCGATCGCCGACCGTGACGGTGGCAGACGTCCTCCACGACGAGCCGTTCTGATCGTTCTGGTACGACAACGTGAACTCGTCGATGACCAGCAGGTCGCCGAACGAGAGCTCCTGGATGGTCAGTTCGGCCGACACGAGACGGCCGTCGTCGAACTGCAGCGTCGACGTGACCAGGTTCGCCCCATCGTTGTTGTCGAGCCGCGCCGACAGCGACCACTCTTCGGCGGTCAACGAGATCGACAGGTCGGACAGCACGAACAACTCGCTGAACCGCAGGTTCGCGAGGTCCAGCTGCGCCGAGATCAGCCGCCCGTCGCTCCAGGTCATCGATCCCGCGCCGGCCGTTTCGTCGTCGTTGTCGAACTCGATCGAAGCCGACCACGTCGTCGCGGCTTCTTCGACCTCAGCGCTGAGTGTCAGCCGCTCGATGGAAGCGATCTGACCGATCCTGAGGTTCTCGATGATGAGTTCACCGGCGGTCGCACGTCCGGCTTCGAGTTCGATGAATCCGGACAGCACGGTGGTCTCGCCACCGATGCTGGCCGACCCGCTCACGTCCCACCGGGTCGAGTCATCCTCGCTCATGTACGAGAAGCGAACGTTCGCGAAGACGAGCAGTTCGCTCCAATCGAGTCGCTCGATCTCGACGAATCCGGACTCCAGCGACCCCTCGCCGTCGAAGGCGAAACCGAGCCCGGCCGCGAAGGTCTTGCCGTCGTCGGCGGTGACCGAGGCCGACCCGCTCCATTCCTCGGCGCCGTCGTCGCCGCGCGTGTAGCTCAGTTCGACGTTGTTGATCACGGCGAGGTCGCCGATGACGAGTTGTTCGAGCGCGAGTTCGGCTGCGGTCACGCGCCCGTCTTCGAAAGCGGCGATCCCGGCGATCGAGGATGGCCGACCGCCCACGTCGACCTGGCCGGAAACCGCCCATACGGTCCCGTCGTCGAGCGAGTCGTAGGAGAACGACAGCAGGTCGATGCGGAACACCCCGAAATCGATGTCCTCGGCGTCGATCGAGAGCGTCTCGACCTCTCCGTCTTCCCCGAACACGACGTCGCCGGCAAACGAACTCGTGGTGTTCTCGCCGACCACCGAGCCGCTGAGGCTGAACGTCGTGTCGACCTGGTCGTCCCACGGCGTCGCGCCGACGTAGGAGAACTCGACGTCGCGCAACTTGACGACGTTCATCAGGTCGAGGTCTGGCAGCGCCAGCTCGAGCGCCGTGAGTCCGCCGTTCGCGAACGATGCGGATCCACGGAACGACTTGGCTGCTCCATCGCCGACGCGAGCCGTCGCAGACAGCGACATGTCGGTACGCGAGATCGTGATCTTGTCGCCGTCGGGGCCGGGCACTTCCACGACGGCCTCTTGCTCGAAGGACGCCCGTAGGTCCTCGATGGTGATCAGACCCCCGAGGCGCAGGTTGCCCAGTTCGACTTCACCCGCGACGAGGCGCGGTCCATCGAGCACCAGGCAGCCGTCGACGGCGGTGGTCTCACCGTTGCTGGTCGTCTCCCCGCCGAACTGCCACTGCTGGGCGCCGTCGGGCGCGGCGAACGCCGAGCAGTTGCCGGGTGTGACGGGGCTGTTGACGAGGGCGAGGTTCTCGATCGTGAGCGCGCGCCCGAACGAGAGCACGTCGGCCTCGATCCGACCGTCGACGACTCGACCGTCTCGCAGCGTCAGCTCGACGAGCACCGGGGAGTCCGTGGCGCCGTCGGACGTCACGAGCCGACCCGAGCCACCGACCGTTGCCGTGCCGTCGTCGTTGGTGGCGTACCCGAAGGTCGCGTTCTCGATCTGGGCGATGCCGCCGAGGTCGATCGTGCCGACCTGCAGGTCGAGCAGGGTGAGGTCGCCGTCGACGAACTCGATCCCGCCGGTGACGGGCGTGGCGGGGCGGCTGCCCGCTTGCACATTGCCGGAGATCGTGGCGCTCGTGATGCGTTCGTCGCCGACGGTTCGAGCGAAGCCGAACGAGAGCTCGTCGAACCGGACCGGACCGAGCTCGAGCGAATCGAGCCGAAGCTCGCCTTCTCGCAGCTTGCCGCCATCGAAGGTCAGCGAGCCAGCGATCGAATTGTCACCGTCGGGGCCAACGAGGTCACCGCTGAGCCTGAAGCGGCCGTCTTCTCGGACATAGGTGAAGGTGAAGTCGTCGATGGCGATGAGTTCGCCGATCTCGATCGACTCGAACGTCAGCGATGCCGTGTCGAGGTCGCCGTCGACGAAGGTGAACACTCCGCCGCCGTCGATGTCCGGGGCGTCGTCTCGGGTGATGACGGTCGACGCCGTGTAGACGTCGGCATCGCCGGACCCGTCGTAGACGAGGTCGAGGTCGAAGGTGGCGAACGGGCCGAGTTCGGCTCCGTCGATGCCGAGTTCGAAGAGTTCGGTTCCACCGTCGCCGTCGGCCTGGTAGCGACCGGTGATCGCGACGTCGGGGCTGGTGAGCCGTCCGTCGACACGCCAGATCTTGGCGATCCCGTCCCAGGTGACGTCGAACGAGTCGATGTCGAGCCACTCGCCCCACGAAGCGACCGAGCCACGCGAGGCCCCGCCCGCCTCGTCGCCGAGCAGGATCTCAGCGGAGAGGAGCTCTCCGTCGGTCGTGTACGCGAACCCGACACTCCGGAGCACGCTCGGGGCAGGCTGCGAGGCCGCCCAGGTGCGCGTGGTGTCGGTGAACACGCCGGTCAGATCGAAGTCGGGGAGAACGAGCACGTCGTCGACTCGGAGATCGCGCACCGACAAGGTCCCGCCGCCGTCGAGTTCGTCGAAATCGATGTCGCCGGTGACCGACGGGCCCCCAACGTCGATGCTGGAGAAGCTCCAGGTGCTGGCGTCGAGCCAGTCGATGTCGAGGTCGACGATGCCGGCGAGGTCGCCGAGCACGGCGCTCAGGTCGTCGAACGACAGGTCGGTCGAGAGGATGCCGACCTCACCGACCGAGATGTCCAGCGACCCAACCGTGCTGAGCAGGCCCGACAGGTCGAGCCCCAGCTGGAAGCGCCAACCTCCACCCTCACTTCTGAGTGTGGGAGTTCCCGAGACGGGCAGGCCGAAGAGGTTGTCGAGCGACAGGGACAGCGAATCGCCGATCTGGAAGCCATCGAAGGAGAGCGTTCCGAGTCCGATCCTGGCCACTTCGTCAGCGCCATCGGTGACCGGGACGGAGACGGCCACCGGGGTTGGCTCATCGTCGGGGTCGGGCGTGCGGATCGTGTTGTTCTCGGTGTCGATCGTCACGACGCTGTCGTCGTCGAGGAGGACGAGATCCACGCCGCCGATCGCGACGCCGTCGACGTTGTCGGTGCGGCTGGCCGTGTAGGTGTCGTCGCCTTGATCGACCCAGCAACCGTCGACCGCCATGTCGGCGAGCCGCGGCGCGTCGCCGCACTCGCTGATGTCGCGCGAGGTGAGGAACAGGCCGGCGTCACGCTGGAGAAGCGAGGCCGTGTCGGCTCCGGCGCCGGTCACGTTGGCGTTCAGCGTGCCGGTGGCACTCCCCCATCGGACGAGCCCGAGGTCGGTGCCGTCGTCAGCGTCCTCCTCGATCGACACGGTCACCTCGCCGGCGAGTGTTGCTGCCCCGGTGACGGTGATCAGCGGTGCTGTCGGCAGTTCGTCGAGGATCAAGAAGGTCTCGCCGGTTGCTGGCAGCACCAGGTCACCGGTGATCGCCAGCACGGAGTCGCCGCCCGAGTTGCCGGTTGAGATGCCCGGCGTGGCAATGCCGTCGTCTTCGATGATCGTTTGCGTTGCCTGGATCTCGGTCGACCCGGTCGTGGCGATCGAGTTGGCGGTCAGCGTGCCGTCGACGTCGAGATCTGCTGCACCCAGCAGGAGCGTGCCCACGTCGAGCGGGCCGCTGGCGCTCAGCGCGTTGGCTGCGACCGCGAGGAAGCCGATGGAGGCCACTCCGGTGAGGACGTTCTCGCGGCCGGTGCCGAAGGTGATGGCCGCGTCAGCGCCGTCGAGTTCCAACGAGCCGATCTGCTCGACGGTTGCGGGCAGCGCGAGGCGGCCCACCACGGTGAGTTCGCTGTTGTCGAGGCGTCCGATCGACAGCACTGCGAGCTGTGTGTCGGCGGCGACGTCGATGATGCCGGCGCTGAGCGATGTGAAACCGAGCTGCGAGGCGCCGCCAACTGTCTCGATGGTGGCGACCGTGGTGGCCCCTCCGCCGTTGACCTCCGAACCATCGAGCTGAATGCGATCGATGGTCGCGTCGATACCGCTGCCGATGACGAGCGTGGTCGTGTCGGCGATGAGTTCATCGATCTCGATCTCGACGCTGTCACCTGAGGTGGAGGTGAGGCGGTCGGTCGGACCGTTCGCGGTGACGGTGCCGTCGATGTTGAGGCTGCCGCCGAACTCGACCGTGCCGCCATCGAACGTGACGTTGCCGAACACGCTGCCGCCAGCGCCGATCGACAGCGTTGCGTCGTCGAGCGACACGCTCGACAGCAGAGCGACCTCGCTCACCTCCAACTCGGCATCGGCGACTGCGACCACTTCGGTCTCCGACGGGAGACCGAACGGACCGAACTCGTCGTCGATCGACCACAGCGACTCGACCGTCACATCCGCAGCGACCTGCACCGGCAGGTTCGTCGACACACCGATGCAACCGCGGTCCCCCGGACCCGGCACCTCCACCGGCGGCAACGACTCGCCATCGGACACCACCGGCACCCAGTTGAACGGCTCATCCCACTCGTCGCTGATCGCACCTGTCCAGGCGAACCCGCATCCGGGCAACGTGAGGATCGAGATCGTTCCGACGGTGCCGAGCGGCTTGCCGTCGTCGCTGCCCACGACAGCCACATCGCCCACCGAACCAGCAGGCACCAACACGTGAGCGGACGCGCGCACCGACGTCGAAACCATCACACCATCGACGAACACCTCGTAGGACAACGCCCCATCGAGCATCGGCCACGCCAGCGACACCGACAACGGGTCCTCGTCCTTCTCGCCCAACTCGATGCCGTAGGCAACGAGTGCCGGAGCCGCCGGCACCGCGCTGGCGAGCACGAGCCCCGACGCTGTCGTTCTCAAGCCGGCGTCGGCGGCGTTGGTGCCGAACAGTTGGTTGGTCGCCGTACCGGTCGAGGTCGACCAGGCGATGAGTGACTGTTCGGTGCCGGCCGGAAGCAACGTTTCGACCGAGACGTTGATGTCGCCCGCGAGCGCGACCTCGCCCCCGACATCGAGCAGTGGTGCGGCCGGAATCGATTCGAGCGCGATCGTGATGCCGGAGTCGGAGCGAAGGGCGAGGTCGCCGGTGATCGTCAGCGTGGAGTCGACCGACGTGCTGGTGATGATCCGCGGGTCGAAGATCCCCTCCGGGTCGGCGATGAGCGCGACGGCTGGGGCTTCGATCCGTGACACGCCGAGCGAGAGGACCTCTGCGGTGTCGAAGCGATCATTGACGGCGATTTCACCGTTGATCAGGTTGGTCCGCCGTGTGGTGAGAGAACCATCGAACTCCAGCCGAGCGTCGTCCACCGACAGGTTCGTGATGGTCTTGACCCCGGTGAGGGCGTTGTCTTGGCCGCCATCGACGACCACGGCGGCAGCACCGCCTTCGACGGTGAGCCCGCCGAGTTCGCCGCCGGGGCTGAGGAGATCGAGGCGCCCGCGGACCAGGAACTCGGTTGCGGCGATCGCGCCGAGACTCTCGGTGACGAGCCGGGCGCCGGCTTCGACGATCACCTCGTCGAAGGATGCACCTGTCGAGCCCACGGCACTCTCGCCCGCGAGGGCGATGAGTTCGCGTGCGTCGAGAGAGACAGCCCCGCCGACGGTCGAGTCGTCGAGTTCGATGCGGTTGGCGTCGAATGCGATGTCGTCGTCGATGAGGAAGCTGGTACCGGTGACCGTCGCGAGGTCGGCGGTGACCGAACGCGGCGCGTCGGGGTCAGCGTCGAGCACGCTCTCGTTGTCGAGGACGCGAAGGGCACCACCGATGGCCAGGTCGCCGGCCAACCGGACGGTCGAGCCATCGAGCACCAGGTCGCCCGAGAGCTCGAAGACACCGTCGCTGTCCAGCACGGCGTTGGTCGCGGTGACGTTGGAGGTGATGATCTCGGCAACAGCGCCGAATTCGGCCCCGGACACTTCGAGCGCCACGACGTCGTCGGCCAGCCCGATGCCGTCGGTCGATTGCACGAACGAGAAGAGGGCACCGGTAGTCACGTCGGTCGTGACCTGGATCGGCAAGTTCTCGTCGACGAACACGCAGACCAGATCGAGTGCGCCTGGCACCGACTGTGCCGGGAGCGCTCCGCCCGAGGTGACCGGGGCCCAGTTGAGCGGCTCATCCCAGGCGTCGCTGATCGCACCGGTCCACACGGCGTCGCAGCCGTTGACGTCGGCGAACACGTCAAGCGAACCCACCAGCCCGATCTCGTCGCCACCACCATCGAGGGCGAGCACCGACCAGGTGTCGGTCTGCTTGGCATCGCTGGTCAGGTCGGCGAACGGGGTCGCCACGTTGGCGACGGACTCGCCGTCTCGCAACACCGCGTACGACGCAGCGCCGTCGAACTCGGGCCAGCCGAGGAGGAGATCGACGTCACCGAGGCCATCTCGCACATCGAAGCCGAACACGGACAGCGCGTTCGGTCCGGTCACCACCGGCTCGATGCTGATGCCGGTTGCACCGACGATCAACTCGGTTCCTGCAGCACCAGCGCCGGTGAGCTCCGTCGAGTCGAACGAACCGGTCGAGGAGGCCCACTCCACAAACGGGAGCGCCGTGACGGACTCCGCGATGGCGACGCTCAGAGTGCCGTCGAGTTCGGCAGCGCCCTCGATGAGAACCTGGGCGAGTTCAGAGCCGTTGGTCGACGCGACGTCGACCTTCGCGCCGGGGCCGAGGACCACGTCACCGGCGACATCGATGCTCGCCCCGTCCTGCAGACTCCACTGTCCGGTGATCGTGAGATCCTTGGCGGCCTCGACCTCGGTGTCGGCGACGAGGAAGTCTCCGATCGTGATGCTGTCGGGGAGACCGACCGCTGTGTCCTGAACGCCGAGGGTCCCGACCTGTGACAGCCCGGTGAGCTCGTTGGCGATTCCCCCGCCGACGGAGAGCGTGGCGACCTCGAAGAGAAACAGCGCCTCGAGTTCGGCGACTTCCGTTCCGAGCGTGGTGTCGCCGAACAGGTCGAGCACGGTGTCGCCCGATGACTGCAGGTCCTCGAGCCGCAGCGTCGTACCGGCCGACTGCGTGACGGTCTCGATGGTCGCCGTACCATTCAGCAAAACAAC
>JBGCFW010000302.1:0-8395 GCA_045107155.1 Ilumatobacter sp. | reverse complement strand
CATCTGAGGTGCGAGTCGGCCGGCGACTTCGCTCATCGGCGCCAGAAGCGGGAGTCCGCCGTTGGCGGTCTGGACCGTTTCGTATGCGACACCCGTGGTCTTGGCCGCCAGGAGTGCGTCGGCCACTGCCGGGTAGGCGGCGAGATGGAGGTAGGTGAACAGCGTGAGGTCCTCGCGCAGATATTGGAACTCTTCCGGTTTGGGCTCTTTCACCTTCACGACCATCTCTTGGGCCCAGGCGTCTGCGGCGGTCGCGACGATGGTCGCTCCGGCAGCGATGTAGTCCTCATCGGAGATCGAAGCCCCCTCGCCTGCTCCGGTCTGTACGTGGACGCGTACGCCGCGGCCGGCGAGTTCTCGAACCCCGTCGGGGGTCATCGCGACGCGGTGTTCTGCGGTCTTGACCTCGGTGGGGACGCCGACCGTGGCGATGGCAGGAGTGGGAGCGCTCATGGTGTCGATGATGCGCTCGAACGAGCCGACGATCGGTCGGAGATCGAGGGGAGATAGAGTTTGATGTTGTGGAATCAACGGTGATGGATCCAATCGACGCTCGAATCGTCGAAATCCTCCGTTCACACGGTCGAATCAGCTGGCGCGAGCTGTCTGATCGGGTCCACCTCGCTGCCAGCTCGGTTGCCGAACGAGTCCGGCGGCTGGAAGATCGCGGCATCATCGCGGGGTACTCCGCTCGCATCGATCCGGCCGCGCTCGGGCGGACGGTTCGCGCAGTCGTCGATGTCTCGTTGGTGCCCGGTGACCAAGCAGACGCGTTCGAAGCTCGGTTGAGTGCTCGCGGCGAGGTGGTGCTCGCTGCATACGTCACCGGTTCGGCCGACTACACGATCGTCGCGGAGTGTGCCGGATCCGAAGGGCTCGACGAGTTCGTGCGATGGGTCCGTGCCGACGAGGCGGTCGCTCGCACCGAGTCCAAGCTCATGCTCCGATCAGTCGTCGGCTGACGGTTCGACGTCTGAAGCGGGGAACCACTGACGCGAGCGTGCGCCCCTCGGCGAATTCTCGCCGGTGGCACTCACACGCCGACCGCTTAGCGTTTCGGAGGTGAACGGTCGATCCCACTACGACGTGCTCGGCCTGCGCGACGACGCCTCCTCCGAGGCGATCCGCGAGCAATACCGCCGCCTCGCTCGTGAGTTCCATCCCGATCGTGCCGTCGGGTCGGCCGCGGGCAGCGAGAAGATGCCGATGATCAACGAGGCGTACCGGGTCTTGTCGGACCCAGGTCGCCGGGCGATGTATGACGCCGAGCGCCGTGACCAAACCGCTCCGACGACCGAGGGTTCACTGGTCGATCGCGATGGAGAGCCCGGTGGCTACTCGTATGTGTATCCCGAGGGTCCGGCCCGCGTTCCGTGGCGAAGCCTGCTCTTCTTCTCGGGCATCGCGATCGTTGCCATCGTGGTACTCGCGCAGTTCCAGCGGCCCGCCGAACCGCAGCCTCCGGACAACCTGCTGCGAACCGGTGAATGCGTGGAGTTGGTGCCCGACGGCGACTTCGCCAACGAGATCGTCTGCACCGGCAACGGCGACCTCGTGGTGCGTCAGGTGGTCACGCGTGGCGGAATGTGCCCCGATGGCAGGCGCTCGACTCGCGATCGTCAGGGCATGGTCGGTGTGTGCCTGGAGCAGCAGCCGACCGATCCGTCAGCCGGGTGATCTCAGATCGTCGACACGGTCCGACGATCCGGCGGCGAGCGGAGCGCTCATTTCGATGCGGCGATCCGCTCCGTGCGAAGCGCTGAGCGTCTGACCTTGCCCGCATCGTCGCGGAGCGCGGTGTCGACGTACTCGAACGTTCTCGGCAGCTTGTATGTCGCGAGTCGCTCGGCCAGGAACGTGAGCAGGGTCTGATCATCGATCGTGTCGTTGGGCTGCACGATCGCGTGGACGTCATTGCCCCGCTCGTCGTGTGGGAGCCCGATCACGGCGCACGACTCCACGGTGGGGTGTTCGTTCAGCGCGGCTTCGACCTCGGCGGGATAGATGTTCGAGCCGCCGGAAAGGATCATGTCGGTGACACGGTCGCCGAGGTAGAGGTACCCGTCCTCGTCGAACCAGCCCATATCGCCGAGCGACTCCCAACCGTCGCCGAGTGTCTTCGCGTCCGCGCCGACGTAGCGATAGGTCGGAGTGTCGCGTTCCGACCGCATCCACACCTCGCCCTGCTGGCCGGGAGGGAGTTCTTCGCCCGACTCGTCGCAGACCTTCATCTGCCCGGTCACGACTCGCCCGACGGAGCCGCGATGTTCGAGCCATTCGGCACCGGTGATGATCGTCACGGCCTGTGCTTCGGTGCCGGCGTAGAGCTCCATGATCCGGTCCGGGCCGAGCCAGTCGATCCACTCCTGCTTCAGCCAGGCGGGGCATGGCTCGGCGAGGTGCCAGACGATCCGCAGCGATGAGAGGTCGTGTGCGAGCCGCACGTCGTCGTCGAGGCGCGAGATCCGCTTCATCATCGTCGGCACGAGGTACGTGACGTCGACGCCGTGGCGATCGATCAACTCGAGAGTGGCCTCGGCGTCGAACCGCGGCATCACGACCACGTGGCTGCCTCGGAGCCATGCCTGACAGGACCACACGGCTGGACCGTTGTGGTAGAGCGGACCTGGCATCAGCAGACACCCGCCGTCGACCGCCCCGATCATGGTCGGCGCCTCGGTGTCGAACTGGGCCGGATCGCCCGACACGATGAGCTTCGGGCGGCCGGTCGAGCCGCCCGACGTCGGTGCCTTCCACGCTGGGGATGTCGCGTCGGGAAGCGGGCGGTCCTCGAACTCGGGGCCCGGTTGGTGGTCGATCGGGAGGTGAACGACGTGGCCCGGCAGCTGGCCGGAGACGGTCGGAGCGCCCACGACGACCTTCGACTCGGCGAGGTCGACGAGGGCGAGCAGTTCGCGTGGCGGAAGCTTGGCCGACGTCGGCTGCGGCACGGCGCCGATCATCCAGCACGCGGCATACGTGACGAACCACTGCGTCGAGTTCGGCACGGCGACGGTCACGAAGTCGCCATGCCCCACTCCGAACGACGAGAGCTCGCGTGCGAGTCGTCGCCCCGCCGACACGAGCTCGGCGCGAGACAGCGTGTCGTCGCCGCATGAGATCATCGGGGCATCGGGAGACTCTGCTGCGAGCTGCAGGAGCCGGGCCGGGTACGACGACGTGGTCATGGGCCCCGAGTGTGATCGGCGCGCCCCGCCCGACACGATGCGGAGCCGCGTCCGGGATCGATCGAGTCCGCGACGCCGAGGATCGTCGGGGTGGCGATCGTCAGCGGCCGATCGCCACGGCGATGCCATCCGACCTCGATGGCGGTTCCGACGAGGCGTATGGCTTGCGAGTGTTCCTGCATCACTACTGCGTCCATCTGTCCGGACCGGATGTCGATGGAGCGATGACCCCGTTCACCGGCGATCGGCGTGCCGCCCGCGGGTTCAACGGTGACATCGCTCGGCACCACTCGGCGTGGATCGAAGCGGTCGGGACGGCACATCCCGCCGAGCTCGGTCGTCGGGTCAGCCGCAAGACACTCCTCGCGGTTGCCGGTCTCGTCAGCGTGAACGACAACACCTGGACCACCGATCGAGAACTCGCGACACGCCGCTGGTCGGTTCGCCATCCGAGTCTTCGAGCCGGGCTCGAGCAGCTTCTCGCATGGACCGACGGCGACGTGCTCGCCGATGACGCCGCCGTCGAGCAGGCCGTTCGAGGAGCGGTGTCGACCATCGTCGAACAGTTCGCCGCCGACATCGGCCTCTGGTCGTGAGCGCGCCTGGGGAGTCCGGTCGCGCCAGCACCCGTCAAAGGCCTCGTCATCACCGCTCGTGTTCGACGATCACCGACGGGCCGAACCGTGACGACACAAAAGCCCCCGGCGACACCTCGGAGGGTGTTCATCGGGGGCTGTGCGTGGTGGGCGCAAAGGGATTCGAACCCCTGACCTCTGCCGTGTGAAGGCAGCGCTCTAACCAACTGAGCTATGCGCCCAAGACCGGCCGGGCCGGATGGAAGCGCAGATGTTATCGCTGGATCAGGCGACCAGGTGCCGAGGAATCGGGACTTCTTCGGCCACGACTTCGATCCGATGTGCGGGCGGACGGCCCCGGCGGCGGGCGAAGCGCACGGGCTCCCCGTCAATGAGCAGTGTCCCGCCCCACACGCCGTAGGCCTCCCCCCGAGCGAGCGCGCCGTCGAGACAGGCCTCGGCCATCGTGCACGAGCGGCAGATGGCCTTGGCCCGAGCGACGTCGAGATCGTCGTCGGAGAAGAAGAGATGAGCGAGCGTTCCAGCACCGTCGGAACACCGGGCCCGACCGGTGATCGGCGCGAACGATCCGGTCGGATCGGTGGCGAGGACGGCAGTGGAGCTCGTGTCTGAGAGTTGAGGTTCGTTCAGCACAATGTCAAGGTAAAGACGCACCGTCAACACGGCGTTACCCACTTGCGCTCAGCGATTACTCATCCCGCTACTCAGAGCACACTCATGAACGTCGTTCGCGCCCGCGTCGGCGACAAGAACTACTCTGAGGCCCATGAGCAGGCTGTGTGAGCGTCCCGGATGCTCCGATGTGGCCACGCTCGCCTATGGCATGCGGACCGAAGACCTCGTCTTCTGGATCGATGTGTTGCAGGACGATGTCGATCACGCAACAGGTGTGTTGTGTCTGCGCCACGGCGACTCGATGGTCGTCCCACGCGGCTGGACACTCGACGACCTCCGCGACCCTGACCTCCACCTCTTCCGTCCGCCGCCGCCGACCGATTCGGGCCCGGCACCGAGCCGTCGTCGGCGCCGCGCCGATGACGACGGAGAGCAGCTCGCGCTCACGGGAGTCGAGGCGAGCCCCGCGCCGACGCCCACGCCACCTGCTCCGTTGCCGCCGCCCGAGCCGTCGCCGAGCCCTCCGTCGCCGCCCGAGGCGGTCGGCGCATCGCCCTCCCCGGGCGAGTCAAACGCCGAGGGTTGGCGACCTTCGTTCGATGCCGACGACGATCTCGACGGATTACTCGCGGCACGGAGTCCGCTGCTGTCCCGGGCCTTTCGCGGCACCGATCGGGACTGAGCATGGAAATCGTTCGCTCGATGCGCGCACCCGTGCGCGCTGACGTGCTCTTCCCGTTCGTGTCCGCGTTGGACGCGTATCCCGCCTGGATGCCACTGATCCACGATGTCGAGGCGCTCCACGGCACACACATCGACGCCCCGGCTTGGAACGTCGAACTTCGCGCTCGGGTGGGTCCGTTCGCCCGCTCGAAGCGCTTGCGAATGGAGCGGACCCAACTGATCACCGACCGCCTCGCGGTCTTCGAGCGTCGAGAGTCCGATCGATCGGAACACTCCACCTGGCGGCTCGTCGCCGAGATCGCAGAGCTCGCAGATGCTGATGCCGACCTCGTCGAGCTGACGATGACGATGGGCTACGACGGTGCGCTGTGGGCCGGGCCGATTCTCGAGCGTGTGCTCGACGAACAGGTGCGAGCGGGTCGAGAACGCCTCATGGCTTTGGTCGGCTCAGGCCCCCCAGGCTGAGTACCTCCCGCCCGGGCGGCGTTCGAGCCGCAATGGCGTCGCGAAGCACTCGGTGAGGGCCTCGGAGGTGAGCGTCTGCTCGATCGGACCCGACGCGAGCGTCCGGCCTCCAGACAGCAGCGCGACGTGCGTGACGCCGATCGGGATCTCGTCGACGTGGTGGGTGACCATGACGAACGGTGGGGCCGACGGATCGGTGCCGATCTGCGAGAGCGTGGTGACCAACTGTTCACGACCGCCGAGGTCGAGCCGGGCCGACGGTTCGTCCAGCAGAACGACCGCCGGGTCGTTCATGAGTGTGCGGGCGAGCAGCACTCGCTGTTGTTCGCCCGATGAGAGTGTGCCGAATCGGCGCGACCGGTGCCGCTCGACGCCGAGGCGCGCGAGACACTCATCGGCGCGGTCGTCGTCCGCCTGCTCGTAGCGGTGCCACCATGGCTCGAGGGCGCCATGGCGAGCTGTGCGGACCACGTCATGGACCGACAGGTCCTGTCGGAGTTCGGCACCGAGAGCGGCCGATGCGTATCCGATGCGCTGGCGAAGGTCGCGGATGTCGATGTGCCCGAGGCGCTCGCCGAGCACGTCGACGGTGCCCGACGTCGGGTGGTCGTACAGCGCCATGATCCGCATCAGGCTGGTCTTGCCGGAACCGTTCGCTCCGAGGACCACCCACCGCTCGGCGCTGTGGACACGTAGCGAGATCCCGTCGAGGATCGTCGTGCCGTCGCGCCGCATCACGATGTCGTTCACGTCGAGCGCCGCGATCGGGGACGCGGCCGTGGTCTCGCTGGTCATCAGCGACACACAAGCCCACGGCGCGCCCGAGAAACAACTCGCGAATGAACGTAACCAAACTGCAACCTGCGTTAGCCTCATCCTGATGGGCGATTCCGGCGCACGCGCGCACCGACAGGACGCGGACGCCCGTCCACAGGGTGGATCTCGGCCACGGCGCGGGATTGTCTGGGCACTCGTCGTGTCGCTCGGTGTCGCCGGGTTCTCGACGGTGGCGTCGGCCCAGAGTGAGACGCCCGCGGAGCAAGCCGCACGAGAGATCCAAGAGGCCCGTGATCGGGCGAATGCTGCTGCGGACGCCTTCTTTCGTGCAGAGTCCGACATCGACCAGCTCGAAGACGAGCTCGATGACCTCGAGGCCGAAGAAGCTGCACTGCAAGCCACTGTGGATGAACTTCGAGGTGAGGTTGAGGTCGTGGCACTCGCTCGCTACATCGACAGCGGCACCCAGGGCATTCCACTCCTGACCGACGTCTCTGCACCTCAAGATCAGGTTCAGGCTGATGTCTACCTCGACGTCCTCACGAATACCGGTGCCGACGTCCTCGACGAGTACGAGTTCGCGCAGACCGAACTCGCCGACACCCAAGACGAGATGGCCGACCGCCAAGAAGAGCTGCAGGCGCAACGCGAGACCTTCCGCCAGCTCGAACAAGACGCGCTCGACGAAGTCGAACGGCTCCGCGAGATCGAAGCGGATCGTCTCGAAGACGAAGCGGTCCAGCGTGCTCTCGAAGCGAAGATCGCAGCCGACCTCGCCGAGGAGGAGGAGCGCCGACGACTCGCCGCCGAGGCCGCTGCGAGAGCGCAGCCGAACCCCGGTCTCGTCGTGCCTGAACCGACGGCGACGCCTGACGAGGTAGCGGCCGCGCCGGCGCCGTCGGGGGCCGACGACGACACCGTGCCCGGCACCACGACCACCACCACGACCACGATCGCGACCAACACCGGCGGCTCGGGCGGATCGAGTGGCGGCCGCACGGGCGGGGGTGGAGGCGGCAACACGCCATCCCCCGTGAGCAACGGTGGCGTCTACATCGACAACATCCTGTGCCCGATGCCGGGCGCCGCGTACGGCGACACCTGGGGTGCTGCACGCTCGGGTGGTCGCCGTCACGAAGGCGTCGACCTCATCGCGCCCCGCGGTCTGCCGATCTACGCGGTGGTCAGTGGCACCGCCACCTTCAAGCAGAACCGACTCGGTGGCAATGCAGTCTCACTCGTCGGTGACAACGGCAACCGCTACTACTACGCGCACCTCGACCGGTACGAGGGATCCAGCCGGCGAGTGAGCGCCGGCGAGCTCATCGGCTACAACGGCGACACCGGCAACGCTCGGTTCTCCACGCCGCATCTGCACTTCCAGGTGCACCCCGGCGGAGGTCAGGCGGTCAACCCCTACCCGACGGTGCGAGCTGCCGGCTGCTGATCTGCCACGATCGGCCGATGGTCGAGCCAGGCACCCCGACCCACGACCTGTCCACGCTGCTCCGTCGCGAGCTCGATGACGCGGTCATCGACGACCTCACGCGGTTGTCCGGAGGCGCATCTCGTGAGACCTGGCGCTTTCGCGCCGATGACGTCGACCTCGTGATCCAACGCCAGCGCGCCGGCGACGAACGAGACATGGCCGTCGAGGCCGACGTCGTGCGGGCCGCCGGGGCAGCGGGTGTTCCAGCGCCCCGACTCATCTCGTCGGGCCTCGATCCGAGTGGCACCACGGCCCACATGATCCTCGAGGCCGTCGACGGCGAGACGATCGCGCGGCGCATCCAGCGCGACGACGAATTCGCTGAGGCCCGTCGAGTTCTCACTGCGCAGCTGGGCGAAGCGCTCGCACGCGTCCACCAGATCGACCCTGCCACCGTCAGTGGGCTCGACGCCCCCGACCAGATCGAGCGGTACACCGAGGTGCTCGACGCGGTCAGCGACAGCCAGCCCGTGCTCGAACTCGTGCGGCGCTGGCTGATCCGGCATCGCCCGCCGCCGACCCGCCAGCATGTGGTCCACGGCGACTTCCGCTTGGGAAACGTCATCGTCGGCCCAGAGGGC
>JBGCFW010000301.1:0-20171 GCA_045107155.1 Ilumatobacter sp. | reverse complement strand
GGAACCCGCCAGCCATCACCCGCCGTCGACGGCGGCCTTGATGGCCTCGCAGGTCCGCTGCATGTTCGTGCGAATCTGTGTGCGGCGACCGTTGATGACCTTGACCGCGTCGTCAGCGGCCTCCGCGAAACCGACGGTCAGGTTGTTCTCGGTACCGATCTCCATCGAGAAGCGCAGTCGGCTGCCGGCGCCCTGATCGACGATCTCGAACCGCCATCGACCTCCCGGGCTCTCGGTGGCCGCCGTGCCCCACACGAAGACGCGCCCCTCGGAGTACGCCGTCACGTGGTTCTCGATCGACCACTCCATGTCACCGAGTTTGTTGTGTCCGGTGAAGGTCGCGCCGAGCCCGCGCTCGTCGCCGTTCCATTCCGCCCCCTGCAGTTCCTCGCTGGCCCCAACCGGGATCGTGATGTCGGTCACGAACGGCCACACCTTTCGGGGTGAGGCCTCGATATCGATCTCGGCGACCACACCCTGCCCGTCTTCGAATCGCGGGACGCCGTCGGTCGACGCTCGAGCCCGAGTGAAGCCCCAACGATCGAAGTAGGTGATCTGTTCGGCCCGACGACGAGCTGCTGGTTTGAAGTCGGTGCCCTTCGTGTAGGCGACCGGGAACGTCACGATGGTCGTGACGCCCTCGGGAATACCGAGAATACCCGCCAGTTCGTCGACGCTGGCGTTGAGCAGCGTTGTCCAGGTGCTCCCGAGCCCACGGGATCGCAAGGCCAGGTTGAAGCTCCACGCTGACTGGATGACCGAGTCGAAGAGGCCGGGGCGACCCGAGTCGTCATGGATTCCCCAGATGGCTGCGATGACCAGTACCGGCGCCTTGGCGAAGTTCTCGACGAGGTAGGCGCTCGAGTCGAACACTCTCTCTTTGCCGTGGCCGGTGCCCTCCAGGCGGTTCGCGACGCGGGTCATGAACTCACCGTTGCGGGCGTAGATCTCTCCGAGCCGCTGCTTGGTCGCCTCGTCACGGATCACGATCCAACGCCGGCTGGCGTCGTTGCCGCCGCTCGGAGCCTGCTCGGCGAGATCGATGCAGTCGAACAGCAGCTGATCCTCGACCGGGCGATCGAAGTCGAGACGCTTGCGGACCGAGCGGGTGGTCGAAAGAAGTCGATCGACCTGCTCGAGGTCGAATCCGGTGTCGTCGGTCATGTTCGTTCCCGTCATCCGTGGTGCGCTCGTGCGGCCTTGGCCAGGCTCCGCAGTTCGTCGCGCTCGGCGTCGGTCAAGACGTCGAAGTCGACGGCGTGGAGCTGGTCGGTGGCCCGCTCGACCGCCTCGCGGGACTCTCCAAGGTGTGAAGTGTCGGGGAACGGGTCGGTCCAACCGAACATCTTCGCGTTCCACTCCCCCGCCGGTCCGGAGAGGATCGCTTCGAGCGGACTCATGCCCGCGGCCTGGACAGCGACACAATGCCGGCTGAAGCGGAGCTCGCGCATGACCTGCGCCAACTGGAACGTTCGAGCGGGCCCGTGGTCAGAAGGCAACGGCATGTCGCGCCAGCCCACGAACAACGGCGCGCCATTCGGCGATGCTGTCGCGACCACCTGCTCGAGGAGCTCCCCGAGTCGCTCGACGCCGTCGAGGCCATCAAGCTTTTGGGCGCCCCACTCCTGGCAGATCGTCGCGTAGAGCGCGGCACCCTGCGACGGAGCGGCCGCGGCACGTCCAGCCGCCACCATGCGCCGCATCGTCGGTGGGTCCCAGAAGAACGCCGCACCGACCACGTTGTCCACTGGGCAGTCACCCAGCACGCCGAGCCGCCCGACGGCGTAGCCACCGAGACCTTCGGCATCGAGCCCGAGCTCGGATGCTCGGCGGGTCGTCGACTCGTTGATCAGCCACGCCATGGCGAGCATTCCGATCGAGCCGCGGGCGCTGCGGGCCATCGTGAGACTGTCCATCGATTGGTCCCCCTCGGCGCGGACTCAGGCGATCACTGATGTCCCATGGTGCCATCGCCGGCCGTTGCGAAGCGAGCCGGCCGTCGCTCGATCAGACGAGCTCGAGATCAGACGATTTGGGCCGTCGATGTGATCGAAGAGGTCCAGGCAAGGGCCGCACGGTATGCCTCGAGGACTGTGTCGTCCAGGAACGACGCATCGGGACCGTCGCCTTCGAGCTCGATCGCCAGATCGAGCACTTCTCGCAGCACGCCAGGCACGCCGAGCAGTGCATCGCGAATCTCGTCGGTGACCGCGATCTCGGCGACGCACGCCTCCATTGTCGTGTGTGTCATCGCGTCGAGCAACGAGAGCATCCCCACGGTGAAGAACCGGACCGGCGCCGGCAATCGCCGACGTTCGGCCAGCTCCTCGCAGAACTTTGCGCGCGCGAGCGCGAGCCCGACCAGTGCCGCGGGCTGATCATCGATCGAGGCCATGAGGACGAGCGTTGCCCAGCTCCTCAAGTGTTCTCGCCCGATCAGCACGGCCGCGTGTTGGATCGACTCGACTCGGTTCGCGAGGCCGTGTGCTGCGGCATTGACGACGCGGAGGATCTTCACCGACATCGCAACGTCCTGCGCCAGGAGTTCGACGATCTGCGACATCGAGGTGTCGGGTCGATTGATCTCCGCAACGAGGCGCACGAGCGCCATCGTGTTCGCGGGAACCGTCGTGCGGGTGGTGATACTGGGTCGGGCGAAGAAGTAACCCTGGAAAAAGTCGGCGCCGGCACGGGCTACCGCAGTGTGGTCAGCAGCGGTCTCGACTCGCTCGACGAGCACACGTCGTCCGGCAGCTCGGTCGATCTCGGCCTGGGCCGACAGTGTCGGCGAGTCGAACGCCGTCCAGTCGTACTTGATGATGTCGGCGAGGTCCCGCAACGGAGCGGTGGGTCCGTCAGGCTGGAAGTCGTCCAGCGCGATGAGGTAGCCGGCGTCCTTCAGTCGCTTGATGCCGTTGATCACATCGTCGTCGGGGTCGATGGTCTCGAGCACTTCGAGTGCCATCCGCTGCGGCGGGAGGAACTCGAGAAGCTCGGGCCTGGTCAGGAACGAGCGCGTGACGTTGACGAATGCGAGGCGGTCGCCGACGAGATGGTCGAGACCGATGTCGGCGACTGAGTGCGCGAGCACCTTCGCGGTCGCGACATCGCCATCACGGAAGTCTGCGGATCCATCGTGGGCGCTCCCGCGGAACAGCAGCTCGTATCCGATCGTGCGAAACGACGTGTCGAGAAGCGGCTGACGGCCGACGAAGACTCTGTGTTGCATCGAGTTCTCGGGTCGTCGAAGAATGACATCACTCATGGGAACATCTGATCCTTCGGCAGGTTCGAGACACAGCTTGAATCATCCCCGCCGTCGGTTGCGCTTGGCCGGAATCGACTCGAGCAGCTCTGCCTCGACGCGCGACGCACGTGGCAGATCGATCGGCGTGTCCCGCCGCATTCGTCGATCGAGGCGGCGCACGAACACGAGCACCTTCGCCACCGCTTCATACAGCGCGACCGGCACCTCGTCGCCGACATCGCACGCGCGCCAGAGCGCACGGGCCAGGGGCTTCGCCTCGACAAGCTGCACGCCGGCTTCACGGCCGACCTCACGGATCTTCGCTGCGACGTTGCCCGCTCCGGTCTCCACGACCGTGGGCGCTCCCCCGGAGGCCATGTCGTAGCGGATTGCAACGGCGATGTGCGTCGGGTTGGTGATGATCACGTCGGCGCCACCGACGTCGGCGAGCATGCGGTTGCGTGCGAGGTCTCGCTGGGCGGCACGCATCCGACCCTTCACCTGGGCGTCGCCCTCGGCGTTCTTGCTCTCGTCTTTGACCTCTTGCTTGGTCATCTTCTGGTCTTGCTGGAACTGGTACCGCTGGTATCCGTAGTCCGCCAACGACAGCAAGAACATCGCCCATGCCGCATTGCGGACCATCGAAAGGGTCGCGCGACCGGCCTCGGCGAGTCCGCCACCGAATTCGGGCCGGCTCGGACCGATCAGGTCGTTGACGAGCGCCCATCCGGGCGCCCAGGCGGCGACGCAGATCGCGACCACTTTGATGAGCTGCTTGGCCGTCTCCCAGAGCGACTTCGGCGAGAACAACCGTTTGAAGCCCGACTTCGGGTTCACGCGCTTAAAGTCCGGTTTGACGGCTTTCAGCGAAATCATCGGCCCGACCTGGGCAAAGGAGGCAAGGAAGCTCGCCGCCCAGGCGACCGCGAGCATCGGCGCGACGGCGAGGAACCCGGCCCGCAGCGTGGTTCCCAGCAGCACCGCACCGTCCGCCGCGGTCACGCTCTTCATGCTCGTCGTGTTCACGAGGTTCAGCGAGGCATCGAGTACCGACGCGAGGCGACCCGCTGCGATCGGCACGACGTAGAGCCCGATCAGCACACTCATCCACGCGGTGAGGTCCTGCGATCTCGCAAACTCACCCTTCTCCCGAATCTCTTTCTTCTTTTTCGGAGTTGGGAGCTCTGTCTTGTCTTGCTTACTCGGCATGGATCACCCCCCGATCGCTCCGCCGACCCCTCGGATCCCACGCTCGATCAGCGTGTCGATCGAGTTCGGAAGTGTGGCGACGGTGATCGCGAGCAGAACCAGCGCGATGAACGCCTTGGCTGCGAATCCGATCACCAGGATGTTCATCTGGGGCGCCGCCTTGCCGAGCAGACCCAGAGCGATTTCGGCGACGAAGAGCGCCGCGAGCACCGGCAGCCCGATCTCCACCGAGGCGATCAAGAACGTGGTGAGCAGGTCGAGCATCGCATCGGCGAGCTTGGCGGTGTCGACACCGCCGAGCGGGACCGCTTCGACCGATCGGAGGTAGCCACGCACCACGAGGGTGTGACCGTCGATGATGAACAGGATCGTGATCGCGAGGAACTGGTGAAAGCGTCCGATCGGAGCCGCTGCGGTGCCCGTGAGCGGGTCGAGCACAGCACCGAGGGCGAAGCCGACCTGGAGGTCGATCAGCTCGCCAGCTGCTCGGACGGCTGCGAACAGCATGAACACCGCGAACCCGAGTGCGAGCCCCGCGATGGCCTGGGCCAGCATCGTGACGATGAACTCTCCGGTACTGAGATCGGGGGTCACGTTGGCGCCGATCCGCGTGGCGATCAGCAATGAGATCGCTGTTGCGAGCCCCACGCGGATGCGCTTCGGGACTGCCGGCGAGTTGAACGGCGGGCAGATCGCGATCCACGCGGTCGTTCGCACCATGGCGAGCGAGAAACCCATCAGCTGGGCGGCGGGAATCGAGAGGTCCATGGCGTGCGAAAATCCGAGTCAGCCTTCGAGCAGCTGCGGCGCCTTTGCGGCGAGTTCCTGCCCGAACGTGATCATCTCGTCGAGCATCCACGGTCCGGCAACCGCGATCACGATGGCGGCACCGATCAGCTTCGGTACGAAGGCGAGCGTCGGCTCCTGAATCTGGGTCACCGACTGCATGAGGCCGACGACGAGACCGATCGCGAGCACCACGAGCAGAAAGGGTGCGGCGATCTGAGCGCCGAGGATCAGGGCGTCGGTTGCGATGTCGATGGCGGCTGAGGGATTCACGAGTGTCTCCGTTCGGAGCGGTCGGGTGCGAGGCGCTGGGGATCGGTGCGGGTGCACGCGGTCTTCGGGAACAGCGGGTGCTCGTCTACGAGGTGTTGAGGAGCATCTCGATCACGAGCGTCCAGCCGTCGAGCAGGATGAAGAGCAGGAGCTTCATCGGCAGCGACACGAACGTAGGCGGCAGCATCATCATGCCGAGCGAGACGAGCACGGCCGAGGTGACCAGGTCAATCACGAGGAAGGGCACGAAGATGACGAAGCCCAGGATGAACGCCGACTTCAACTCGGAGAGCACGAACGCCGGGATGAGCGCTGTGAGCGGCACCTCGTCGCGGGCCACGGGTCCATCGACGTCGGCAGCGTCGAGGAACAGCTCCAACTCGGATTCCCTGGTCGATCCGAGCATGAAGGCTCGGATCGGCTGTTCGGCACGCTCCAACGCCTCCCCAATCTCGATCTCTCCGTCGAGCAACGGCTGCAACGCTGTCGTGTTGAGCAGCTCGAGCGTGTCACCCATCACGAAGAGAGTGAGGAAGATGCTCAGGCCCACGATCACCTGCTGCGGCGGCAGCTGCGGCACGCCGAGGGCGTTGCGGGTGAGCGAGAGGACGATCACGATCCGCGTGAACGAGGTCATCAGGATCAGGATGCTCGGGGCCACCGACAAGACGGTGAGCACGAGGATGATGACGACGATGTTCGACGAGTCCTCGGCGCCCGGGATGTCGAGCGTCACCGAGTTGCCGTTGTCTTCGCTCTCGCTGAGCTGCAGCGGGAATCCGGGTTCGATCGATGCAGGCGGCGGGCTGTCGACCGGTTCGATCGGTTCGATCGGCTGAACGGGCGTCGGGCCGCCGTCGGGAGTCACCTGTGCTGCGGCGGTGTCGGCCATCGCAACGACCGCCAGGATCGCCACGACGACCGCGACGACGTGACGCAGTAGCGACACTCGGCGCAGGCGAGACGAAGCGGTCATGGGCACGAGGAGGGTGAGCGATCGCTCAGGCGGTGCGGCGGGTGGTGGCGTCGCGGAGCGCTTCGAGGAATCCGGGGCGACGTTCGGTGAGATCGCCCAGGTCCAGCGACGTGCGGGCGCCAGAGGCGGTACGGACGGGAGCGTCGACCGAGCGAAGGGGCCGGTCGGCAGCGGCGACGGCAAGGAGCGCCTCGGCGCGTTCGGCGACGGCGGATGACACCGGCACCTCGGGCTCACGGTCCCAGTCGGCGGCGGACACGTCGGAGAGCACCGAGGTGGGTGCGCCATCGGTGACACCGACGAGCACGATGCGGTCGGCGAAGCGCACTGCCACGACGGACGACCCGCGGGCCAGGCCGGCGCGGCCCTCGACTTGGAGCGTCGGCGCGACTGCGGTCCGCTGCCGGCGCCGCTGGCCACCGACGGTCAGACCGGACTGGCGGCGTCGCGCCACGATGTAGGCCACGGCGACGAGGGCGAGGACGATGCCGAGCGAGATCAGCATTCGGACGACGAGCTCTCCGAAGTCACCCACGTCAGGCAGCTCCGTCGGCGATGATCTCGGTCACTCGGAGACCGAACTGCTCGTCGAGCACGACGACTTCGCCGCGTGCGATGCGCCGGCCGTTGACGAGTACGTCGATCGGGGCTCCCGCCTGGCGGTCGAGTTCGACGACCATTCCTGGCTGCAATGACAGCAGTTCACGCACTGGGAGCGTTGCCCGACCGAGCTCGACGGTCACGAGCATGTCGACATCTGCGAGCATCGAGATCGGCGCGCCCATCGAGCCTGCGGAGGCGCCGCTCCCGTTGATCGGCGTCGGCTCGAACGAAGCCGGTCCGGCAGCGTCGACCGGCGATTCTTCGACCGCCTCCAGCGAGAACCCCACGCCGAGGATCTTCTTGTCGTCGACCATCACGAGGTGACGTTCGGGCAGGTCGTCAGCGGGTCGGAGCTCGGTGATCTCAACCGACTCCGGGTCGATTCCGAGCGCTCCGACGAGCGCTCCGACGACGGCGTTGGCGGTGTCGGCGTCTGCCGTGAGGCGATTGACGTTCGGCTCGGACAGCCCGAGGTACACGCTCCCGGCGCGTTCGCCCGTGAAGTCGGCGACCAGGCTGCGATGGTCAGTCGTCACCGGCCACTCGGCGTCTTCGTCCGGCTCTCCCTCGTTGCCGAGCGACGATGCCAGTTCCTTCGCCGACGCGATGAGATCGGTCAGATCGATGGCCTGTGCGTCGGTCGGATGCGGGGCGGTGGTCGTCATGGGGTGCTCGCCTCCCTCCGGGACCTGCCCGGCGGTTCGTACGGTTCGGCTCGATTGAGCCTCACCGTGGACCGTCCGTGATTCCAGATCGGGTCAAGCAGGTGCGCTCAGCGTGACGAACGCGGGAGCACACCGGTCGCGACGGCTCAGCCGAGGCTGTCGGGGTCGACGAGCGTCATTCGACTCGGCCGACGAGGGCGCTCGGGTGCGGCACCGCCGACTTCGATTGCGAGGTGCCGCTTCAGGCGACCGAGCGTCACATCGTGCACGGCCACGCCCTCGATCTCGAACACCAGCGGAGCGTCCACTTCGTGTTCGAGGCGCAGAACGTCGCCGACCTCCAGGTCGACGAGCTGACGTGACGAGGCGACCAGCGGATCGAAGCGAACCGCTGCGACGACGTCGACCTGGCCCAGATGCTCGGTGACGCGCTGGCGGATGTTGATCAGCTCGAGCTGGTTCTGCTCGGCATCGGGTTCGGTGCGCAGTTCATCCAGGTACGGGCGCATGGCCCGGACGGGCACTGCGAGGCACATCGAACCCGGAACACCGTCGACTTCGACGGTGAGGCTGATCGCCACCACCATGTCGGTGGCCGAGGCGATCTGCACGAACGTCGGGTTCGACTCCTGACCGACCAGCGAGGACTGCACCGGGGCGATCCCCTGGAATGCCTCGTCGAGCGTCGGCAACATCTGCTGGAGCAACGAGCGCAGCAGCGTGTCTTCGATCTCCGAATGCGCCCGGTCGAGTGGTTCGCTCGCGTTCGAGCCGCCCACGAGAAGTTCCACGATCGCGAACGAGATCGCGGGATCGATCTGGAGCATCGCTTGCGGGCTCACGGGATCGAGGCGCAGCATCGCGATGGCGGACGGGTTGGGGGTCCGCCGGACGAGTTCGCCGTACGGAATCTGCTCGACCGCGGCGATCTGCACGTCGATGGAGGCGCGAATCGAGGATGCCAGCGTCGTCCCGACGCCATGGGCGAAGGACTCCTGCAGCAGCTGCAGGGCTCGCGCGTCCTCGCGGGACAGCGTCGACGGATGCCGAAAATCGAACTCGAGGGCGTCCGATGGATCGCGAAGGGGGGTGGTTTCGACAGAGCTCATGGCGGGTGACGGCCGGCTTCAGCGCAGATGGGGCGGTGGCGCCGCAGTGACGATCACTGCGGCGCCGACCACATCAGCGTCGGAGGTTGACGACCTCCTGGAGGATCTCGTCGCTGGCGGTGACGATCCGGGCGTTGCCCTGGAAGCCACGCTGCGCCGTGATCAGATGGGTGAATTCCTCGGCGAGGTCGACATTCGACATCTCGAGAGTGCCCGCAGAGATCGATCCTCGACCGCCCTGCGCGGCGGCACCGAGCTGCGGCAGACCCGAGTTCACGGACTGACGCCAGGCACCACCGAGGCGCTCGAGGCCCTCGGGGTTGGTGAACGATGCCAGAGCGATCTGACCGATGGTGCCGATCCGACCGTTCGAATAGGTGCCGGTGATACGGCCGTCCTGGCCGATGCTGAACGAGTTCAACACACCAGCCGGGCTGCCGTCCTGGTTCAGCACCGTGGCGGTACCCTCGCTGGCGTACTGCGTGATCCGCTGTGGCTCGCCGGCTGCGCCGAGGTCGAGAGCGACCGGGTTGGCGAACCCCGGAATCAGGCCGCCGGCGATGTTGACGTTGCCGTCTGCGGGAGCGGTGAGCTCGCCGTCTGCTCCGAAGGTGAGGACGTTGTCCGTCAACGCAACGGCCGTGGCGGGGTCGCCGTAGCTGCCCGTGGCGGTCCACTGGTCGGCGGCGGTCTTTTCGAACTCGACGGTGAGGAGGACCTCTTCGCCCGTGTCGCTGTACATGATGACGCCGAGCGTGCTCACGGCACCGACGGCGAGACGACGGTCGAGGTTGCCAGCGGTCGTGACTTCTGCGGTCGCGACCGGCGGCTGCAGGTTGCCGCTCTGGATCTCGACCGTGCCCGGGGTCTGGTTCGTGTCGATGTTGCCGGCGCCGTCGGCCTGCCAACCCTGCACCAGGAGACCATCGGTCGTTGCGAGCCGGCCGTTGCCGTCGAGGACGAACGAGCCGTTGCGGGTGTACATCTGGTCGTTGCCGTTGCGAACGACGAAGAAGCCGTCGCCCTGGATGGCGAGGTCCGTCGAGCGGCCGGTGCGCTGGAGTGCGCCCTGAGCCTGCGATTGGAGCGTGCCGACGAGGCGGGAACCGAGGCCGATCTGAGCGGCGTTCGTTCCGGCGTTCTCGGCGTTGCCTGCGGCGGCGCCGAAGAGCGTTTGCGACAGGACGTCAGCGAAGACGGTGGAGCTTCCTTTGAAGCCGGTGGTCGAGCCGTTGGCGATGTCGTTACCGATGACATCGATCATGCTCTGGTGGTTGCGCAGACCTGAGAGTGCGCTGGACATTGATCGGATCACGTGGGGTGCCTCCTGGCAGATGGTGGATTGATCGCAGCTCCGAGCCGTCCGTCGGCGTCCGTGCCGGGTGGTCGAAGTGTGCACGCTCGGTTCCGTCCGATCGTGTGGTGGATCGTCCGCATGGGATCGATTCACGCAGTGAGGTCATTCCGGCGTTGCGAGGAGCCGGGCGACCTTGGCGGTCTGGGTCAGACGTCGGCGGTGGTGGCCGACGTGTCGTTGGTCTGGTCGTTCCCGTCGGATGCGGCGGGCTCGTCAGACGCGGTGGTCGATGTGGTGATCGGCAGGGTCGGTACGACCGGCGCAGTGGCCGGTCGGACTTCGACGAGCGCATCGAGAGGAACGTCGTAGCCGCCTGCCGACAGCAGCGTCTGGCCGTCGACGATGCGCACCGAGTCGACGGTTGCCGTAATCGGTTCCGGCTGGCCGGCTTCGAAGGTCACTTCTTTGCCGAGCATGCCGGCGGCGTTCGTGATCGGGCCGCCGCTGTTCATCGCGTTGATGCCTTCGGCGATCTCGTCGAGCCGTTCGACCATCGAGAGTGAAGAGGTCTGCGCCATCATCTCGGACACGTCGGTCGGCGCCGTCGGATCCTGATACTTGAGCTGCGCGATGAGCAGCTTCAAGAAGGCGTCCTTGTCGAGCGTCGAGTTGGGCGGCGGCGCACCGACCGGGTTCGCGTCGACATTGGCTTGCGCGGTCGGATCGAGTGTGCCGATCGGGGCGATGGCGTCCATGTGTTGGGTTCCTGTTCGTGTCGTGGTGACGATCCGCGTCGTGGTCGACAGCGGGTCGGTGGTCGTCAGAGGCGGAGGTCCAGACCACCGGTTCCGGCGGTCGCGAAGCGTTCGGGGCTTGTCGAGCGATCCCACTCGCGGCGTGCCGCGTCGTTGCGGGGTTCGCCGTCGCCGTCGATGCGGACGTTCGTCGGGCGGTCTCCGTCGCGGTCGAACTCTTGTCGGAGTTCCTCGGCAAGATCGGAGAGGTCGTGACCTGCGGCGCCGTCGCCGCGCAATGAGAGCTGGACCCCGTCGCCGGAATCGAGCGCCTCCACGCGAATCGCGCCGAAGCGTTCACTCACGATCTCGAGTTCGAGGCGGCCGCTCGATGCCAGGCGATGTCGATCGATGCGTTCGACCAGGTCTCTCATGGCCACGTGCTCGGCGAGGCGAGCACCTGACCCAGTGGTACGTGTGGGGTCGGACGATGCGGCAGCGGACGCTGCAGGCCGTTCGGTCGTGGGCTCGATGCCGTTCGTGCTCGAGGTCTCCCCCGCTGGCGGCGCGACCACCGGAATGCCCGACGAGGTGGCACCCGGCTTGTTCGGAGCCGTCTCGGCGACCAGGGCGTCGCCGAGCACACCGGTGAGAGCTGTTGCCTCCGACGGCGCTGCCTCCGCGGCGACGGCGGACGCGGCGGGTGAGGAAGCGACAGGGCGTTGGCGCGTTGCGTTTGCCTCACTCTGCGGAATGCCCGTGGCGGCTTCGTCAACGGCGGTCTGGTCTGTGGCGGTCAGCGCGGTTGCCGGAGCAGTCGTCGTGGCAGCCGGCGTCGAGATCGCGGCGCTCTCCGGCGACATCGGACGCTGGGACGGCTGGACGCCAGATGCCGCAGCGGTGTCGCTCTGCTCCGGGCTGGCCACGGCTGATGTCTGATCGGCGGCGGTCTGGCTCGCGACCGGGGACGTCGAGACGGTTGCGGTGCCTGTCGGAGTGGTGTCGGCGGCGTCGACAGCTGATTCGGCGTTCGCCGTCGATGCGACAGCGATGGACGAATCCGATGCGAGCGCCTCGGGTGCAGCGGTCTCGGCGGGCACGTGGCCAGTAGCTGCCGTCCCGTCGGGACTCAGCGCTGGTTCGTCGGTCGTCGGTGACGCCGTTACGAGGCTGGCGGCGGGCGCCGTCGCTCCCGTTGCCGTCGCTCCGGTTGCCGGCGATGCGTCGATGTCGGGCCCGGAGGCGGTGACCACCGAGGCTTCGACGTCGATACCGCCTGAAGTTCCGGCAGCGACGACGTCGGAGGCCGCGTGAAGCAACGCTTCAGGTGCGACGTCGAGACCATCGGCGGTCGCGTCGGTCTTCGCAGCGTCGTTCGGGTCTGCCGACACGGACGCGTCGTCGATGGAGTCGGTCTGGCTCGATGTGCGGGGCTCGGTGTCAGCCGTCGGCGCATCGTCGGTTCCATCGGTCTGGGCGCCCCCACCTGACGCCTCCGCGCCGTCGAGTGACGTCTCGGCACCGCCACCTGACGCCTCGGCGTGGTCTCGGCGATCTGCCGCCCGGTCGAGCACCGGACCGTTCTGCTCGGTGATCTCGTCGCGACCACGCTGCTTGGCGAAGACATCGGCGAAGTCGGCACCGCTCGATCGCTCGGGACCGGCTTGGCGCCTCCGAGGCGGGCTCGGCGGCGAGGTCAGTGCATCGATGATGGTCATGAGGCCAGTCCTTCTCCGCGCGCATGGCGCGTGGTGACGAGATCGTCGAGTTCCTTCTGCTCCTGTTGGCGCTCCGCGACCTGCGCAGCGAGGCGCTGGCGTTCTGCGATGCGTTCGACCGCCTCGCGTCGCCGGTGCGCTGCGTGCCACTCTCGGAGCGCATCGTCGGAGGCGCGTTCGGCAATCTGCAGCAGTTGATGGCGATGAGCGATGTCATCGAATGCACCACGAATCGACCAATCGCGTCGGCGCAATCCTCGTGCGTCGTCGAGCGGATCGTCGCTGGTCTCGTCGTGACGAGACAGCGCGTCGACAGCCGCTTCGATGCCGTCGACGTGTTCACGGACGGCGCCGTGTCGTCGAGCGACCTCGGCCTCGGCCACACGGTCTTGCAGCCGGCGCACGCGCACGACGGTCTCCATGCGACGCGATCGGCTCATCCAGAAACTCCGAGCATGTTGGCGAGCATCCGACCCGAGGTCTCGGCATCGGTCGGATCATCGACCGTCTGACGGAGAAAGCCGTCCACATGAGGCTTGAGAGCGACGGCGCGGTCGACCACCGGATTCGATCCCGGCACGTACGCACCGATGTCGATCAGGTCGCGGGCGTCGGCATGCGCAGCGAGCAACGAGCGCAGCTGGCTTGCAGCGCTCCGTTCGACAGGCTCCGTCACCGCGTTCTGGACACGACTCACCGACGACAGGACGTCAATGGCCGGGTAGTGGCCGGAATGAGCGAGATCACGGCTGAGCACGACGTGTCCATCGAGGATCGAACGCACAGCGTCGGCGATCGGTTCGTTGTGATCGTCGCCATCGACGAGCACGGTGTACAGACCGGTGATCGAGCCGACGTCGGAGGTGCCGGCGCGCTCGAGGAGCCGCGGCAACATCGTGAAAACGCTCGGCGGATAGCCCCGCGAAGTCGGGGGCTCCCCCGCCGCCAGGCCGATCTCGCGTTGTGCCATGCAGTAACGCGTGATCGAGTCCATCATCAACATCACGTCGGAGCCTCGATCGCGGAACCATTCGGCGATGCGCGTCGCGGCGTCGGCAGCACGGAGCCGCACGAGCGCTGGAGCGTCGGAGGTCGCCACGACCACGACTGAGCGTGCGAGCCCCTCCTCGCCGAGTTCCTCCTCGACGAATTCCCGGATTTCTCGTCCGCGTTCGCCGATCAATGCGACGACGTTCACGTCGGACTGCGCACCTCGTGCGACCATGCCCATCAAGGTCGACTTGCCGACACCGGAGCCCGCGAACACGCCGACGCGTTGCCCCCGGCCCATCGGAGCCATCGAGTCCCATGCGCGGACACCGAGCGAAAGCCGTTCGACGACTCGCTCGCGGCGCAACGGATGGGGCGGCTCGCCACTGATCTCGACGTCGACCACCCCATCGAGGGGCGGGCCGTCGTCGATGGGCCGGCCGAATGCATCCACGATGCGTCCGAGGAGCGCCGTGCCGACGGGAACGGTCGGGCCGCGGCGGCTCGGGGTGACGATCGCGCCGACACACAGACCGCGAACCGTTCCGAACGGCAGGCACGTGACGGAGCCCGAAGAACATGCGACCACTTCGGCGGCGAGCTTCGACGGCCCGCAGTCGACGTCGACATAGGCGCCGATCGGCAGGTCCAGACCTGCCACATCGAACCCGAGCCCGACCACGCGTGAGACGCGTCCGGACCGGACCGGCGCGAGACCGGTCGCTGCGCGGGCGACCCGATCTCCGACACGTTCGAAGACGAGTGGCCCGCTCACAGAACGAACTCGTCCGAGCCACGCGAGATGACGATGTCTCCCGCTTCTTCGAGCTGCCGGATGACGTTGAGCACGGCGTTCTGAGCCGTCTGAACGTCGGAGCGGCGAACCTGGCCGAGCAGGTCGACCTCGTCGATGAGGTTCTGCGCTGCACGTTCGGACATGTTCGAGGTGATCTTGGTACGCACTTCGGGATCCACTCCCTTGAGGGCTGTTGCGAGCTCGGCGTTGTTGACGTTTCGAAGCACCATCTGGACGGATCGATCCTCGAGTTCGAGGATGTCTTCGAACACGAACATGAGCGAGCGGACCGTGTCGGCCAGATCGGACTCCGCCGCCTCGAGGGCTTCGAAAATGGACTTCTCGGTGTTTCGATCGCTGCGGTTCAAGATGTCGACGAGACGCTGGACGCCACCGGCGTCTTCGGCCTCGCTCTTGCGCTGCGCACCGGTCTTGAAGCGTCGTTCGAGCACTTCCACGATCGACTGCATCACTTGGGACGAGACCCGTTCGAGCTTTGCGAGGCGAACCGACACGCTCTGTCGCAGTTCGTCGGACAAACCGGCGAGAATCTGCGTGCCCATCTCGGACGGAACGTGCGCCACGACGGCGGCGATCGTCTGAGGGTGTTCCCCACCGAGGAAGTTGACGAGCTGGCGAGCTTCGATCCGAGCGATGAACTCGAACGGAGACGTGATGCCTTCGGCAATCAGTTCGTCGAGGATGGCATCTGCTCGCTCTTGACCGACCGAGGCCGCGAGGAGGTCTCGGGCACGTTCGATGCCGCCAACCGTTCCGGCGCCTGACTTGGCGAGAGCAGCGAACTCCCGCATCGACCGCTCGGCATCGCTCGGCGTGACCTGCCCGACACGGGCGATTGCCTCGCCCACGATGGTGGCCTGGGTCTCGCCCAGCATCTTCATGATCTGGGACGCGCGCTCGGTTCCCAGCTCGAGCAGCACGATCGCGGCCTTCTCGACCCCGCTCAGTTGCCGCTCGTTCTTGGCTGCCGTCGTCTCGATGACGCTCACAGGCGTGACCCATCGTCAGCGAGCCATGACTGCAAGATGCGAGCCACGTCTTCGGGATGTTGATCAGCGAGCGCACTCAGCTCGACGAGGGCTTCGTTCGACTTCATGTCGAGTTCGAACGGCTCGTCGTCTTCGTCGGTCTCGTCCTCGGCGGTGGGCAGCGCTGGGGTCTCGACCCCAGCGGAACGGATCGCTCCGATGTCGATCGGTGTCGACACCTCCCGGCGGGCCTTTCGAGTGCTGCGGTAGGCGAGGATCAGTGCGACCAGCACCACGAAGGCGATGATGCCTGTGCGGATGAGGTTGTTCTGTTGCTGCGAGGCGACCATCGCCGCTTCGGCAGCGAGCAGGTCATCGATCGGCTCGAGCGGTTCCTGGATCTCGAAGGGCAGTGCCGTCACCGTGACGGTGTCACCGCGATCGACATCGATACCTGCAGCGGTCGAGACGAGCTCTTGGAGGGCGACGACCTGTTCGGGCGTGACGGCGCTCTCGTCGACGAGTACTGCGACCGACAGTCCCTTCACCGCACCGGGTGTCTGGGTGATCTGCTCGACCGTACGGTTGACGGCGTAGGTGCGCTCAGCGTCGTTCTGGCTGTAGGTGGATTCCCCATCGCCGCCACCGGCGGCGAGCGGTGCACCGTCCGGGCCGAGCACGCCGGCTTCGCCAACCGTGCCCGTTCCTTCGAACTGCTCTTCCGAGGTGCGCTCGGCAACCACGACGCCGGTTTCTTCGTCGCCGGTCTCGAAGCGTTCGCTGGTCTGCAACCGTTCGGTGAGTTCGAGATCGGCGCGGACGTTCACGGCCACGTTGTCGAGGCCGGTCACACGACCGACCATCGCTCGGACGTTGTTCGCGAGCTCACGCTCGAAATCGGTTTCACCGTCGATGCTGGCACCACTGCCCGGTGTCGCTGTGCCGTCGGTCAGCACCCGGCCGCTGGCATCGGCGATGGTGACGTTCTCGGGTCCGAGGTCCTTGACCGACGACGACACGAGATGGACCATCGCGGCGACCTGATCGTTCCCGAGCATGTCGCTGCCGTCCCTGGTCACGAGCACTGATGCCGTGGCCTCTTGGGCTTCGTCGATGAAGATCGAATCCTCGGGGAGCGCGAGGTGCACGGTCGCACCGGCGACACCGTCGATCGCGCGAAGTGTCCGAGAGAGCTCGCCTTCGAGGGCACGTTGGTAGTCGATTCGCTGGCGGAATTCCGAGGTGGTGAGGCCCTGTTCGTCGAGGAGCGCGTAGCCTTCGTTCGACGCCGGCAGTCCCTCGGCCGACAGGTCGACGCGCACTTCGTAGAGCTCGTCTCGGGGGACCAGCACGGTCCGGCCGCCATCAACCAGTTCGTAGTCGATGCCGCGTGCGACCAGTTCGTCGGTCACCTCCGCGGCATCAGCGGGCTCGAGATCCGTGTAGGCCGCAGCCATCACCGTCTCGTTTCCACGGCCACCCAGCAACACGACGCCACCGACCAGGGTCAGCACCGCAGCGCCGACCGCGACCTTCTGCAGCGGTGTCACCCGCGCGAGAAGCTCGTTGGCCTTGTTGGAGTTCGTCGTTGAGGTCGCCATGAATCAGACCTGCATCCGCATGATCTCGTTGAACGACTCGACGGCCCGGTTTCGCACCTCGACGGTCAGCTGCGTGAGCAACTGCGCCTCGGCGGTGGCCATCGTCAGTTGGTGCACTGCCGTGAGGTCGCCCGTGGCGGCCTGAACCGACAGCTGATCGACCTTGGTGTGTGCGTCGGAGACGGTGCTGAGCGCATTGGAGATCTGTGCGAACAGGTCTCCCCCGCCCGTTGCTGCACCGGCCCCGCCGAGTGACCCGGCGGCGCCAGTGGGCGCAGTGGGGATGCCGATGGGAAGGATGGGTGCGATGCTCATCGTGACGTTCCGATCTGGAGTGCGGCTTCGTAGGACTCACGCGCCCGTTCGAAGGTGCGGATGTTGGCCTGGTAGCCGCGCTGGGCGACTTGGAGGTAGACCATCTGCTCGCTGAGGTCGATGTCAGGCCGACGGATCATGCCTTCTTCGTCAGCGAGGGGGTGGTTCGGGTTGTGCTCGAGCGCACCGTTCGGATCTCCGAACAGCGTCCCTGTGACCTCGACCCCGGCGCCGTCGGCCGCGTTCTGCACGACGACGAAGCGTTCCTGGAACGCCGGCTCGTCGGTCGAGGTGATGTTGTTCATGTTGGCGACGTTGTCGGAGACTGCGTCGATCCAGAGCTTGTAGGCGCCCATTCCCGAGCGGGAGGCTTCGAAACTGGTGAACATGGCGGACATCGGTCAGCGATCCTTCCGGGAGGGAGTACGGGTCAGAGGCGTGCGGATCATCGCCCGCTGATCGCCGTCCGCATCATCGAGTACTTGCTCGTGATGCTCTGTGTCAGCAGGCGCTGGAGCAGCACGGTCTGCGAGCTCTCCATCACCTCCATGTCGAGGTTCACGTTGTTCCCGTTGAGTCGGGTCGGCGCCAAGGACTGCTCGACGTCGATCCGAGCCCGGCTCATGTCTCCTGAGGCCATCGCCTCACGAATGCCGTCCTCGAAGTTCACGGTGCGGGCCTGGTAGCCGGGCGTCTCGATGTTGGCCACGTTTGCAGCGATCGTGCGTTGCCGGGCCTCGAGGCCGTCGAGTGCACGACCGATGACCTGCGTGGTCGAGTCGGAGATTGCGAAGATGCTCACGGCACCGACTGTGCGGACTTCGCGAACTGCGCAAGCAGGTTCGGCGACAAGCGAGCGATGCGCCGTCGAGCGGCGTTTCAGCTGCTCAGGCGAGGCCGAGATCGGCGCGAACGCGCTCGATCACGACATCGACTTGCGCGTCGATGTGTGCGTCGCCGGCATCAAGCGTGCATCCGCCCCGTCCGATGGACGGGTCCGCGATCAGCTCGACGTCGTCGAGGTGCGCGTAGAGGCCGGCATCGAGCGATTCGATCGCCGTGGCCTCGTCGTCGGGATGTACACGCAGCTCGATCCGCTGGTCGCGGGGCGCCAGCTGCATCGCATGGCGGATCCGCTCGGCGACCAGATCGTGCTCGCTGATCTCGCGTTGGACGATCGACTCGGCAATCTGCATCGCGAGGGTCACGACGGTCGACTCGATCTCGTCAACGGTCGACATGTCGTCGGCGCGCAGCTGGACCACGGCCTTCTCGAACACGCCATGGAGCTCTGCGAGGCGTTCAGCGTTGCGGCGGTGGTCCGCGATCGCGGCCGCCACCTCGTTCGCGGCATGAGCCTGCCCGTCGACGTACCCACTCTGGAAGCCGGCATCCTGGCGACGACGAGCGACCATGGCGTCGTGGCGAGCGAGCACGCGAACGTCCTCGTCGTCACGCAACTGCGGTGCGTCAAATCGTCGTAGATTCACCATCTGCCTCGGGTTTCGCGCTCGTACGCATCGGCCTCGGCTTGTGCCTTGGCTTCATCCTCTGCCAGCCATTGCTCCACGACTTCCACGACACGCTCGGGCTCGGAGTCGAGCAACTCGAGGACGAAGTCGAAGTCATGATCGGAACGTTGGCGGGCACGCTCTCGTCGGTGAACGTCCGGGCTCAACGGCCGTTGTCGAGGAGGTGCGACCTCGGCGGCGAGGCGTTCGCGAGCCGGGAGACCCGTGATCGCGCGTCGCTGTATCGACGCTTGTACCGCCGGTGCGCGTCGTTGCACCTGCGGTGGGGCCGACGGTCGAGAGCCGCGAGGTCGTCGCGATCTTCGAGGGCCGGAGGCGAGCGTGCACGCGAGGAGGCCGACCACGCCGACGGCGAAGACGAACATCGCCGTCGCCGAGAGCAGATCGACAGCCAGGTTCACGCACGCGCCTCGAAGCGGGCCGGCCGTCGCGTTGTCGTCTGGTGGCGCCGCTTCGGCACGAGGGTCTTCTGGTGCGCTCTGACGACACGGAGCAATTCGTCGTGTCGGCGCGACAGGTCGCGCGCAGCCGCCACCATGCTGTTGGGAAGCGGCGGAAGGTTCGAGGGCGGCCGGAACTGGCCCAGGTCGATGGAGTCGGCTCCCTGCTCGAGGCCGGCTTCGACTCGGTCGAGGTCGGAACGCAGTTCGTCGATCACGGACTGCCAGCGGTTCTCGGCGGAGGTCATGCCAACGCCGAGAAGCTGGCCCGTTTGGCGACGAGGTCGCCGTCGATCGGTTGGGTGGGACGGGACTCTGCGGGCTCGGAGGTCTCTTCGAGCACGGCCTCGACGGCAGACTTGTCGAGTTCGTGTGCAGCGGTACGGAATCCGTCGCCGATCTCGGCGAGCAGACGCCGCGCTTCGACCAGCGGGTCCTTCTCCTTCAACATGCTTCCGGCAGCGAGCAGGCGCAGCACGTAGTCGTAGATCGACAAGAGGCCGCCGGCATGGTCCCATGCGTCGGTGTCGACGATTGCCGCCATCTCACCGAGCAGGTCCTGAGCGTGTCCGAGGAGATCGTTCGCAGCTTCGAAGCGGTTCTCCTCGATCGCGGTGATGCCCTTGGCCAAGTCGACGTCGAGGCGATCGAAGCACTTGACGAGTACGCGCCGGGGTGACGCTGTGCTCAAGTCGTCGCTGCGAAACGCTGATCTCTGTCGGGTGAGGGAGTCGTACATCGTGGGTCCTGTCGAAAGGTTCGTCGAAGCTCGAGGGTCAGCTGTTCACGTTCGGGAGGCTGGCCAGCTGGCTGGAGATCCAGTTGCCGCGTTGGTTGAGGCCCTCGATCAGTGTCTGAACGCCGGCCCACTGACGAATGAGGTTCGTCTCA
>JBGCFW010000300.1:0-12149 GCA_045107155.1 Ilumatobacter sp. | reverse complement strand
AAGTACGAAATCGAACGGAGAACATGATGAACACCGACACTCAGCCCGCCGAGAACCTCGAAACTCAGAGCCATCCGGACCCGCGCGCCTCGAGGGTTGCCGCTGTACAGCGCCGCTACGGCGGCGCCGAGCAGGTCCGACTCGAGCGCGTCGGGATCCCTGCGCCGGGCCCGCGACAGGTGGTCGTGCAGGTCGCCGCGTCAGCGATCGACCGCGGCGTGATCCACCTGATGACCGGCCACCCGCTCCTGATTCGCGTGCTCGGCTTCGGTCTGCTGCGCCCCAAGCAGCAGGTGCTCGGCAGCGACGTGTCCGGACGCGTCGTCGCAGTCGGCGACCGCGTCGGCCGGTTCCGCGTCGGTGACGAGGTGATGGGAATCGACACCGGCGCATTCGCCGAGTACGCCGTCGCCGACGCCGACAAACTCGTCATGAGGCCGGCCGAGGTGTCGATCGACGACGCAGCCGTCTCGACCATCTCGGGAATCACCGCACTGCAGGCACTGACGGCCGTCGGGCGCGTCAACCCGGGTCAGCGGGTCCTGGTGATCGGTGCGTCCGGTGGTGTCGGCAGCTTCGCCGTGCAGATCGCAACCGCACTCGGTGCGCAGGTCACCGGAGTGGCTGGAGCCACGAACCTCGACACGGTGCGAGCACTCGGTGCGGTGCACGCCGTCGACTACCGCGAGACGCCGATCGACGAGATCGGCTCGACGTTCGACCTCGTCATCGACGTCGGCGGCCGCAACCCGATTCGGCGCATCCGGCGGGTGCTCGCTCGGTCTGGCACCCTCGTGATCGTCGGCGGTGAAAACGGTGGACGACTGACCGGTGGCATCGGCCGCAATCTGCGTGCGGCAGCGCTGTCGATCTTCGTGAGTCAGCGTCTCACGGCGTTCATCTCGAAAGAGACGCTCGAGTACATCGAGCCGCTCGCCGCGATGCTCGCCGATGGAAGCGTCCGGCCTCATATCGGCGCCCGCACTGATCTGGCCGGTGTCGCGGCAGCAATCGAAGACGTCGACCGCGGCGGCGTTGCGGGCAAGACCGTCGTCGCAATCGGTGGTGCGTCATGAGCGCGGAGCTCTGGGTCGAGCAGCGTCGAGCGTTCAATGCGCACGCTGCGGTGTTCGGGGCCACGATGGTGCTCGTCGTCGCCGTCAACCTCGTGACGAACCTGGCGGCGGGCACCGCTGGCGACTGGTCGGCGTGGTGGTCGGTCTGGGCGCTCATCGGCTCGAGCCTGGGGCTCGCCGTGCACGGATTCGTCGTCTGGCTGAACCGGCCGGTTCTCGAAAGCGGTGCGACATGAGCGCATCGATCGCTGCAGCAGACAGTGCGACATCGTCGCCAACCGCCGAGCGGGAGACGCCGCTGCCAGCATCACGCAGGCGGGACGAGTCGACCGCAGACCTGCGCCACACGGCCCGTATCACCGGGGCGTTGTACCTGGTGCTCTTCGTGCTCGGACCGTTCGTGTACTTCTACGTCCCGGGCGAACTCTTCGCCGACGACGCCGCCACGACCGCCTCCCAGATCGCGTCGAACACGGGTCTCTTCACCGCAGGCATGATCGCCGAGTCGATGATCGTCGGGATTGAAATCGTGATCGTCGGTCTGCTCTGGAAGCTGTTCCGTCCGGTGAGCGAATCGCTGGCGCTCTCCGCATCGCTCGCCCGAGTCGGCATGGCGTTCGTCCAGACGGTGAGTGTCCTGTTGGCGGGCGGTGTTCTGATCATCGTCGATCGCGGCGGGCTCTCCGGGCTCGACGATGACGACCGCGCCTCGGTCGTCGGGTTGCTGGTGGACACGATCGGGCTCGGCGTCTTTCTGTGGGGGCTCTTGTTTGGGTTCCACCTTCTGATGCTCGGAGTGCTCGTGCTCAGGTCCGACCTGTTGCCCCGATGGATCGGCGTGCTGCTGCTCGTGGCATCGGTCGGCTATCTCGCACAGAGCTACGGCCACCTTGTCGACACCGATCTCGACACGTTCTTCGAGACCTTTGTCCTTGTCTCGATCCCTGGCGAGCTCGCGTTCGCTGGCTACCTCTTGCTGCGAGGGGTGCGGCCGGGCGATCGACCAACCGGTTGATCGCACAAGCCGTCAGGTGGTCGATGCGGCGCCAGGCGTGAATCTTCAGAGTGGAGGACGTACCAGCACCTCACTCACGGAGAACCACGATGTCCCTCGTCAATCGCATCCTCACCTACGCCCTCGGCCTCTTTCTCATCTCGTCCGGCGTCGCCAAGTTCACCGTCGGCCACGTTTTCCAGTACATCGAGTACCAGTCGGGTCTCGACGTCTTCTACCCCTACGTCAACAACGCCACGGGCGTCGCGGAGATCGCTGTCGGACTCCTGATCCTCATCCCGCGGACGCGTCTCGTCGGAGCCACCGGCGCAGCAGCGATCCTGGCGGGAGCCGTTGCGTTCCACCTGTCGCCCTGGCTCGGTGTCTCGATGCCGACCGGTCTGGTCGACGGCGCCGCCGCGCCCTGGACGGAGGCCGACTTTGCGACCACCACCACGTCGGTCACCTTCGTCCTCGCGATCGTCACGCTCATCCGGTCGGTCACGATCATCCAGACCGAGCGTCGAGCGCGAGCTCACAGCGCTGACGACATCGCAGTGGCGGCCGAGCCGGCCAGGGTCTGACCGAGCGGACCGAGCACAAGTACGGTCGGTCACGAGACGACATGGTTGACGCAGCTGCTCACGACCCCGACCGGATGCCGTCGGCGATCGGCCGTCTCCCGCGCGTCTGGCTCGTGATCTCGTTCATCAGCCTGGCGTTCGGCTTCGTCCTCACTTTCGACCCATCGTTCGCCGACGCCGGCTCGACGATCACCACCCTCATCCCGTTCCTGCTGTTGCCCACGATGGTGGTCGCCTTCACGAAGCTGCCGGCCGAGGGACCGTCGACAGCGTTCGCCTACGTCACGCTCGCGGCGGTCGCTGGTTGGGCGGTGTTGGTGCTCGACGACACTCGCTGGGCCGGCTTGACCTTCGCGCTGTACGGCATGGCGTTCTCCATCCGTGGTCGCGCCGGCCTGGCCGTTGCCTGTGCGATCACCGGCATCTGGCTCCTCGCCCTGGCAGCGAATGACGAGCCGGCGTGGCTGCTCGTCGTCCCGATCGGCGCATTGCTGATGGGCGTTTTCGCGTGGCGTCTCCTGGCGAGGACTGGCGAGGAGAACGTCGAACTCGCCCGGTTGGTCGAGGAACTGCGTGCGACCCGCGAAGACCTTGCTGCAAGCGAGCGTGACAAGGGGGTGCTCGAAGAGCGGGCGCGAGTCGCGGGCGAGATCCACGACACGTTGGCGCAGGGGTTCACCTCGATCGTGATGCTCGCCCGATCGTCGAAACGAACGGGGTCGTTCGAGTCGGGCCTCGACGACATCGAGTCGGTCGCGTCCGACAATCTGCAGGCGGCCCGGCGTCTGGTGGCCGCCATGGGGCCACCCGAACTCGACTCGGTCGCGCTTCCTGATGCGATGAAGCGCCACATCGAGACCAGTGTGACGGGCTCGCTCGGGACACACTTCGAGGTGGTCGGTGAGCCGACCTCGCTTGGCGGCACCGGCGACATGACGCTGATGCGGGCACTCCAGGAAGCGCTCTTGAACGTGCGCAACCACGCTGAGGCCGCGCACGTGCACATCACGCTCAGCTATCTCGATCACTGCGTGGTGCTCGATGTCGTCGACGACGGTGCGGGGTTCGTGCAGGGCGATACGGCGGACCGCGGGGATCTCACCGGCGGTCAGGGTTTGCGAGCGATCCGTCATCGCATCGAAGCAATCGGCGGCACCTTCGACATCGAGACGGCCGCCGGATCGGGCACCGCGGTCTCGGCACAGATCCCGATCGGAGCCTCATGACCATCACCGTCCTCGTCGTCGACGATCACCCGATCGTGCGTGGCGGTATCGCGTCGCTGCTCGCCTCCGAGTCGGACATCGACGTGATCGCCGAGGCCGCCGACGGTGGTGAGGCGACGACAGCAGCACTTCGCGATCGACCGGACGTCACGCTGATGGACCTTCGAATGCCACGCGTCGATGGAGTCGACGCGATCGCGACGATCAAGAGCGAGTGGCCCGAGGCTGCCATCGTCGTGCTCACGACCTACGACACCGATGAGGCGATCGTGCGAGCGATCGAGGCCGGTGCCTCCGGCTACCTGCTCAAAGACGCCCCGCCCGAGGAGTTGCTCGACGCGGTTCGTCGTGCCGCCCGCGGGGAGACCGTGCTCGCCGCGCCGGTCGCGAAGCGCCTCGTCGATCGAGTTCGCGACCCGTCAGCGGGCGCACTGTCACAGCGCGAACTCGAAGTGCTGCGCGAGGTCGCCTCCGGAAACACCAACGCACAGATCGCCGGGGCGCTCCACATCAGTCAGGCCACGGTGAAGACGCACCTCCTCCACATCTACGACAAGCTCGGCGTGGCAGATCGTGCCGCCGCCGTGGCTCGTGCCTACGACTCCGGCATCTTGTCGAGCAACGGGTGAGGGCTGCTGGGATCTCGGCGGTGTCGAACATCGGCCGGACCGTAAACGACGGACCTCTCGGTCGAGTCGCCGGTCGTCACGCTGCAGCGGCGAAGGACGCGATCGGAACCGTGCACCAGATGGCCGATGCGACGGCGTAGCGACGACCGTCGGGGCCGAGGAGGCACGCTTCGGTGTGGTGTCGACGGCCCTCCTTGGCGACTCGCCGACTGAGGATGCGCATCGTCTGCCCTGCGTGGACCGGCTCGATGACATGCACCGACAGTTCGGCGGTCACGACCGCCTCGTCCGGGTTGGTGGACGCGAACGCGGGGAATCCGGTCGGGCAATCCAGTGCCGCCCAGATCATCCAGGCCGGCACCCGGCCGGAGCCCTCCGGCCGCCAGCGGCATCCGATCACGCCGGTCGTCGTGCCGTCAGGTCCAGGAATCGGCCCGGGCCGAAGGCCCAAGCCGCCGAGGTCGCGGAGATGGCCACAGGCGAAACATGCGGGCGCCATGTGCCGCCCGCCGGTCGGCTCGAGCCAGCGCTGCTCGGCGAGATGGAGGTCGCGCTCGCACATCGACGGGAAGGGACCGATTTCGAGCGGTCCGTCGAGTGCGCGGGCGGTGGCGACGAGCTCTTCGCCGGCGTGAATGTTCGCAATCCCGTCCTCATAGGTCGTCGTGAGTGCGACGTCGAGTGGGATCGGTCGGCGGAATCGAACCCGTGCGGCGTCGGGTTCGACGAGCGCTGCGAAGCGACCTGCGCTGACGCCGCCGTGGCCCATGCCGGGCGGTCCGTTGTAGTGGGAGTCGATGGAGAACATGATCGGGTCCTTTCGGGTGCCGGTGTGTGAGGAGAGTGGTGTCGCTCACACGGTCGTTGTGAGCTTTTCGAGATGGCGTCGGAGGTGTGCGGCGAGTTCGCCGGCATCGGCACCGACGCCGTCGAGGAAGGCCGACTTGCGGCAGCGCTGGAACGGGAGTCCGAGGGCGTACAGGCCGGGGTGATCGACCACGCCGCCGTCGTGACGGAGCGCGCCACGACGATCTTTGACCTGGTCGGGCATCGCAGGGTGGTGAGGTCGGAAGCCGGTCGCCCACACGACGGCACCCACGTCGGCGATCGGCATGAGCAGTCTCGGTGTGGGCACGTGGACCTGCGCTGGTCGATCCGATGCCGGGAGCTCGGGATCGAGCCCGTGGGCAGTGGCGTAGCGGTCGAGCTGGTCGAGCAGACGGTGGAGCTTGAGTTCGGCGCTCTCCACCGTGTTGGCGAGTGACCCGGAGAACTGGAGCACGCGATCGGTGATGCCGGCGAGGCGGCCGGTGATCTCCACGCCGCTGCGCTGTAGTTCGCTCAGGCCGATCGATCGGCGATCGGGCGATCCGACGAGCTGTAGCGACGGGACACGGCGGGCTCGATCGATGTCCTCGACGTCGGTCCAGCGCTCGTCGAGGAGGCCGATGGTGTCCATCCACCAGTGGATGTCCATGCCTCGGTAGGTCCTCGGAAGCCGGACGTGGTAGCCCGTGGCCAAGATGACGTCCCGACCCGAGCGAGCGAGTTCGTCGGCGATCTGTACCCCACTCGCCGAGGCGCCCACGACGAGCACTCGCCCGGGCTGTACCTGCGCCGGGTTGCGATACGCCGTTGGTGTGAGTTGCTGCACGCGACCCGGGAGTTCGTCGGCGATGGCTGGGATCCGTGGCGTGCTGCACGCTCCGGTCGCGTCGACGACGCTGCGAGCGCTCCACGTGCCGGTGTTCGTGTCGACGTGGAAGCCGCCGTCGACCGGGGTCACTCGGCCGACGGTGACGCCCGCTTCGACCGGTGCAGCGATGCGGCGTGCGTAGTCGCCGAGGAACGCGGCGGTCTCGACGGCTCGCATGTAGCCGTCGGGGTCCGGCCCGTCGTAGGTCCGGCCCGGCAGGCGGGTCATCCAGTTCGGGGTGAGGAGACGGAGCGAGTCCCAGCGCTCGTTGTGCCACGAGTTACCGATGACGCCGCGCTCGAGGACGACGTGGTCGATCGAGCGGCCGGTCAGCTTGGCGCTCATCGCCAAGCCGGCCTGACCGCCACCGATCACGACGGTGGTTGTGTGGTTCATGACTCGCTCCGTCTCGCTTCCGACGCTCAGGCGCTGACGACGACGGTGGTCGGGTTCGTGATCAGGTCGTAGACCGCGGAACGCTTCTGCGACTGGGCGACCAGCGCGGCGATCTCGGCGTCGGTGGCGTCGGCGTCGATGTCGAACCGCACCGTGATGCGACCGAAGCCGTTGCGCACGTCGGGGTCGATGCCGAGGATGCCCTGAAGGTCCATGTCGCCTTCGATCGAAGCGCTGACGGAGTGCAGCTGGATCCCGCGATGGGTCGCGACGCTTGCGACGCCGGCGGTCAAACATCCGGCGAGGCCGGCGAGGACCGTCTCGGGCGGGGTCATGCCGTTGTTTTCCGAGGCGAAGATCTCTGGGTGATCGGTCTCGATGGCGTGGCCGCTGCGCTCGTGATCCTGTCCGAGGCCGCTGAAGTCCTGGACCTCGGTGCGAGCGTGTGTGCCCCGGATCCACTCGCAGCGGGCGCGCCAGGTGAACGCGGCCGCGGCGGGGGTCTCGGTCAGCGCGCCTTTGGCGCCGAGCAGTGCTTCGACGTTGACGCCGTTGTCGATGGGGGTGTCGGTGATGGTCATGGTGTTCTTCTTTCTGGTGTTGTTGGTTGTTGGTGTGAGCGGTTCTGGGAGGAACCGACGCGTCAGCGGTCCGCAGTGCGGGCCGTGACACAGGTGAGCTCGTTGACGATCCGGATGGAGCCGTCTGGTGAGCCGAACGGGGCGATGGTCGCCATGAGGCGATCTCGGAGTTCTTCCTCGCCGAGATGGTCGAGAGCGGGGACCACGAGGCCAGGCGAGCGCATGGTCCGCCATGCGTCGTCGGCATCAGCGAACTCGAGGATCGATGTGGCGGCCCAGCGTTCGATCCGGTCGAAGCCGGCGACGCTGAGCATCTCCTCGACGACGCCGGGTGCGCCGATCGATGCGAGCGAGATCATCTCGTCGGCGACCGCGGGCGTGGATGAGCCGAGCGCGATGAAGAAGTCGCGGAGGTCGAGCTTGTGTCCTGGCCCCCAGAACGTCAGCCCGATCGCCCCGTTCGGTCGGAGGACTCGGCGAGCTTCGATGAGCGCCTCCGTGCATCCGCCCCACACTCCATTGAACGAGGTGGCGACGTCGAAGGATCGATCGGCCCACGGGAGAGCGAACATGTCGCCCGCCACGAGGTCGGCGCCGGCAGCCCGTCGGCGAGCGATGTCGATCAACTCGGCCGAGGCGTCCAGTCCGGCAACGGCGGCGCCGCGCCGCTCGGCGCGGCTCGCTGCGTAGCCAGCGCCGCAAGCGATGTCGAGGAGGTCGACACCGGCGGTGACGCCCAGCCGGCTGAAGATCGCCTCGATCGCGTCGCTGGCGTAGGGCTCGAAGCGGTACGCCCAGTCGGCGGCGTTGCGTCCCCAGGCCCGACCGGCGTCGACCCAGGCCGCGTCGGACGCCGTCTCGATGTCGTCGGCCGTGTCGGCATTCGGGTGGGTGGTGCGGGTGTCGGTGGTCATCGTTGTTCCTTTCGCCGACGCTGACTGCGTCGTCGAGAACCACGATGAAGGACGCGTCGCTCCAGGTCTTGGAGGTGACCTGGAGGACTTTTGGAGGTCAGCTGGTGTGGGCGTGCGGCTGATGTGGACCGGCCGAGCCGGTCAGGCCGTGGCCTGGGCGATCTCGGAGATCCAGCGGCGCGCCTCGCGCCAGATGTCTGCCGTCGGCCCGTCGTCGGTGCTCGCGACACCCGGTTCGACGTGGGTACGCAACACGCGATAGGCGGTGGACACCATCAGGCTCTGCGTCGGTTCGTCGGCGGCTCGAACGGCTCTGAGATAGTGAGCGGCGCGATCGAGCTCGCCGAGACGGTGTGCCAGCGCAGCGGGCACGATGAGCAGATCGGGAAGCGCGGACACGCCGCTTCGATCGAGCCGGGTCTGGAGGTGTGCGACGGCGTCGTCCACCGACCGAGCATCGCCCAGTTCGGCGAGTGCCGTCGATCGTACGATGGCGGTGCCCCAGAAGCCCGCAGACCCCATCCCGGTTCGCACCTCGTCGTCGAGTCGCAGCGATGCCGCAGGATCGTCCACGACGAGGCAGCACATCAGGCCGGTCGATGCGACCCGCCGGGGATAGGAAGACGTGTCGGGCACCGTGTGATCGAGCGCGGCTCGCCCGATCTCGACCGCTTCGTCGAATCGCAGCGACATCGCGAGGTGAAACACCTTGTAGCCGGTGGCGATCAGGGCGGTGTCGTGGTCCTCGATGGACCGAGCGAAGGCGATTGCATCGTCGACGTCGCGCAGCGCCTGCTCTGCCTCGACGACGACCCCCGCCCATGAACGCATGACCCGTGCGAGCGCGCTGAGCTCCGGCAGGTCCGACTCATCGGCGGCGACGACGGCGTCCAAGCCGTGCTGGTACATGCGGTGATGATCTCGAGCGGCCATCGCTGCCATCACGCCTGCACAGTGGAGCGTGGCCCGCTCGATCTGGCCATCGAGTGGAGGTGTCGCGTCGAGACGAGCGAGCACGCCTTCAGCACGACTGCCGTCGTCGAGGTGCATCGCGAGGGCGGTGGATGTGAGGACGTGCGCTGCGTCGTCGTGCCGGTGCTGTTCGGTGAGGTGGCGGTGCACGGCGAGGAGGTCATCGAATCGTGCAGACGTCCAGTCGGCGCGGTCGAGATCGTAGAAGTGCTCGCGGATCGATGTCCCGACCGCTGCGAGGCACCAATCGGCGTACGTGTCGGCCGTCGCGTGCGGGGTGGGGTCGTGAGCCGCCGCGTGTTGGCGAACTGTCTCGAGGACGGCGTACCCGCGCACAGCGCCGTTCTGTGCGACGAGCAACGACCGATCGAGCAGCGCCGCGAGGCGCGTGGTCGGGTCGTCGATCGATCCGACGTCTGCCATTCGCTCGACTTCACGAATGTCGAATGGCCGTTCGAAACGCGAGAGGAGTGTGAGGAGTCGGACGTCGTCCGGGTCCGTCGTCGCCAGGGTGTCGGTGAGGATCGTCGCAAGGCTGGACTGGCGATCGGGCCGCCGCTCGCGCGACGCCGCCTCGCCGATCTGTTCGAGCCGGGCGAGTACTTCTTGGACGGTCAGCGTTGCGAAGCGTGTCCCGACCAGCTCGATCGCCAACGGCAGCCCGTCGACGCGTCGGCACAGCTCGATCGCGGCGTCGTGATCTTCCGGGGGAATCTCAGCGCCGACGCGAGCGGCGGCAGCGACGAGTAGATCGAACGCACCGCCGTCGTCGCCGACGAGCGGGAGCGGGCCCACAGGAACTCGGTGCTCCCCGACGACGCGCAGCGGCACGCGACTCGTGGTGAGGATCCGAACACGGTCCGTCGCGTCCAACAGATCGCCGCAGAAGTCGGCCGCGGCATCCTCGACGTGCTCACAGTTGTCGAGGATCACGACGATGCGGCGTGTCGCGATGCGATCGACGAGGGTCGAGCGGTCCGCATCCGGGCCGAGCTGCACGCCCGTGGCCCTGGCGACGGCACGGTCGATCCCCGCGCCGTCCTGCACTGGGACCAGGTCGACGAACCAGACCCCATCGGTGGCCGTGTCGACATGTGCGCCAACCGGGTTGTCGACGAGATGTCGGCCGACCTGCTGAGCGATGCTGGTCTTCCCAGCCCCGCCGAACCCGACGAGCGTGACGAGCCGAGACGCACCGAGCGCGTCGACGACGCCGGCGACGAGGTCGCTGCGGCCGAGCAGCGCGGTTCTCGCCGCCGGGATGTTGTGCAGTTCGCCGGAGATCGAGCGGACGGCGGTATCCGCATCGGGTGCGCTCGACGCACGCTCGACCTCCGACACGGGTGCGATGAATCGATACCCTTTTCCGTGCACGGTTTTGATCGTTCGCTGAGCCCGTCCGTTGTCGCCGAGCGCGCGACGGATCTGCTTGATCCGTGTCGTCAGCGCGGACTCGCCGACGAACTGGTCGCCCCACACGGCGTCGAGCAGTGCTTCCTTTGTCACCAAGTGGTCTCGGTGCGCAAGAAGGTGGAGGAGGACGTCGAGAGCTTGGGGCTCAAGGTCGACGGGCTGACCGGCGACCTCGACGGCGAACGCGTCGGTGTCGACGCTGAACCCAGCTCCGTCGTAGCGCATGGACGAACCCTAGATCGCGCTGGCGTCGGCGCCAGGCGGCGACACCGCATCGTGGGTCAGACCCGGTCGTCGGGCATCACGATCGTGGTGAGCAGTCGGCGTCGGCGGCCTGGAGCCGGTTCGTTCTCCTCGTGCTCCTCGATGGCGCTGCGCATCGCCTCGATCATGTCGTCGAGTTCTGCGTCGGTCAGCCACAGCGGGACCTGTCGGTATCCGACGCGGTCATCTCCGAGTGCAGGTTCTCCCGCGTTGAGGTAGGCGGCGTAGCTGTCGAGGAGCGTGCCGAGGAACGTCGCGAAGTAGCGGAAGTGCTCGTCCGGGGTGGCGTCGCTGAAGTCGTGGTCGCTCAGCGCCGTGGCGCCGGTCACGAGCGCATAGGTCCGCTCGACGCTGCCGCGCGCTGGTCGCTCGCCGACGACTTCGATCAGCCCGTTGTCGGCGAGTTGGTTCAGGTGCCGGTACAGCGTCGCCTGGGGCACGTCGCCGAGACGTTCTTTGATCTGGAGTGGCGTGAGCCGTGTGCCTGCGAGCGCTTGGACGATGCGCAGTCGGATCGGATGCAGGAGCAGATCGCGCGCCTCGATCATCGATGTTGACCATTTGTTCTCATCATTGATATCATTCCCACAAGTGAGAACAATACTCCACCTGATCGGACCCATCAAATGACTGACGTCGACGTACCCATCGAATCCGGCCCATTCACACTGCGGGGCTCGCTCACCATCGCCGCTGCGGCTCCGACGCCTGCGGCGCTCCTCATCAGCGGGTCGGGTCCGCTGGACCGAAACTCCAACTCCAAGCAACTGGCGATCGATGTGATGGGACAGATCGCAGCTCGACTGGCCGCCGAGGGTGTGGCCTCGCTCCGCTACGACAAGCGAGGCGTCGCCGAGAGCGATGGTGACTTCTTGGCGGCCGGCTTTCACGACAACATCGACGACGCTCGAGCGGCGCTCGCCGTGCTGCGAGCGCGTCCCGACGTCGATCCCGACCGCATCGTCGTCATCGGCCACAGCGAGGGCGCGCTGATCGCGTCCGTGCTTGCCGACGACGAGCGGCTGGCCGGTGTTGCGCTCCTCGCTGGCACGGTCCACGACGGCAACGACCTGTTGCGATGGCAGGCCGGCCAGATCGCGTCGACGCTGCCCAAGCCGGTCCGGTGGATGATGAAGCTGCTCCGCCAGGACCTCGTTCGAACGCAGTCGAAGCGTCTGCAGAGGATCGCCGACTCGACCGAGGACGTCGTTCGCATCCAGTTCGTCAAGTTGAACGCCAAGTGGTTTCGGGAGTTCATGGTGTTCGATCCGACCGAGGCGCTGCGACGAGTTGCGGTCCCGGTCCTCGCGATCACCGGGAGCAAAGACATCCAGGTCGATCCGGCAGACGTCGAGCGCATGCGAGAAGTCGTGTCGACGAGCTTCACCGGATGCGTCGCCGAGG
>JBGCFW010000030.1:0-3339 GCA_045107155.1 Ilumatobacter sp. | reverse complement strand
GAACGTCATTGACGGTCTTGAAGCCATCGAGGTCGAGGAACAGGATCGCCACGCTTCCGTCGTGTTCGACATCGGCGATGTGTTCGAGAAGAGCGAATCGGTTCGGGAGACCCGTGAGGGCATCGTGGTGCGCCTGGTAGGCAAGCTTCTGCTCGAATCGCAGGTGCTCGGAGACATCGTGTGCGATGACCGCAGTCAACGGTTCGGGTCCGCCCTCGATTGGGCTGCTGGCCACGAGGTAGTGGCTGGGGCCGGTTTCGGGGCACTCCAGCACCACTTCTCCGCTCAGCGTTGACAAGAAGTCGGTCATCTGACGGCCGATCTGCACCTCGCGGTGGACGCCCAAGATGGTGCCAGACGACTCGTTCGCCGACGTGATCATGCCGTCGGCATCGACGGTCCAGATGCCATCGGCGGCCTGTTCCACGATGGCCGACGACAGTTCCTCGCTCGCCTTGAGCTGTTTCGTGACCTGGTTGAGGTGGTTCAGGGACTGGCGAATCGACACGCCGATGTTGCCCGGAAGTTCGTATGCGTTGTTGCCCAGGGTCTCGCCGACCGAGAGCGCACGAATGTGCTCGTCGACGCCTTGGAGGGTCCCGAGCATGTCGTTCACCGAGTCGGTCAGCATGCGGATGTCGGTCGGGCCCGTGACACGGAGGGGTTTGAGGTCGAGGTCGCCACGGCCGATCTGGTTGGCGCGGCGGCGAAGCCGTTGCAGCGGCCGAAGCGTCGACAGCGAGATCAGGATGCCGAACAACACGGTCGAGATCGTCAAGCCGACGATCAGCAGCCGCGTTTGGGACACGACGTCTTCCGCGTTCGCCGCTCGCGTGTCGAGGAGTTCGACCACGCCGACGTGCTCGCCGGTGGAGTACTGCTCGAGCGCATCGAGATAAGCGAGATGATCGACGAAGGTCGCCGCTGCAATGCTGACGTATGCAGGATCGAAGGCGTCAGTGTTGCTGTTCGCGCTGGCGAGAAGTACGTCGGGAACGGGAAGCAGTGCGGCGTCCACAGCATCGAACTCGGCGAGTTGTTCCGGCCCGAGTTTGCTGCGATAGAGCTCGGTGGCGCTCTCGAGTCGCGCCGCGGCAGCCAGGATCGGCACCCCTGTGTCGTTCTCGGTGCTCGAGAGAGCGGTCAGCTCGTCGAGCAGGGCCCAACCTCGAGCTCCACCAGCAATCTGCAGGTTACGCAGGGCCTCGAGTCGGCTCTGCTCGCCCGCAGCAGAGATGTCGATCGATCCGTCGCCGGTCGGGCTGGATGCGGTGAGCGCATCGGTGAGTGCATCGTTGAGCATGTCGAACACGCGGCGGACGTCATCGCGGCTCGCCCGCAGCTCGGTGGACAGCGTTCGTTGCGTTTCGAGTGTTCCGCGGATGAAGTTGATGCGGGCGGCGAGGTTTTCGCCGTTCGACAGCTCCAAGGAGCCATGCTCGCTGATCAGTTCTTGCAGGACGACGTCGAACTCGGCAGCATTGCCCTGATAGGCCGCTTCCAGGTCGATGCCAGTGATGCTGATGACGGTCTCGCGCGGCAGCCCGACCGTGTCGACACGTGCCAGGCCCTCAAGTGCCAGTTGCTCGAGTTGGGCCGGACTGGTGACCGACGCGACCGTTCGGCGCAGATCGGCGTCAGCGGTGATCTGGCGTGCAGCATCGGCGTCGGCCTGTTCTCGGGCGATGGTGCCCAAACCCAGGTAGACGATTGCAAGCAGGGGCAGAACCAGGAGCGCGGTCAATCGCGTGGCGATCGACCCCACACGAGACCTGTGTCCTTTGAGCACGGTTGGTCATCGGCATCGTCAGGACACAACCTGAACGATTTCTCTCTAGCCGTTGATGCGGTGATGAGTGTGGAATCGCTCAGCCGGGTCCTGGCCGAAGAAGTGGACCAACTCGGCGTACAGGTCCGGCTCGTGTTCCACAAGATCGAACGGGCGATTGAAGAAGACCTCGGTCGCCACGGCGAAGAACTCGGCGATGTTGGTGGCCGCATACGGACGAAGCACCGATGTTCCCTGCTGTGTTCGCTCGAAGGCAGGGGTGCACACTCGTGCCCATCGTGCTGCGGCGGCGTCGCTGCCCAGCGGGGGTGTGCCATCGGTGAGCCCGTCGAGCATGTCGAGGCGGTGTGCGAACTCGTGATACACGACGTTCTGGCCGTGTTGAGGATGCAATGCGCCACGCCGTACCGCAGACCACGACAGCACCACGGGGCCTTGCGGCGTGGCTTGGCCGGCGAGATGTTGGACGCCGTCGCTCATGGTTCCGGCGGCGCCACGGTGAGTTCCGCTCAGCTTCACCGTCGATCGGTGCACGATCACCGACGTGACGTCGAAGAACTCATCGATCTCGAGTCCGAGCAGCAGGAGGCATGCCTGGGCTGCGATCAACACCCGAACTCGGTCGTCGATGTCCATGCCGCGTGCGGCTTCCCAGTCGTTCTCGGCAACGAACCGGGCGATCAGCATTCTCATCCGATCCTGCTCGGAGGCGCCGAGCGTCTGCCACTGGGCGTACTGCTCGACGAGGATCCGGTCCCACTGCGGATCGAACTCGGGAGCGGCGCGAGAGAACAGGCGACGGAGAGAATCCAGCATCCACTTCAGCCTGGCAGCGTCACGCCACGATCGCGTGTCACGTCGATGTGTTCCACAGCCCGACCGTTCGGGAAATCAGCGTGGAGAGACGAGCGTGTCGCCTGCTGATTTCGTGGCAGCGGAGGCAGGTGGACCCGACTTCACCGCTGCGGGCACCTTGTCAGCTCCGCCGAAGTATTCAGCGAGGCGACGGTCGGCTTCGTCGGCACCAAACAGGATCTCGGCGACTTCGCGCAAACCGGGGGAGTGATTGATGTCGTGGTCGGTGATGACCAGTTCGATCTTGGACCGGCGACGCATGAAGTCTTCGAGCTTGGTCACCATTTCTGACCGGGCGGCTTCGTGAAGCTCGATGCGGATGTAGTCCGCCGAGCCCATGATGTCCTCGCCCATGGCCGGCTCTTCGCGAATCGCATCGAGCATGGCGAACGCACGTCGTCCGTAGCGTCGCCACAGTCGATCCGACAGCGGCTCCACCTCGGGCTTCGACCGCACACGGTCCAGCTTCATCAGCCGTGCCTGTCGGAAGAACTCTTTCTTCGTCGCGTTCGCAGGCTCGCCGTACCAGTTGTGGAGATCCCGCTCCAGCGGCACTCCGAGTTCTTCGATCTCGGCGGCTACCTCCTCACCCACGTTGAGGCAGTCGGTGAGCTTGCCGCCAAAGATCGTGACGACCCGTTGGCGATGGTCGGTTTCGACGGCGTGTTTGCGCGACAGCCTCGTCCAATCGACGT
>JBGCFW010000003.1:0-32431 GCA_045107155.1 Ilumatobacter sp. | reverse complement strand
GGGGGTGACCCCGCCCTGTGCGTCCATCGCGACGCGCCCGGCCTCGGCAGCGACGCTGCCGGTCCCGATCGGTGCCCCTCCGTTGCCGAAGATCTCGGACTCGATGATCGAGATCGTCGGGCCGGTCACGTTGGTGACCATCGAGACGCCGGTGCCGTCGTTGAGTTCGATCGTGGAACCGATCAGCGAGAGGTCGGTGCAATACGAGCACCTCACGCCGCCTGACAGATTGCCGATCACTCGACTGTCGAGGACCTCGAGCGCCTGACCGTCGGCTGCGTTGCCGGTGTTCCTGAGCCCGTACCCGCCGTTGCCTCCGGCGGTCACGTCGGTGGCGGTGATCGAACCGTCGATGCCCGCCATGCCGTGGGTGCCGTTGTCGACGAGCGTGCTCCCCGAGATGTCGAGGGACCCGAACGAGACCGACACCCCGTGAATGCCGTTGTCGAAGAAGTCGGTGTTCGTGATGACGGCGTCGCCGGTGTTGATCCGGACACCCGTCTGCTCGTTACCCAGCACGGTCGAGTCGCTCATGACCAGCAGGTTCCCGGGGTTTGTGGGCACGCTCTCACCGACGACGAGGGCGCCGCCCTGGTTGCCGACGTCTGTTCGCGAATCGAGTATCTGAACGGAGGTGAGCGTGGCACCTCCGAGGGAGAACACGTTGCCGCCTTCGTCGGGCGCTCCGACACCGCCCGTCACCGTGAGGTCGTCGAGGACGAGTCGGGAGTCGCCGTGAAGGTTGTCGATGACGCGGTCGTACAGACAGGTGTTCTCGATGGTCGATCCGTTGCCCTCGATCGTCAGGTCGTGTGCGGCGGTGTGGTCGAGGTCTCCGTCGAGGTTGACGTCGTCGTCGGCGGGCGATGCGAAGAACCCGTTGCCGAAGTCGATCGGTTCCTTGGCGACGCAATCGGTGAGCTGGTACGTCAGCCCGAGCCCGAGTTGGATGACGGAGTGATCGCTGTCTGCATTGGCGATGTCCACCGCTTCGCGCAGTGACGTGAGCCCGTCGGCTGCAACGACGTCAGCGGTCGTGGTGACCGCGATGATGTTCGCAGCGGCCGCGGGCTGCGTGTCGGCGACGACGAGGGTGGTGATGAGCGCCGCAGCTGCGGCGGCCCGTCGAGCGATCTGCATGGCGGATGATCGGTGCATCGGTGTTCCTCCCATGAACACCGTCGACCGTAGATTCGCCGCGCTCGGACGCGCTGGCAGTATTTTCGAGACGGGTCAGTCCCTCCGCCTGACCTGTGGTGGGGCCGTCGTGGCGACCCCGGAGGGCTCGACTCCGTCGGTCAGCTGCGAACGCGGGACAGCAGCACGTCGATTCGGCTGCCGAGCTCGCGAGGGCTGAACGGCTTGACGATGTAGTCGTCGGCGCCGGCCGAGAAGCCCTGCTGGACGTCGGGTTCCTGCGCCTTGGCGGTCAGCAGAATCACCGGGACCCGCGAGAGTGTCGCGTCGTCTCGGAGGGCGACACACACCTCCAGGCCCGTGAGGCGGGGCATCATCCAATCCAGTACGACGACGTCGGGCATCTCGGCCTTCGCTGCCCCAAGACCGGCTTCGCCATCGTGCTCGACGATGACCTCATGGCCCATGGACGAGAGCTTGAACGAAATCAGCTCACAGATGTCGGTGTCGTCGTCGACGACGAGGATCTTGCTCATTGGGTGACCTCCTGGCGGTCATGTGTAGGGGAGAAGGTGGTGGGAAGCACGACGGTGAACGTCGTGCCGCGGCCCTCGACGGAGTCGACATCGACAGATCCGCCGTGACGTTCGACGATGCTCTGCACGATGCTCAGGCCGAGTCCGGAGCCCTGGATCTGGGCGTTCTCGGCGTTGCTCGAACGGAAGAACCGCGTGAACAGGTGCTGGATCTCGTCGCTGGGCACGCCGATGCCGTCATCACGAACGGAGAGTTCGATGGCGCGGGCATCGGCAGTCGGCCTGGCGGTGACCGTGACGATGCCGCCGGGCTTGGTGAACTTCACGGCGTTGCTCATCAGGTTGAGCATCACGCGCTCGAGGCCTGGGGCATCGGCCTCCAACTCCGGAAGATCGGCGATGTCGAGCTTGATCTCGACACCGGATCGCTCTGCCACCGAAGAGATCGACTCTTCGGCCGAGACGATGACCCGGGCGACGTCGCACGGTCGTTTCGACACCTGGAAGGCGCCGGATTCGATCTGTGACAACATCAGAAGGTCCTCGACGAGGTGGAGCAGGCGCTCGGCGTTGCGCGAGACCTTGTCGAGCATCGCCCGGCCGATGCTGTCGTCTTCGATCGCGGGGTCGTCCTCGAGCAGTTCGGTGAACCCGATGATGCTGGTGAGCGGTGTGCGCAGCTCGTGCGAGGTCGTGGAAATGAAGTCCGTCTTCGCCTGGTCCAGTTCTCGGAGCTTCGCCACCATCTGACGCTCTTGAGCGAGCAGCTGTTGTTGCTGCTGATCGGCGGCGAGTCGCTCGGTGATGTCGACGGCAACGGCGATGAAGCCGATGACCGCGCCGTCGTCATCGCGGCGGGGTGTGATCGTGACTTCGACGGGGATGAGGCTGCCGTCGGATCGCACGTACGACCAGACGCGGGTCTGCGCCTTGCCGCGACGGGCTTGTGCGACCAGGGCGTCGAACCCGGAGTCGACTTCGAGCTGGCGTGCACGCATGGCGATGTCGTCGGGGACGTGGTAGTCGGCCAGCGACGAATGGCCCACCACGTTCGAGGCGCGGTATCCGAGCATCCGTTCGGCGCCGCGGTTGAACACCGTCACGGTGCCGTTCGCATCGGTGGCGATCACCGACATCTCGGTGGCAGCCGCGAGGACGCCCTTCAGGAGACTCGAGGTCTGGCGATTGCGTCGTTCTGCGTCGACGCGCTCGGTGACATCGCGGACGAATGCGGTGATGTAATGCGCACCCTGTGCGCGCCATGGCGACATCGAAGCCTCGACGAAGACCGATGAGCCGTCGCGATGGCGAGCTTCGATCGAGAAGACTCGCTCTTCGGCATGGTCGAGGTCGTCGTCCAACATCTCGATGAACCGATTCCAGATCGAACCCGGCACCGAGCGCGCGGCGATGCTGTGCGCGCTTCTGCCGATCATCTCGTCCGCCGTCCAGGCGAACACCTCGCCGGCCGCTTCGTTCCACGCGATGACGCGGCCGGAGCCGTCGACGGTGATGATGCCTTCGCGAGCCGCACCGGTGAGCGCTTCGAGTTCGTCGGAGCTCCCGGCCGCCGCCTGCTCGGCGCGTCGGCGTGATCGCTGGACCGAGGTCCCGAGTCCGATCAGGAGTGCAGCCACGGCGAGACCCGAGGTCATGACGAAGATGGGAAGTGCGCGTTCGGTCGCCGAAAGTGCCGTGTTCTCGTCGTCGACGAGGATCCGCCACATCCGACCAGCGATGTCGAACTCGGTGACTCGAGGGTCCGACGTGTTCATCGACGAGGGCGGCGCGCCGTCGAGATCGCCGTACAAGAATGCGTCGGCCTCGACATCGACCAGCACGATGCTGTCGGCGAGGTCGCCCTGCTGGACGCCGCGAACCAACTCGTTCATTCGGAATGTCGCGTAGACAGAGCCCTCGTAGGCGGCGCGACGCTCCTCGACGGTGGCGATGGGTGCTCCGGCGGTGTACAGCGGAAGCCCGATGCCGATCGAGGTCAGCGCCTCGTCGTCGGAGACGAGAACCAACGGTGGCGAGCCGGTCGGCAGGCCGGAGTCTCGTCCACCCAGCGTGGTCGCTCGGCGCGCTGCGTCACTGAGCGAATCGAAGCCGAATGCACGGAGATTGCCGATCTGTGGTTCGACGAAGTCGACGATCACGAATTCGTCGCCGTCACGACTCGGGGTGACGGTGAACTCGGGGTAGTCGAGCCCCGCCCGGCTCGCCGATTCCCGAACCCGGAGCTCGAAGTCCTCGAGCTCCGCGGCGGTGACATAGCTCGATGCGCCGATCGCCTGGATACCCGGGAGACGCTCGTCGAGTTCCAGACTGTCGATGAGGGCGTTGAAGTCGGCGTGGTCCAGTTCCGGGTCGATCCGGAACGCCGATCGAACGCCGAACAACACTTGCTTGTACGTGACCATGCGGTCGTCGATGAGCGTCGAGACCGACTCGGTGCGTGCTCGTTGCGTCGCGGCCGCCTTCTCCGAGTTGGACCGGTCGATCAGAACGGCGGCAGTCGTCACGAACGAGATGAAGAGCAGCACGGTGACACCGGCGAGCAGACTCGCACCGCGTCCAGTCGAGCCGGCGCGGCCGTGGCGGTTCGATGCGGAGAGCGGCAAATTCATGGCGGGGTGGCGTTCGGCGTTCACCTCGGCACTGAGCGAGATGTCCACTCCTGGTATCGGTCACACATCCGACCGACATGAGCGAGAAAATCAAGTGTCGACACCGTTGCCACGGCATACGTCGTGGCAACGGTGCGCTGAAGCTGCGCGGGTGGACGATCAGTCGAGCGCGTCGACGACGAGCGGACAGATCTCGTCGGCGAGGCGCGTCGCCGTGATCATGCCGATCGACGTGGCGGCATTCAGCTCGGCGGCCGACGTCGGCTGCGCGGACGCGATCGAGGAGAGGTCGCGGTCGCTGAGGAGTTGGTCGGGGACGATCCGCGCTCTCGCTGCGGTCTCCGCCCGCCACTCGACGAGTCGGGCATGCAACTCGCCGACCGGGTCACGGCGACGTGGGCGGGCCGGAGGCGTCGTGATCGGCGGCGGGGCGACGTCGAGCGTCTCGATGAGAGGACTGGGCTTGCGGGCATAGCCCCCTCGACGCTCGGCCCGAGTGAGGACCAGGACGTCGGTGGCGCGCGTGCACGCGACGTAGAGCAGGCGGGCCTCCTCGGCCTTCTCGGAGGTGGTGCTCGCCGACTTGTGCGGCACGAGGCTCGTCTCGACGCCCGACACGTAGACGGTGTGCCACTCGCGCCCCTTGGCTGCATGGAAGCTGAGCAGGTCGACCCCGTCGGTTGATCGGTCGTCGAACGGGTTGGTCGTGGCCACCCACTGTCGGAACTCGGCGCCGTCCGCTCGTGGTTGGTCGCGGAGGAAGTCGAGCAGCGACGCTGCCACGCGGCGCTCGGCCTCGACCCGCGCGAGACGCGAGCGCACCTCGGCGAACTGCGCAGCGTGGGGTGCGATGTTCGTCGGGCGTCCGCCGTCGGCCGAGCGTGTGGTGCGAGCAGCGACGGAGCGCCGTCGCTCCATCTCATCGACGTCATGCCTGGCTCGTTCGAGCGCGTCGATGTCGTCGAGGGTGTCGTGCGCCCACGCCCTCAGCGCCGAAGCCGACGTGGCCGTGGACGCGTCTCGCACCGCGGCTTGAAGCGGCGAACCGGACGCAGTGGCGGATCGTCGCACAGTGAGCCCAGCGTCGGTGATCGCTCGCTCGAAGGCGGTGAGCTGAGCATTGGTTCGCGCGAGGACGGCGACTTGCCCGGAGCGCACGATCGACGGGTCGGCCGTGGCGAGTCGGCTCGCCACGGCGACTGCTTCGCTCGACTCGTCCGCAGCGACGAGGACGGAGGCGGTCGGTCCGTCGTCGCGGGCCGATTTCACGTCGGTCGGCTGCCCGCCGGATTCCAGAACGTGAACGCCAACGGCCACGACTTGCGGCGTGCAGCGATGGTTCAATGGCAGGCGGATCACCTCGACGCCGGGAAAGCGCCGCTCGACGTCGACGAGCAGGGTCGGATCGGCGCCATTGAAGCCGTACACGGCCTGTGAAGGATCGCCGACGAGGAACAGGTCGTCTCGGCCGGATCGGAGGAGATCGACAATCCGGTGCTGGACCGGGTTGAGGTCCTGGGCCTCGTCCACCAGCAGGTGTCGGAAACGCCACCGCAGCACGTCGGCGAATTCGGGGTCGCGGCGAGCCTCGTCGAGGACATCGAGGAGGACGTCGTCGAAGTCCAACACGCCGCGCCTCCGCTTGGTGACGGTGTAGGCGGCGTAGATCTCCGACATCGCCTCGACGCCGCCTGCGGGCCGACGTTGGTCGCGGCGGGCCGTTGCCTCGTAGCGCTCGTGGGTGATACCCCGGGCCATCGCCCAGCCGATCTCGTCGATTGCGGCGTTCATCACCCCTCGTGCAGCGTTCAGATCGAGCGCGGTCTGCGCATCAGCGAGAAGGCGGCGTCGATCGGACACGACCGTCTTCGGGCGCCGATCGGTGTCGGTCCAGCGTTGCTTGAGGATCCGCAGCATGACCGAATGAAAGGTTCCGGCCTCCACGTGCTCGCGTATGCCGAGACGGTGGAGGCGACGCCGGAGCTCACCGGCGGCCTCTCGCGTGAAGGTGAGCGCGAGTGTGTGGTTCGCATCGGCGGAACCCGTGGCGATCCGATGCGCGATGCGGCGCGTGAGGACACGGGTCTTGCCCGAACCCGCCCCCGCCACCACTGCCACGAGCGATGACTCGGTGATGACTGCGGCGCGCTGATCGGGATCGAGATCGGCGATCAGCTCGGCTGCGTCCACACGCCTCATCGTAGAGGGCTCGACATCGGCCGATCGGGAGGCCGAGTCACCCACTACCTTGGTCGCATGCCGTACCCGAGGAAGCTGCTGAATCCCCACGAGGAGGTCGCCGTCGACCTCCATCCCCACTGGTGGTACTACGCGAAGCCGGCGGCACTTCTCGTGTTCGCGATCATCGTCGGGATCGGCACCATCGTGTTCGGACCCGACGGCGGTACGGGCCGGACGATGCTCAACTGGCTCTCGATCATCCTCATCATCGTCGCGGTGTTCTGGCTGATCGGTCGCTATGCGAAGTGGTCGACCACCAACTTCGTCATCACGAGCGATCGACTGATCTTTCGCGAGGGAGTCGTCGCCAAGCGAGGGGTGGAGATCCCGCTCGAACGCGTCAACACGGTCCACTTCAATCAATCGGTGTTCGAGCGGATCGTCGGAGCCGGCGACCTCGTGATCGAGTCCGGCGGCGAGGAAGGACGTCAGAACTTCACCGACATTCGCAATCCCGATCGGGTTCAGCAGACCATTCACGTGCAGAAGGAAGAGAACGACCGCCGGCGCTTCACGATCCCGGAGCGTCGAGGCACCGATGTCGCGAGCCAGCTCGAGAAGCTCGAGGGGATGCTCGAGCGCGGCACGCTGACGATCGAGGAGGTCGCGGCGCAGAAGGCCAAGCTGCTCGGCGACTGGCCGGCGAATGCGCATCGTCAGCCTCGTGCCGTCGAGCACCGAGACACTCCTCGCGCTCGGCGCGAATGTCATCGCATGCACGCGCTTCTGTGAGCAGCCCGAGCTCAACCACGTCGGCGGTACCAAGAATCCCGACGTCGATGCGATCGTGGCGCTCATGCCTGATCTCGTGGTGCTCGATCGCGAAGAGAACCGAGTCGAAGACCACGACGCGCTCATGGCCGCCGGCATCGAGGTGTTCGTCTCCGACGTGACCGACGTGGAAGCTGGGCTGACTGTCGTCGACGATCTCGCCGCGTTAGCACGTGTCGATGCTCCGCTGCTGACACCTCCCGGTGCTTCGGCGGCGGGGCGACGCTCCGCATTCGTGCCGATCTGGCGGAGACCGTGGATGACGATCTCGGCAGACACCTATGGCGCATCGGTGTTGAGCTGGATCGGACTCGACGTCGTCGACGTCGGTGGCGACTCGGCGTACCCCACCGTCGAACTCGACGAGATCGCCGCGGTGCGCCCGGACGTCATCGCCGTGCCCAGCGAGCCCTACGAGTTCTCGTCGGACCACGTGCGTGAACTCCAGCTGGCGTGCCCGACGTCGAGCGTCGTCGAGGTCGACGGTCAGGACCTCTTCTGGTGGGGCATGCGCACGCCAGATGCGCTCACTCGCCTGGCTGCAGCACTCGCGCCCCCGACGATGCTGTGACCGTCCATCCTTCGATCTGAGTGTCGGGTTCGCACAGTGCGACGAGGCAGCCGCCGAAGCCGCCGCCGGTCATGCGGGCGCCGTAAACGCCTCGGGTCGCATTGAGTTCGGCCACGGCGGAGTCCATCTGGTCGGTCGACACCTCGAAGTCCTCCGAAAGACTGCGGTGGCAGTCGGCCACGAGGGTCCCCGCCAACGTGTAGTCGGCATTGCGGAGCGCGAGCGCGAAGTCCTCGACCCGTTGGTTGTCCGACACCACGTGGCGGGCCCGTCGGCGTGCCATCTCGTCGGAGATAGTGGCCACGTCATCGAGCGTCGCGTCGCGCAGCGGTCCGATCTCCGCCTCGGCTCGGGCGCACTCGTCGACACGATCGGAGTACGCGGAACCCAACAGCGTCCGATGGGCGACGAAACGCACGACGATCTGGAGATCCGACGGAACCGGCACCTGCTCGACCTCGAGGGACCTGCAGTCGATCTTGGTGGCGTGGCCGCTCGTGGCCGCCGCGATGCAGTATTGGTCCATGATCCCGGTCGGGACACCTGTGGCCGAGTGCTCGGCACGTCGAGCGATCTGAGCGAGATCTCTCGGGGTGCCCTCGAACCCGAGGGCGAGCCCGATCGCACACTCGAGCGCCGCGCTCGATGACAGCCCGGCTCCGGCGGGGATGTCACTGACGAGGTGACCTTGGAATCCGTCGGTCGCATCGAGCTGACGCGCCATGGCGGCGATGAACGAACCCCACTGAGGCGTGACCGTGCTCGGGTCGCCGGTGAAGGGGAGTGCGAGTTCGACGGCGCCATCAGCGTCTGCCGAGGTGACGTTGATCGCGCCAGGGAGTGGAGTCGCCGTCAGCGTGGTTCCGCGATCGATCGCCATCGGAAACGCGAGTCCACCCGTGTAGTCCGTGTGTTCGCCGATGAGGTTCACCCTGCCCGGGGCGTGGATCCTGAAGCTGTCGGCACTCGTGGTCACGTGGTCCCACGGTAGCGGTCGCCCGAATCCACCCCGCAGGACTCCGCGCCGATCGCGTGGCGACCGGTCGATCCTCGCGACTTCGGCGCCAAAGCGGCCGCCTGTCATGATCGCTCGATGCCGAACGCTGAGGTGTCCACAGGTATCGCCATCGAATACGACACGTTCGGTGACCCGACCGACCCGACCTTGCTCCTCGTATGCGGCTACACCTCGCAGATGCCGACGGGCTGGGACGCCGACCTGTGTGAGGCTTTCGTCGCCCAGGGCCTCCACGTCGTCCGGTACGACAACCGCGATGTCGGGCTCTCGACCAAGCTCACCGGGATCATCAACCCGCTCAAGGTCATGGCCGCGATTCGGGCGGGTGAGCCCGTCCCGGAGGTGCCGTACCTCCTGTCGGACATGGCCGCTGACGGCATCGGGCTGCTGGACCATCTGGGCATCGCTCGGGCGCACATCGCTGGCGTCTCGATGGGTGGGATGATCGTTCAGACGATGGCGATCGAGCACCCCGATCGCATCGCCAGTCTCACCTCGATCATGTCCACCACCGGCGATCCGCGCGTCGGCCAGGCCGCGCCCGAAGCCCGCGACGCCTTGCTCGCGCCGCCTCCCACGGACCGCGAGTCCTACATCGAGGCGTCGACTCGCTATGACGTGTGGGCATCGAAGCGCTACGTCGATCACAATGCGCTCCGGGCCCGTGCAGCTGCTGACTTCGATCGCTGCTTCTACCCGGAGGGTTCGACCCGACAGCTGGCGGCGATCTATGCGAGCGGCGATCGAACCGAGGCACTTCGCGGGCTCGACGTGCCCACGCTGGTCATCCACGGACGCGACGACACGTTGATCGTCCCGACCGGCGGTGAGGCCACGGCGTCTGCGATCCTCGGCTCGAAGTACCTGTTGCTCGCCGACATGGGCCACGATCTGCCACGCCCGCTCTGGCCGGTTTTCGCCGAAGCCATCGGCGGACACATCCGGACCGCCTGACCGCAGGACGCTGGTAGGGACCACCCTGTCGTGCGTTCGTTCTGATCATCAAGGAGACCCACATGGCCGGACCACTCGCCGGACACCGAATCATCGAGATCGCCGGCATCGGGCCGGGGCCGTTCGCAGCGATGCTGCTCGCCGACCTGGGCGCAGACGTGATACGCGTCGAACGGGCCGGTGCGGTCCGCGGGCCGGCGCCTGACCAGGCACACGGCGATCTGCTCCTGCGTGGGCGCCGGAACATCGCGGTGGATCTCAAGCACCCCGATGGTGTGTCGACGCTGCTCGACCTCGTCGAGGGTGCCGACGCACTGATCGAGGGGTTTCGCCCCGGCGTGATGGAGCGACTCGGCATCGGGCCCGACGAATGCATGGAACGCAACCCGAAGATCGTGTACGGCCGAATGACCGGTTGGGGTCAGACCGGACCGTACAGCCAGGCCGCTGGGCACGACATCAACTACATCGCGTTGGCCGGCGCACTCGCGCACTTCGGTCGCAAGGACGGCCCGCCCACGCCGCCGTTGAACATGGTCGGCGATTTCGGCGGCGGTGGCATGTTCTTGGCGCTCGGAGTCGTCGCGGCGTTGCTCGAGGCGTCGAAGAGCGGTGCCGGCCAGGTCGTCGACACGGCGATGGTCGATGGATCGGCGATTCTGATGACGATGTTCTGGACGTTTCGGAACACGGGCCTTTTCGACGAGAACGTCCGTGGTTCGAATCTGCTCGACACCGGGGCCCACTTCTACGACGTCTACGAGTGCAGCGATGGCGAGTTCGTGTCGATCGGTGCGATCGAGCCGCAGTTCTACGCCGAACTGCTCCGCCTCACCGGTCTCACCGACGATCCGGAGTTCGCCGCGCAGATGGATCCCGCCGGCTGGGACCATCTCAAGGAACGGCTCACCGCACTGTTCGCCAACAAGACCCGCGACGAGTGGTGCGAGATCATGGAGCACACCGATGTGTGTTTCGCGCCGGTGCTCAAGATGACGGAAGCGTCCGAGCACCCGCACAACGTCGAACGCCAGACCTTCGTCGAGATCGATGGCGTCACGCAGCCCGCCCCCGCGCCTCGCTTCAGCAGAACGGGTAACGAGATCGCCTCACCGCCGGCATGGCCGGGCCAACACACCCGCGATGTCCTGGCGGACTGGGGTGTCGGCGCTGACCGCATCGCCTCGCTCCTGGAATCCGGAGCGGTCCGTCACGCCGAGTGACGGTGCTCCCGGCGCCGGCGGACACCGTTTTGGGTCCGATTGCACGACGAGGAGTCGGACTCGGTCGTGGATGTGAACACGCACGGAAGATTCGACGTGTGCAACCGATCGAACGGCGCCGCTCTCTATCTTCTCGGCCGTGATCGCAACCGCTTCTCGCCGGAGCCGAGCAGTGCTCGGGATCGTCGCGTTCGGGTTCATCGCTGCTGCGTGCGGCGGGGCGTCGGGTGGCGAGACGTCCACGGGCGCCCAATCGGCGACCGATGACGCCGCGTCACCGTCCGCGTTGTTCGCTGGCGAGTTCACCGACCTGAACGGCCAAGCCGTGGAGCTCGCCAGCTTCGAGGGACAGGACGTGATCATGTGGTTCTGGGCCCCGTGGTGACCGTTTTGACGTCGAGAAGCCCCGACGGTCGTCGAGGCACAGCAACGATTCGGTGATCAGGTGGTCTTCCTCGGAGTACCCGGGCTCAGTGACGCGGACCGGATGCGCGAGTTCGTCGAGGACACCGGCGTCGACCAACTCCAACACGTCGACGACCCCAGCACCGAGTTGTGGGATCGGTTCGGTGTCACACAGCAGCGGACCTACGCATACATCGATGACGACGGATCGTTCCGTCTCGCTGCGTACGGCTCGCTGATCGAGGACGTTCAAGCACTGATCGACAGCTGAGCCTGCCGCGTCACGGTTGCCACGAACGTGACGAACGCGTGGGGGAGCGGCGGCGATCCGCTGACAGAATCGGCCGAGATGGGAACTCTGGTCTGCCTGCACGCCCACCCCGACGACGAGTGCATCTCGACGGGCGGAACGATCGCTCGAGCGAGTGCGGAAGGGCACCGAGTGGTGCTGTTGGTCGCGACCGACGGGGACCACGGAGAAGTGCCCGAGGACCTGGCCGACGGCGAGACACTCGTCGATCGCCGCCGCGCCGAGACAATGCGCTCGGCCGAGGCGCTCGGTATCCATCGGGTCGAATTCCTCGGCTTCAAGGACTCCGGAATGACCGGCTGGGAGGGCAACGTCGATCCCGATTCGTTCCACCAGGCTGATGTCGACATCGCAGCAGCGCGTGTCGCCGCGCTCCTGGCCGAAGAGAACGCCGACGTGTTCACCACCTACGACTGGCATGGCACCTACGGCCATCCGGACCACATCAAGGTGCACGAGGTCGGAAACCGCGCCGCCGAACTCGTCGATCACCCGATGCGCACGCTGCAGGCCTCGGCGAACCGTGACCGCATGGTCGCGATGCTGACCGCTGCGAAAGAGGCGGGGATGCAGGTCGGCAGCCCGGATGGCGAGGACGACGAAGGTTTCGACCCTGCGGGCCCTGCCGACGATGGCAACCCGTTCGGCGAGCCTGAGTCCGAGCTGACACTGTGCGTCGACGCATCGGAGTTCGCCGACCGCAAGCGCGCGGCGCTGGCGTGTCACCGCAGCCAGGTCACCGATTCGTCGTTCTTCATGGAAATGCCCGACGAGGTCTTCGTCCAGGCGTTCGGTACCGAGTGGTTCATCGAGAACGACCGGACACCGCCGTTTCGTACCGGCTGGATCTTCGACGACGCTTAAGTGGCGAACTGCCGTTGCTGTCCCCACCTTTGCCGTTGTTGTGCTGCAGAATTGACCGTATGAGTCGTCGTCGCTCGATCGCTGTCGCCACCCTCGTGTCCGTCGTGCTCGCCGCGTGCGGCGGGGGAAGCGATGAAGCCGTCGTCACGACCGTCGCAGTCACCACGACACCGCCCACGACGGCTCCGGCCGACGATGGTCTGTTCGAAGCGATCGATCCAACCGCTCCAGCCGACGACGAGCCACTCGTGACCGAGCCTGCAGCCACCGACGTTCCCGTCACCGAACCGGTACCACCGATCACCGAGCCAGCGCCACCTTCCACCGATTCCGCGCCGCCTGCCGGAACCGACCCTGCCGTGTCCACCACCATCGCGTCACCTCCATCGGGAGGCGATCTCCCGTTCACCCTCGAGGTCGACGGCCTCGGTGTCACATCGTTCGGTGCAGACGCTGTCGGCACCATCAGCTTCGTCAGCTCGTTCCTCGGTGAGCCGACACGCGACTCGGGCTGGGTCGATCCGTTCACCATCGGCGCCTGCGGCGGCACCGAGCTCCGCCAGGTCAGCTGGGGTGCTCTCCAGCTGGAGTTCGGGGACTCGTCGTCGATCACCGAGGGACGCCAGCACTTCTATGCGTACTTCTATGGCGCGGAAGGCTCGAACGGTGTCGTGACACCTGCTGATCTGGCCACTGCTGAGGGTGTCACGGTCGGATCGAGCGTCGGTGAACTCCTCGAGGCGTACCCGACCGCGCAGCTGCGCGACGGCGACGACTTCATCGCGCCGAACTTCTTCGTCAACGACAACCTGACCGGTCGAATGAGCGGTCTCGCCGACGTCGATGTGGTCGAGTTGATCATCGGCGGCATCCCCTGTGAGGGCTGAGTGACGCTGAACGACCTCCACGAGGCCAGCGCCTGGTTCCTCGTGCTGTCGAACGCGATCGTCGGTGCGTGGGCGCTCACCGCGCAGTATCTCGTCTCGATTCGGCACCGGGTGCTGTGGTGGGCGACCGGCGTCGCCCAGGTCTCGACGCTCGTGGTCGCGTCGATCGGCGCGCTCATGGTCAGCCGTGACGGCGTCGAACTCGACTCGTTCCACGCGCTCTACGGCTTCTCGACGATCTTCGCCGTGGCGATCCTCTACAGCTACCGCGGGAGTCCTTTCATCGCCGACAAGCTCCACCTGCTGTACGGCTGCGGCGGACTCTTCATCATGGGACTCGGCCTGCGCTCCATGTGAACCTCTGGCGCCGGCGCCCTCTGCGGTTCGTAGAGTCGGTCGGATGATCATCAGGCGCGAACGGCACGGTGACCACGACGCCGTTCGGGGTATTCACGCAGCAGCGTTCGATCGAGGTGGCGGCGTCCCCGTCGAGGTCGGCTTGCTCGATGCACTGCGCGAGGACGACGGATGGCTGGCGCATCTGTCGTGGGTCGCCGAGATCGACGGGCGAGTGGTCGGACACGTGGTGAGCACGCGGGCGCACGTCGACGACCTGTGCTGTGTGGGCCTCGGTCCGATCGGTGTCGCTCCCGAGGTGCAGCGTGTCGGCGTCGGCTCGGCGCTCGTGCATGTGTCGATCGGCGCCGCGGATGCGTCTGGGGAACCCCTGATCGCGCTGCTCGGCGACCCGGACTACTACTCCCGATTCGGGTTCGTCGCGTCGAGTGAACTCGGTGTCGAGGCGCCCGACGTTGCGTGGGGCGTTCACTTCCAGGCGTTGCCGCTCAGTGCGTGGACCGCTGAAGCGAGAGGGGCGTTCAAGTACGCAACACCGTTCGACGAGGTGGACTGATCACGTTGCTGTGATGCTGTGCGGTCGTCAGACTCTGGCTGCCCCACCCCTGCGGTGGCCGATCGTTTCGCCGTCACTGGTTCTTCTTCGCGTCCTGCTCCACACCTTGCTGACCCGCACCTAAGTTCTGACGTGCCAGCACATCTCGCATCGCTCGCAAGCTGTCATGGATGTCGTCACCCCGTTCGGCTTCGGAGTCCCAGTGCCTATTCGTCAGGTCGGCGAGCGCCGTCACGACCGGCGAGAAGCAGTTCCTGGTCAGTAGGTCGTACTTCATGTGGCTCGCGACGTTCTGTGCGATGGCGTGGAAGGTGCTCGCCTCGTTCTGAGTGATCTCCACGCTCGGACCCGCCCAGGCATAGTTGCTGTTGCCGCCGTCCGTGTCGGGGCCCATTCCGACACCCCCGAAGTCTCCGGCCAGCCCGAAGATGACGCCGTCCATGCGGTACACAGCATGTGTCGCCGGCGACTGCTGAAAGAACGCCGGCCGACTGCCGACGGTGAAGCTCACGGTCTTGGTCTGTTGCTTCTTTCCGCGATGGCGGATGCCGTCCTGACGTTGCACGCTGTGTTCCGCCGGCACGGGTCGGGAACCTCGTGCGGTCGTGCTCATCGTCTCGGCTGGCTCGAGATCGGCCTGAGGAGCTGGCTCAGCAACGTCGCGTCGGACGAGACGACTGCTTGCTCCATTTCCGATCAGCCGTTGGAGCGTCATCATCGACGTCAATCTCGAGTTCGTGGTGTCGAGTGCGGGTCCTCGAGCATCGAGCGATCGCGCACCGGATCGATGCTCGTCGACTTCGGATGAATCGAATCGTCGGCGAGCACTTCTGCGGATCTTCATGGTTCTGGATTCGGGCCGCGCGGGCCAACTCGCTCTCATGTCGTCGGATGCCCTTGCCGACTCTGATCGGTCGTCGATGGCAGCACAATCGATTGCGGGACGTTTGCCCGGAGGTCTGCCCGAACGAGCTTGGGACACTGCGATCGCGGCCGACACTGGAAACCGCCGCTGCGCGGTCGACAGACTCGTTCAGGCGACGGCGGTCGGGAGCTTTCCCGGGTCCCAGTCGAGCTCGACGAGGCCGCGCTCGCAGGCGAACCGATCGGTCATGCCGGCCACGTACGCCACGGCAGACCGGACTGCCGCGGTCGATCCGGCCTCGACGTGGGCCGGATCGATGCCGTCGCCCAACACCGCACGCGCCGTCGCCTCGGGGATCACGTGGGGCCGATCGGCGTAGTGCTCGACGAGTGCGCGCAGCAGCGAGATCACGGCGTCGGCTTGCTTGGTGCTGGCCGGTCGCAGGTAGATGTTCTCGTAGTTGAAGCTGCGGAATGCCGAGAGGGCCTCGGCCACTTCCGGAATCATCCCGATCCGGCCCGTGCGTTGCGTCGCGGTGACCATCGCGCGCACGAACGCACCGAGTTGGCTGGAACGATCGTGGCCGCATCTGTCGGCGACGATCGGTGGCAGCATGTCGGCGCTGATGATGCCCGACGCCACGGCATCTTCGAAGTCGTGGCACACGTAGGCGATGCGGTCGGCCCACGACACCACTTCGCCCTCGGGTGTCTGCGGAGCTGGCAGGCTCCACGAGTGATTGCGGATGCCGTCGAGGGTTTCGGCGCAGAGGTTGAGTGGCCGCAGCGTCACGTTCGCACCCCAGGGCGCATGGTCGAAGCCCTCTTCGAGGAATGGCGAAAGCGCGTCTTCGCTGGCATGACCACCCGGTCCGTGGCCGCAGTCATGACCGATCGCCATCGCTTCCACGAGTGGAACGTTGAGGCTGAGCGCCTGGGCGACCGAGCGGGCCACCTGCGCCACTTCGAGGGCGTGTGTCATCCGATTGCGCTGGTGGTCGCCCGGGAACACGAACACCTGGGTCTTGCCAGCGAGGCGGCGGAATGCTGAGTCGTGCAGGATCCGGTCGCGATCACGTTCGAAGCACGTGCGATAGGGGTCGGGTTCTTCTTCGTGCGCTCGATGCCCGGCGCCCACAGCCAACGTGGCCCGCTCGGCGAGCACGAGGCGATCGCGTTCCTCCCGTGCTTCACGGGTCATGATCTGGGCATCGCCGACGACGGCGAACGAGTCGGCATGGGCCACCACGATCTCGTCGTCGCCGTGGCCCGCCATCGTCGACGCCCACCGCTCGGCGCGCTCCGCGGAATCATCGAGAAACGGCAGGTCGTCCACACCCCCAGGCTACGAGGCCGTCGAGCGCCGCAGACGGAGCCAATCGGGCGCTCGATACGCTTGTCAGCCATGTCCCAGTTCGTCGACGAGTGCCAACTCAACGTCAAAGGTGGCGACGGTGGCGCGGGTTGCATCAGCTTCCGTCGCGAAGGCCCTGTCTCGATGGGTGGGCCGAACGGCGGTGATGGCGGCGACGGCGGCGACATCTGGCTCATCGCCGACCACAACGTGGCATCGCTGCTGGCGTTCCGCGACCACCCGCACCGCAAGGCCGAACGAGGCGTCCACGGCAAGGGCAAGGATCAGCACGGTCGTCGAGGCGAGTCACTCGAGATCAAGGTGCCGATTGGCACGAAGGCGAGCGACCTGTACACGGGTGAAGTGTTCGCCGAGCTGAACAACCAAGGCGACCGCTGGCTCGCGGCCGGCGGCGGACGGGGCGGGCGCGGCAACGCCAAGTTCCTGTCGAACAAGCGGCGTGCGCCGAGCTTCGCCGAACAGGGCGAGCATGGCGAGGAGCGATGGCTCAAGCTCGAACTCCGTTTGATGGCTGATGTGGCGCTCGTCGGCTTCCCGAACGTCGGCAAGTCCACGCTGATCAGCGTGATCTCGAAGGCCAAGCCGAAGATCGCCAACTATCCGTTCACGACACTCGAGCCGAATCTCGGCGTGGTGAGTGTCGACGACGAGACCGAGTTCGTCGTTGCCGACATCCCAGGGCTCATCGAGGGTGCGAGCGAGGGTCGGGGTCTGGGTCACCAGTTCCTCCGGCACGTCGAGCGAGCCCGTGTGCTGTGTCTGATGCTCGACCTCTCGCCAACCGACAACGTGTGGCCGAACGAGCAGGAGAAGATCCTGCTGCGCGAGCTGGGGGAGTACCAGCCCGACCTCCTCGAACGGCCGAGGATCGTCGTGGGCACCAAGGCGGACATGGTGCAGGACGGGGACCTCGAGGTCATGGAATTCGAGGGCGACGTCGTGTCGGCGATCACCGGTGACGGCGTGCGCGACCTCGTCGGACGCATGGCGGCCGCCGTCCACGATGCTCGACAAGAGATCATCTACGACGACGGACTGATCGTGATTCGGCCCGAAGCGAGCGGTGCCATCGTCGAACGGCTCGACGACAACGAGTTTCGCCTCGTCGGCCGAGATGTCGAGCGTGTCGTGGCGTTGAACGACGTGACCACACCCGAAGCGCTCGCGTACATCGACTACCGACTCGAACGTCTCGGCGTCCCGAAAATGCTGTCGCGTGCAGGCGCTGTCGAAGGTGCCGTGATCTGGATCGGCGACTTCAGCTTCGACTACGTCCCGGACGTCTGAGCGGCGATGCCCGTGTGGCCCGCGCGCCTGCTGTGGCAGCGGATCGAGACGATCCACGCGGTCACCTACTTCGCCCCCGAATCGATCGGCGCGGCCCGCGCCGCCGGGCTCCGCGGATTCTGGATGGGGTACTTCGGTTTTCGTGCGTGTCCACTGGGCGCCGTGGGTCCTGAGCCGGTCGAGGCGGCGTTCGCCAACTTCGCCGGGCCGATGGTGGCGCGGGCTGTGCCGGATGCATGGACGTATGCGCGGCCTGAGCAGCTTCGACGAATTCGTGCAGAGTCGGCAGCCGGCGCACTTCGCCGATGCTCGACGAGTGTCGTTCGGTCGGCCGCTGAGGCGTCGGATGCGCTCTCAGCGGCGATTGCCGAGGCATCGCCCCTCGGTCGACCGATGTTCGCCGCAAACCGAAGTGTCGAGCTTCTTGACGACCCCGTCGGATGCCTGTGGCAGCAGTGCACGACGCTGAGAGAGCATCGCGGTGATGGACATGTTGCGGCACTCGCGGCAGCCGGTGTCGACGGATGCGAGGCGCACCTGCTGCTGGCGGCCGATCAGGGCATCGATCCGCACGTGTTCCTCGAACATCGCGGCTGGACCAGCGACCAACAGGAGGCCGCCCGAGAGCGGCTTTCTGATCGCGGTCTCCTGCTCGCCGGGGTCCTCACGGAGGTCGGCCATGCCGTGCGCGCTGACGTCGAGAGCATCACCGATCGCATCGCGGCCGAGCCGTTCCTGCGCTCGATCGGCGAACCGGGCCTCCTGGCCGCGATCGACGCCCTCACGCCCGCGGCGCTCGAGGTCGCGAGGTCGGGAATCCTGCCATTCCCGAACCCGATGGGTCTGCCACAGCTCGCGGCGGGTTGACGACTTCACGACGCGGGACCGGATCGCTCCCAGCGGCTCCCCGCTCGCGCTTCGGAATCGATCGCATGCTCGAGGGTTGCAAACCGCCAGAATGTCGGCGATGAGGAACATGCCGTGAGGATCGTTGCCAAGATCGGCACCGCCTCGATCACCACCGATGCCGGACTGATCGACCGGCGCGCGATCGAACGGCTCGTCGACGAGGTCGCATCGCTGCGCTCCGCGGGCGATGAGGTCCTCGTGGTCTCGTCGGGTGCCGTCGCTGCCGGCGTCGCGGCGATCGGAATGGATCAGCGCCCGGCAGACATGCGGACGTTGCAGGCCGTCTCAGCAGTCGGCCAGAGTCGGCTGATGGAGGCGTATGACGTCGAATTGGCGCGCCATGGGTTGGTCGGAGCGCAACTGCTCGTCGACCCGTTCGACTTCGTCGAACGCAGCCAATATCTGCACCTTCGAGCGACCATGCACCGGCTCCTCGAACTCGGGGCCGTCCCGGTGGTCAACGAGAACGACGCGATCGCGAACGACGAGCTCCGCTACGGCGACAACGATCGAATCGCGGCGCTCGTGGCCAACAGCGTCGGTGCCGACGTGCTGGTCCTGCTGACCGACATGGATGGTGTGTTCACCGCTGATCCTCGACGCGACTCGTCCGCGACGCTCATCCCGTTCGTGCACTCAGACGATCCGCTGCTGTCGGTGACCGCCGACGCAGGCGGAAGCGGACGCGGGAGTGGCGGGATGGCCAGCAAGCTCACGGCTGCGCGAATGGCGTCGTGGTCAGGCATCCGCAGCGTGATCGCTCGAGCCGCGCGGCCCGGGGTGCTGGCCGGCTCGGCATCGAACGAGCTGGTCGGGACCACGTTCGAGGCCCACGAGCGAACGTTGTCGGCGCGCAAGCTGTGGATCGCCTTCGCCGCGGAAGTCGCCGGTGCGGTCGTGGTCGATGCCGGCGCGCGCCGAGCGCTCATCGAGCGCCCGAACAGCCTGCTGCCGGCAGGGGTGGTCGAGGTGGACGGCGACTTCGAGGCCGGGACGGTGGTCGATGTGGTCGGACCCGACGGCGACGTGTTCGCACGCGGGCGGGTCTCGCTCGCGGCCCGAGTCGTCCGAGAGGTGAAAGGAAGGCGCACGGGAGAGCTCGCCGCAGCGATCACCGAAGTGATCCACCGCGATGATCTCGTGGTGATCGCCTGACGCGACACCGCCCGGGCATGTGCCCGGGCGGTCATCGGCTGTCAAGTGTGGCTGGCGTCGTTCAGGCGGTGCCCGGCTGCGCCTCGCCCGACTCGACCTGTTCGGCCTGAGGGCCCGAATCGAGCCCGAGCTCGGCGCGCAGTTCCGAGAGGCGGCCCTGTGCGGCCACGTTCGCAGTGGCCTGCTCGATCTCGAGCACGCGGCTCTCGACGCTGACTTCTTGCAGCTCGGCCGACGCCTTTGCCTTCGCGTAGCGGGCCTCGATCTTCTCCTGGACCTCGTTGAACGTCGGGACGTCGTCGCCCACGGTCTCGGTGAGCTGGCTCATGGCCGAGTTCATCTCTTCTTGCATCTGCGCCTGATCGAGCTGGCTCATCAGCTTCGACTTCTCGACGATCTTCTCCTGCAGGAGACGAGAGTTCTGCTTCACGGCGGCCTTGGCCTGGTCGGCTGCCTGCGTGGACTCCAGCACCATGCCCTTGAGGCTCTCGACATCGCCTTCGACCGAGATCAGCTTGTCAGCGATCGTTCCGGCGGCATTCGTGTACTCGTTGGCCTTGTCGGTGTTGCCGGCCTGCTCGGCGTCGCTCGCCATGATCAGTGCCTGGCGGGCGTTCGCGTTGAGCTTGTCGAGCTCGTCCATCTTCTTGTTGAGGCGGATCTCCGCCTGCTTCTGGTTGGCGATGACGTTCGCAGCCTGCTCCTTGAGCCGCTTGTGTTGGCTGTGCGCCTCGCCGATCGCTTGTTCCAGCTGCACCTTCGGGTCGGCATTGGCCTCGGCCCGGCCGCTGATCTTCGCGACGAAGTACTTCCACTGCCTTCTCAGGTACTTGAACATGGCGAGCAGCCTACTCGGCAGGGGTGCGGGCTCGTCCGGGGAGTCGCCGACGGAGTGCGTCGAGTTCGGGCGCCTGCATCGTGGTGAGCAGCGCGGCATACACCGCAACGCCGACGACGGTGCCGACGACGATTCGGCCGAAGGCACCCGCGCCCTCGTTGGCGCCGACGTTGCGCGTGATGAACCACACGGACTCGCCCATCAGCGCGGCGGCGACGACGATGCGAAACAGGCTGGCGAAGATGTCGCGTAGTGGGAAGCCGGGAACCTTGTAGCTGAGGATCTGCATGACCCACACGGCGGAGACGACATAGGCGATGGCGAACGACGCGCCGAGGCCGAGCACGCCGTACGTGCCGACCAGTGCGATTCCCACGACGATGTTGATGGCGTTCTCGACGACGTTCACCTTGAACGCCGTCTTCGTGTCCTGGTGGGCATAGAAGGTCCGCAACACGAACAGGTAGATCGAGAACGCACCGAGGCCGAGAGCGAGGCCTGCGAGGGCTCGCTCGGCGAGCAACACGTCTTCCTCGGTGTAGTTCCGGTACTGGAGGGTGGCTGCGATGATCGGGCGGCGAAGTACGAACAGGCCGACACCGGCCGGAATGGTGAGCAGGGCGGTCATGCGGATCCCGAGTGAGGCAGCGTCCAGGAATCGTTCCTTGCTCCGCTCCGCGACCGCTCGAGCCATCTCCGGTTGGAATGTCGTGGCGATCGACACTCCGAGCAGACCATGCGGGAGCATGAAGAACGTGAAGGCTGCGAAGTAGGCGGTCGACCCCGACGAACCGGGATCGGTGAGGTTGCGGATGACGACGAGGGCGACGATGTTCGCTCCAACGAAGCCCAGCGTCCAGAACGACAACGAGAGCAGCTTCTTCACCGCCGGATGTCCGGGCTGCCAGACGAGTTTCGGCCGCAGCCCGGCGTTGATTGCCGCCGGGACGAGCGTGAACGCCATGGCGCCGATCCCCAGCGTGGCGCCGAGGCCGAGCGTGAGGCGTAGGCGTGTGTCGTCGAGGACGTCGGTGAGGAGGAAGTCGACATCACCGGGGTCGGGGATCGACAGCAGTGTCGCGATGATGATGAGGTTCGGCAGGACCGGGCTCCACGCAGCGGCGAAAAACCGCTTTCGGGAGTTCAGGAAGGCGTTCGCAAGCCCGGTGAGCCCGTAGAACAGGATCTGCACGAGGAAGATCCGCGAGAGCGTGGTACCCACCGAACGGAACAGCTCGGCGTCGACGTCGTCGGCCACCTGTCTCGTGAACAGACCGAAGATCACCGGCGCAGCGATGACGGCCAGGACGGTGATGGCAGCGATCAGCGCAAGCGCCATCGTGATCACGACGTTGCGTGACTCGTCATCGTCATCGGTGTCGAACTTGGTGAACAGCGGCACGAGTGTCGCTGAGAGCACACCGCCGACGAGGAGTTCGTAGACGATGTTCGGCGTCTCGTTGGCGATGATGTACGCATCGCTGACTGCCGTGCCGCCGAGCACGGCGGCGAGCACGGCGAAGCGAGCCAGCCCCGTCACGCGTGACACCGCCGTCCCGGCCGCCACCACGAGGTTGCTCCTGAGGAGGCCGCTCACGGTGGGCTCGTCTCGTCGACGGACTGATCGAGCGCTTCGCGATCGGAAACCTGCTTCGACGACACCTGGCGCGCCGCAGACCAGAGAGCGAGCGTCACGGCGACGACGACCGCCAGGAGGACCCAACCCATGGTGCGGTCAACCTACTCCCGGCGACCTGCCCGATCCGGGACAAGCGGCGCCCGGGGGCCGAACGTGGTGTTCAGTCGACGGGGCCGATGTCGTCGCTGGTGAGCGTGGTGAGGTCGGCGACGTCGAGGTCGGAGTCTTCGGTGTCGGCGAGTCGTAGCGCGTGTCGGCCCACGGCGGCCTCGAAAACGTTGCGCACGAATCGACCGTTGCCGAAGCCTCGGTCGCGTGGTTCGGCGTCGGTCACCTCGGCCAGCGCCGCCCGCCCGCCGTCGTCGAGGTGGTACTCCTTGCCACCTGCGATCAGTTCGAAGATTCCGACGAGTTCGTCGGTCTCGTAATCGGGGAAGTGGATCGTGCGGGTGAATCGACTCTTCAACCCGGGGTTCGAGTCGATGAGCTCGCCCATCTCGGTGGGATAGCCGGCGGCCACCACCGACAAGTCGTCACGGTGGTCTTCCATGAACTTCACGATCGTGTCGACCGCTTCGAGTCCGAAATCGTTCTCGCCGCCGCGGGCGAGCGCGTACGCCTCGTCGATCAGGAGGGTCCCGCCCAGTGCCGCGGTCATCACCGTACGGGTCTGGGTGGCGGTCTGGCCGACGAATCCGGCGACCAATCCAGAGCGGTCGGTCTCGACGAGGTGCCCCTTCGACACGACACCCAGCGTTCGGAAGATCTGCGAGAGCAGACGCGCGACCGTCGTCTTCCCGGTGCCGGGGTTTCCGCTGAAAACCAGGTGTTTCGAGGTCTCGATCGTCGGAAGGTCGTTCGCTGCTCGGAGCTCTTGGATGCGCAGCAGCGAGGTGAGGCGTCGGACCTCTGCCTTGACATGGTCGAGCCCGATCAGCGCATCGAGTTCGGCGAGCAACTCGTCGATCGGGCGCTCGGGAGGAAGGTCGACGTCGGGGGTCGACGTGGGAACGGTCTCTCCAGCCGTCGCTGCCTTGCTCGGCGGCGCATCGGGTCGGCCAGGCCGTGGAACACCGTGCTCATCCATGGTCGCGAGCAGCATCGACCGGAAGCGATCGATCGCGTCGATCTCGGCGGGCGATGGTACGAGATCGAGTGCGGCGGTCGCATGCGTGACAGCCAGCGCCAGTTCGTAGTACTTGTTCGCTCGCCGTCTGCCGTCTCGCGCATCGGCCTTGACGAGCAGGTCGAACATCGTGCTCGGCTGATCGAGCCACTCGCGTCGGCCACCGAACGTGTCATCACCTCGCAGCGTGCGGGGCGTGACGATGATGGGCGGCGACAGCCGTGTTCCGATCGACCCGATCCAACCGTCGAGCTCGGCCTCGGTGTGGCGTCCATCAGCGTCGATGAGCGCCGCGACGAGGTTGGATGCCTCGATCGCGCAGTCACCGATGTGGTCGTCGTCGCCCGACAGGGCCCCGACGATCCCGGCCGTCTCGTCGATGAATCTGGTCGTCGCATCATCGAAGGCCCGCCCCATGAGCGTGATCGTAGGTCAGCTCGATGGGGAGGGCCGGACGCCCCCGTGTTCGAGGCGAGCGGCCTGTGTCAGGCGCGCACCGACGTGCGCCCGGTGAACGCAATCAAGCGATCGACGGCACTGTCTGAGTCGGTGGGGACCTCGTCACCGAAGCGGCCCGGACCACGCAGCATCGGTGCCATCGGTGCGAGCGTCTGGTGGGCCACCTCGGCACTTGCGTCGTCGATCCCGTGCTCGATGCCGGTGGCGTCGGCGATGTCCCACGCATGTGTCATCGAGTCGACGCTCATGATCGCCAGGAACTGATCGAGCGACATGCCGCCGAACGCGGGCGGCGCCATTCGCTGCAGCGCTCCGGGCTGATCGAGTTTTGCGATCGCGCCATCGACGGCGGCACGCACGGACGCGGCGGGGTCGTCGCCCGCGCGTTCGGCCTCGGGCATCTCGGAGGCCATGCCGCCGCCCTCTGCGAGGTTGCCGACGGTCTCGAGTCCCCAGACGATGTGTCCGGCAACCTGGCGAGCGGACCAGTCGGCGCAGCACGAAGCGTTGTCCCAGGCGTCGGCTGGGACTCGGTTTGCGACGCTGCGCAGCATCGATGCGCCCTTGACGAAGTTCTGCAGGTTCTGTGTCATGTGACGCACGTTAGGTCACGACAGCGCTTTCCGATTCCTGAGGCGCGCCTACCGGCCGGTAGGTTCGCACCCACTATGACGACGACTTCCGATGCCGCCGCGCCCGCAGACGCCGAACCTCGCTTCGAGAGCGTGCAGCAGGTTCGCCAGGCGCTGCAAGATGTCCACTACCTCGCCGATGACGGCATCGCCGGGATCGCTTTCCTCGCCGACCGGTTGCAGAAGCCGATCCTGGTGGAGGGGCCTGCTGGAACCGGCAAGACGCAGCTGGCGAAATCGGTGGCCGAGATCACCGGCGCCAAGCTCATCCGACTCCAGTGCTACGAGGGCCTCGATGAGTCCAAGGCGCTCTACGAGTGGAACTACAAGAAGCAGCTGCTGCGCATCCAGACCGAGCGTGGCGAAGAGAACGAGGACTGGACCGAGATCCAGGACGACATCTTCTCCGACGAGTTCCTGCTCACCCGTCCGCTGCTCGAAGCGATCACCGCTGACGAGCCGGTCGTGTTGCTGATCGACGAGGTCGACCGTGTCGAAGTCGAGACCGAGGCGTTGCTCCTCGAGATCCTGTCGGACTACCAGGTGTCGATTCCCGAGCTGGGCACGATCACGGCCAAGCAGATTCCGTTGGTGTTCCTCACCTCGAACAACACCCGTGAACTCTCCGAAGCGCTGAAGCGTCGCTGCTTGTACCTCCACGTCGACTACCCGCAGCTCGATCGAGAGCGCGAGATCGTGCTCGCGAAGACGCCGGGGATCACCGAGAACCTGGCTGACCAGATCGCGCGGATCGTTCGCTCGATTCGTCAGCTCGACCTGAAGAAGTCGCCGTCTGTTTCCGAGACGCTCGACTGGGCTCGCACGCTGATGCTGCTCAACATCGAGACCATCGACGAGCAGACCGCGAAGGAGACGTTGAGCATCCTGCTCAAGTACCAGACCGACATCGCCAAGGCCGCCAAGGAACTCACCGTCGACGACTGAGCGCATGATCGGGTGCCAGCGGCACTCGTTGACGCCGCAGACGCACCAGGGCGAGGAGCACACATGACCGACACCGCACAACCCGCAACCAGCAACGGTTCGATGCTTGACCTGCTGAACGGCTTCGTCGTCGAGCTGCGCAATGCCGGACTCCCGGTGTCGCTCACCGAGAACCTCGACGCGATCGCGGCTGTCCAGCACATCCCGATCGAGGACCGCGACGCGCTCAAGTACGCGCCCGGCGCGACGGTCATCAAGAACCACGCCCATTGGCGCAGCTTCGAGACCGTGTTCGAGGTCTACTTCAGCCTGCGGGGGCCGGAGTACAAGATCGCCGAAGGTGATGGCGACTCCGACATCGATGACCTGTGGCGAGAAATGCAGGAAGCCCAACAGCAGGGTGAGGGCAAGGGCCAAGGCGGCATGGACGGCATGACGCCCGAAGAGATCGCTCAGATGCTCATGCAGGCGCTGATGAACGGCGACCAGGGGATGATGCGGGCGATGGCCAAGCAATCCGTCCAGCGCTTTGCGGGGATGGAGCCCGGTCGTCCGGTCGGTGGCACGTACTACCTGTACCGCACGCTGCGGAACCTCGATCTCGACAACATGCTCGAGAAGATGATGGAGGCGTCACGTCAGGATGCTCCCGAGGGCCTCACTCCGCTCGAAGAGCGCCTCGAGAAGGAGGAGTACGAGGACCGCATCGAGAAGTTCAAGGGTGAGATCGAGTCGGAGATCCGCCGTCGGCTCGTCGCCGACCGTGGTGCCGAGGCGATGGCCAAGACGCTCCGCAAACCGTTGCCCGAAGACGTCGAGTTCATGCACGCGTCGCGCGACGAGATGCAGTCGTTGAAGAAGGCGCTCGGGCCGCTCACGCGCAAGCTCGCAGCCCGCCTCGCCCGGAAGCGCAAGCACAAGCGCAAGGGCCCTCTCGACTTCCGTTCCACCGTTCGACACTCGCTCAGCTACGGCGGCGTGCCGGCCGAACCGAAGTTCAAGGCACCGCGGATCGCGAAGCCCGAACTCATCGTCATCGCTGACATCTCCGGTTCCGTTGCGGCCTTCGCCCGGTTCACGTTGATGCTGGTCTACGCCATCCAGAACCAGTTCTCGAAGGTCCGTTCGTTCGTTTTCATCGATGGCATCGACGAGGTCACCGACTTCTTCAAGGCCACCGAGGACATCCAGGAAGCGATTCATCGGGTCAACACCGAGGCTGACGTCGTGTGGGTCGACGGGCACTCTGACTACGGCCACGCTTTCGAGGTGTGGTGGAACGAGCACGGCAAAGACGTTGGTCCGAAGTCGACCGTGCTGTTCCTCGGTGACGCCCCGAACAACTACCACGCCAGCCAGGCGTGGGTGGTCAAAGAGATCCAGGCCAAGGCGCGTCACGTGTATTGGCTGAACCCGGAGCCGCGGAGCTACTGGAACACCGGTGACTCGATCGTCGGGGAGTACGGCAACTACACCGACGGTGTGTACGAGTGTCGCAACCTTCGCCAGCTCGAAGCATTCGTCGACCTCCTCGCCTGACACACTCTCACGCGACCTACCAATTTCTGGAGGGTTCGTCCTCCAGCAACTGGTAGTTTTTGCACGTGGAGGTCTCACCCTTTCCGTTTCACGGACCGCTCGATCCCGAGCAGGTCGTCGGTCGCGGAGCCGTGGTGGCGGAGTTGGTCGAACAGATCACCAGCCGCCGGCCCACAGCGCTGATCGCACCGCGGCGCTTCGGCAAGACCAGCGTGCTGCGTCGGGTCGCGAGCGATCTTGCGGACTCGGTCACGGTGATCCAGGTCGATCTGTACGAGATTCGGTCGTGGGCGGATCTCGCAGCGCGGATCGACGCCGGCCTGAATGCGGTCACCGGCGAGTCGCGTTCGACGTTGTCGAACATCGCAGCAACGTTCGAACTGAATCTGGGCGTGGTGAAAGCCGCGATCACCGGACGACGTCGTCTCGACCCCGACCTGACGGTCGACAGCTTGCTCGACGTCATCGTCACGTACGCATCGCGTGCCCCCGTGGTCGTCGTCTTCGACGAGTTCTCGTCGATCGATCGCGTCGACGGTGCCGCAGGGTTGCTCCGCACGAAGTTCCAGCATCACTATCAGCAGATCGGTCTCGTGTTCGCAGGCTCGGAACCCTCGACGATGAGGCTTCTGTTCAGTGACGTGGAGCAACCGTTCTTCGCGCAGGCCGACATCATCGAACTGCCGGGTCTGGATCCCGCGACGATTCGAGAGGTCGTCGAGTCCGGCTTCGACGGCTCGGCACCGTCGGCGCTCGCCGACCGGATCGCAGCGTTCGCCGGTGGTCATCCGCAGCGAACCATGCAGCTCGCCGATGCTGCGTGGCGCGCCGCACGAAGCGCTGACGACGACGTTGACGGAGCCCAGCTCTGGGAGCGCGCACTCGATGCTGTGAGGACAGCGGCCGCATCGGGTTTCGAGGTGCGCTTCGCCACGACGCCGACCGCACACCAGGCGGTTCTTCGCCTCGTGGCAGCGGGTGAACCGCTCCACGGGAGAGCGGCTGAAGCACTCGCACTGTCGTCCTCGTCGGCCGATGCGGCTCGTCGGGCTCTCGTCGACCACGGCCAGGTGCTGGTCGACGGGGCGGTCGCTTCCGTCGTCGATCCGCTGTACTCCGACTGGTTGAAGGGACGCTTCGCGCTGTGAGGTCGGCCCCCACATGAAGCTCCCGACCGGGGTGGTCACGTTCCTGTTCACCGACATCGAGGGCTCTACCGTCCGGTGGGAGGATTCGCCCGACGCGATGAGAGATGCGCTCTCTCGACACAACGAGATCATGCGAGCGGCAACCGAACGCCACGACGGCGTCGTGTTCGAGACCGCCGGCGACAGCTTCGTGATCGCCTTCGCTGCGGCTCCATCTGCACTCGCCGCTGCAGTGTGGGCGCAGCGGGAGCTGCATCGTGAACCGTGGGCAGCCTCGGTGGGGTCGTTACGCGTTCGGATGGCCTTGCACACCGGACATGCAGAGATGCAACCCGACGGCTACTTCGCGCAGCACACGCTCTCGCGGCAGGCCCGGCTCCTGTCGACCGGGCACGGTGGTCAGGTGTTGTTGTCTCGGGCAACGCGGGACCGAGTGGTCGATGCGCTTCCCAGCTCGGTCGGGCTCCGGGCGATGGGTCGGATCTGGCTGAAGGACCTCGTCGAGCCAGAGGAGGTGTTCCAAGTGGTGGCGCCATCGCCACCTTGGTCACTTCCGAGCGACTTCGCTCCGCTGCAAAGCGATCGCTCGCCGCCGGGCAACCTGCCGTCCGCAGCGGTGCCCTTCATCGGACGTGCGGGAGATGTCGACGAAGTCGCCGACGCCGTGACCGCTGGCGCCAGCCGGGTCACCACGCTGCTCGGGCCGGGGGGAATCGGCAAGACCCGTCTTGCGCTTCGGGTGGCCGAACGCGTGCAACACCACTTCCAACACGGTGTGTACTTCGTCGATCTCGCAGCGGTCACCGACCCGGAAGTCGCCATCGCGACGATCGCTTCGACGGTCGGTTCGGGCGACGATCTCGCCGGTGGCGCTGCAGCGCTCGGAAAGCGCCTCGGGGATCATCGGTTGCTGCTCGTGCTCGACAACCTCGAGCAGGTGATCGATGTCGCGGTCGACGTGGCACAGCTCCTGGTGCACGCGCCGAGCGTGCGGGTCGTGGCGACGAGCCGAATTCCGCTGAGGATCCTGGAGGAATCCGAGTACCGAGTCGATCCGCTCGGTCTGGTCGACCCCCATCGCGACGTCGATCTCAAGACCATCGAGCGAACCGACTCGGTCCGACTCTTCGTCGACAGATCCCGGGCCTCGTCCCGCGACTTCGAGCTCACCGAGGAGAACGCCAGTGCGGTGGCGGCGATCTGTCGACGTCTCGAAGGGATGCCGCTGGCGATCGTCCTCGCGGCGGCACGGTCGAAGACGTTGCAGCCAGCGGAAATGCTCGACCGCCTCGAACACCGCCTCAACCTCTTGACCGAGGGGGCACGCGACCTTCCAGATCGTCACCAGGCCCTCCGCGACACCATCGAGTGGAGCTACGAGTTGCTCGATGAACGCGAGCGAGCGTTGTACGCCCGTGTGTCCGTCCACGCAGGCGGCTTCCGGCGTGACGCTGCGGAGGCGGTGGCCGGCGCCTCCGCGGTTGCTGCTCACCTCGATGCGCTCGTCGAGGCGAGTCTCGTGCACGTGGCGGACACGTTCGACGGAGACATCCGCTACCGCATGCTCGAGACGATCGCCGAGCACGCACGCGAAAAGTTGGTCGATCGCGGCGGCGTCGCCGAAGCCGAATACCTCCACGCTCGCCACTTCCTCGGCCTGGCCGAGGAGGCGGTCACGCACGCGGAGGACGAGCAGGCAGCGGAGTGGACTGCTCGCCTCGACGAGGAGCACGACAACGCGCGTGCGGCGCTCGCATCGCTCGCGACCGGCGGCACCGAGCAGATCGACGATGTCCGTTGTTTCGTTCGTTTTACGGCCGCAATGGGGTTGTATTGGCTCGACCGCGGGCACCTGCGAGAGGGGATCGGACGTCTCGAACGAGCCACAACGCTCGTTGCGTCCTGGATCGACGCTGCCGACGACCATGCCGAGCGAGCCGACGCTCAGCGCGCCTTCGCGGAGATCGCCGACGTGCGTGGCCTGATCGCTCGCCGACGTGACGATCTCGACGAGGCGCGCGAATGGCTCGAGCGGGCGGTCGAGGCGTACCACGCACTGGGTGAGGTCAGCGCCGAGGCGCGGACCCTCGTCTCGCTCGGAACGGTGTCATTTCACGGTGGCGACTTCGACGAGGCCCGAGCCGTCTACGACCGCAGCCTCGAGCTGTCGGGATCCACCGGTGATCGCAATACGGCTGCCGCGCTCTCTGCACTCGGCAACCTGGAACGTGATGTCGGCAACGCTGCCGCAGCTCGGGAGCTCTACGAGCGCTCACTCGAGATCGACATCGCGATCAATGACCTGCTGAGCGTGAGCGTCTCGGTCAACAACCTCGCGAACCTCGCGCTCGACGCGGGTGAGTTCGATCGGGCACGCGAGCTCCATGTTCGGAGCCTGGAAATCCGGAACCAACTCGGTGTTCGGATCATGCTCGCCGAGTCGCTGGTCGGCCTCGCCGCGGTGGCGATCGGCCTCGGCCAGCCGACGCGAGCCGCACGGTTGATCGGGTTCGCACAGACGACGGCCGAGATGCTCGGGGCCGAATTCGACCCGATGGAGCGGCGGATCTTCGCTCGGACCGTTGGCCTGCTCCGGACCACGCTCGGCGAGGAGACGTTCAGCAGCGAGGCACGTCTCGGCGCAGGGATGACCGATGCCGATGCCGTGGACTATGCGCGGAGCGACTGAGCGGCTCCGGGAACGGACCGAGTCCTCGTCAGTCGGTGGTGAACACGAAGTGGGCGTCCATGTCGGCTTCGATCTCGCCGATGTGGTCGATGTAGGCCGGGAAACCGCCGTTGTAGTTGCCGTCCTGTCGACGGTTCTGCCGGCCCTCGAAGTTGTAGTACCCAGGAGTGCACTCGGCGTTGCGGTTGGTCGTGCCACGGTGTGCGATCACCTCTTGCACCCACCACTCCTCGGCGTCACGGGTGACGTCGATGGTGTCGTAGTTCGCCGAGCGAACGTGCTCGATCGTGTTGGCGATGTGATCACCTTGCACCTGTAACAGGTCGGTGAGGTTGAACTGGAACGAGGCCTGGTAGCCGCCCATGATGAACAGATTCGGGAAGCCCGCGGTGTGGATACCGAGCAGCGTCCGGATGCCCTCGTCGTACTTGTCGTCGAGGTCGATGCCGCCTTCACCGACGATGCGGTTGTAGATCCCGGTCCGCTGGACCTCGAATCCGGTCGCGTAGATCAGCAGGTCGACCTCGTATTCGACGCCGTCGAAGATCGGCCCCCGCTCGCCGATCTCGGTGATGCCGTGTCCTCTGGTGTCGACGAGGTGCACGTTCGGTCGATTGAACGTCGGCAGATAGTCGTTGTGGAAGCAAGGTCGCTTGCACATCAGCATGTACCACGGCTTCAGCGCCGCCGCGGTCTCGGGGTCTTCGACGGTGTCGTCGATCCGCTGGTGGATCCGCATCATCGCGTCGATGTTGTTGTTCTCCTGACGGCGGATCTTCTCCTCCCGAGTGATTCCGGGCTTCACGCTTCTTCGACGGTCGGCCTGGGCGCGGAACTTCTCGACGATCTTCGCTCGGCGTGCGGCTTGCCAACCGGGTTGGAGCTTCGCCGCCCACTCGTCCCTGGTCTCCCAGTCATCGCGGACGTCGATCGACGAGGGCGTGCGCTGGAAGACGTGGAGGCTCTTCACGTGCGCCCCCAGGTTCGGGATGATCTGCACGGCACTCGCGCCCGTCCCGATGATTCCGACGCGGACGTCGCGCAGCTTCTCGAGGTCGGGGCCGGTGAGGTCGTAATCCCAACGCGACGTGTGGAAGGCGTGACCCGCGAATGTCTCCATACCGTTGATGCGAGCGAGTCGCGGCTTGGCGAGTGTGCCGTTCGCGCACACGACGAACGTCGCTCGCATCGAGTCGCCGCGGTCGGTGGTGACGTTCCAGCACGCTGCATCGGCGTCCCAGATGGTCGAGGTCACCGTCGTCTGGAAGACGGCGAGCTCGTAGAGGTCGTACTTCTTCGCGATGGCCTGACAGTGGGCGAAGAGCTCGCGACCTTCCGCGTAGTGCCGAGACGGGACGTAGTTCAT
>JBGCFW010000299.1:0-16554 GCA_045107155.1 Ilumatobacter sp. | reverse complement strand
TGGGCACGGTCGAACGCCTCGAACTCCTCGATGCGCTCACCGAAGCCGATTCCAAGGCGACCGGCCCCTCGGCGTGGGGCTCGTGGAAGGAGCAGCTGGTCGACGAGCTCACGTCGCGCACCAAGCACGTACTCGGCGGAGGCAGGGCCTCCGAGGTCACGTGGCGGCTCTTCCCCGACGAGCAGACGCTCGCCGCGATGGGTCGTGGCGAGATCGAGATCGCACGCGACGACGACCTGATCACGATCGTGGGTCCGGACCACACCGGATCGTTCAGTCAGATCGCCGGCGTGTTGTCCTTGCACGGCCTCGATGTGCTCACCGCTCGCGCCTACTCCGACGAGCAGGGAATGGCGGCGTCGCAGTTCCGGGTGTCTGCCCCGAACGGTGAGATCAAGTGGCGCTCGCTCAAGAGTGATCTGCGCAAGGGGCTCGACTACGAGCTGGCGATCGAGGCGCGGCTCGCCGAGCGAGCCAAGACCTATCGGCGTCGACGCACGATGCAGGCGAACGAGCCGGATCCGCCGAAGGTCAAGTTCATCGAGGGCGGATCGAGCAACGCGACGGTGATCGAGGTGAAGGCGGTCTCGAAGGTCGGCATCCTCCATCGCATCACGCGCGCACTCAACGACGTCGGCCTCGACATCCGCCACGCTGCTGTTCACACGGTCGGCATCGAAGTGGTGGACACGTTCTACGTCCGCACCAGAAGCGGTGAGATCGTCACCAGTGCCGTGCACCGCAAGGAGATCCAGAAGGCTCTCCTCCACGCAGTGGGTTGAGTGGTGCAGGCTCCGCCGTTCGCAGTGGTCGACGGTCGGCCTAGTTTGTCCGCATGACCGCTGACGCTCGTGACCTGGCTCGATGGAGCGAGACGCTCGCCGGCATCGCGAGAACCGGCATGGCGTTCACCGAGAGCTTGTACGAACGGGAGCGCTACGAGGAGGTCCTCCATGTCGCCGCCGACATCAAGGCAGCGGCGCGAGAGCTCGATGACGAGGTCGCCGTCGAGCGTGAGATCGACCACTTCGTGGGCGAGTGGTTGAAGTCGATCGGCGAGGGCGTGCCGGGTTACGTGACGCCCAAGACAGCGGTCGGTGCCATCGTCGGCAATGAACGCGGCGAGATCTTGCTCGTGCAGCGGAAGGACTCCGGGATCTGGCTCTACCCGACGGGGTGGGCCGACGTCGGCTACTCGCCGTCGGAAGTCGCCGTGAAAGAAGTGCACGAAGAGGCCGGCATCGAGTGCACGGTCGACGGCCTCATCGGTGTCGTCGACGGGCAACGCATGGGGTTCAGCCGGTTCGGCATGTACATGTTGCTCTTCGGCTGCACGGCGACGGGTGGAGAGCTCACACCCCACCCGCTCGAGACCGGCGATGTCGGCTGGTTCGCGCGCGACGCGTTGCCAGAGGCCACCGCCGGTGCCGGCTGGTGGGCGTCGATGGCATTCGCTGCGATCGACGGCGACCGCTCGCCCGCGACGTTCGATGCGGTCCGCGACGACGTCTGGCGCGCCGAACCCGAGGTGTGAGCCTCAGTCCTGGTCGCGGAGGAACTGCTCGACTTCGTTCATCAGCTCGTCGGAGTCGATGGGCCGAGCGTTGCCGAGGTCGTCGGCAGTGTCGTCGTTCTCGTCACTCATCTGCTCGAGCCGTGACAGGTATTCGGCCATGTCGTCGTCATCGCCGATGAGCGCGGACACCTGGGCGTCGTACTCGGCGGCCTTGCTGGCGAGGCGGGAGATCGGTGCTGGGGTGCCGAGCATCGCGCACGCTCGCTCGACGAGCGCACTCGCAGCCTTCGGTGACGGCACCTGTGAGGCGTACCCGGGTACCGCTGCCCACAGCGATGCGGTCGGCAGCCCGGACCGATGCAGCGAGTCGTGGAGGACGCCGACGATGCCGGTCGGGCCTTCGTACTGGGACGGCTGGAGCTCGAAGCGGTCCATGAGCTCTGGGTCGGCAGCGGTTCCCACGAGCGGCACCGGTCGCGAGTGCGGGACATCGGCGAGCAGCGCGCCGAGAGACAGCGCCATGGTCGCCCCGAAGCGCTCGGCGACGCCGGCGATCTGGTCGGTGAAGAGTCGCCATCGCAGGGCGGGCTCCGGACCGAGTACCAAGATCACGTCTGTGCCCGGCAGCGATGCCGACCACAACGCCACCGTGGGCCACAGGATCGAGCGGTTGCGTTCCTCGTCGAGGCGGACCTGCGGCCGGACGGTCGCGAAATCGGTGAAGACCTCGGGGTCGATCTCGGCGAGCGGTTCCGCATGCCAGGCTTCGATCATCGAGGTGAGCGCAGTCGACGCCGCGTCGCCGGCATCGTTCCATCCGGTGAATCCGGCGATGATGACGGGCCGCTCGAGCGTGGGCTCGGCCAACCAGCGGACGTGTTCCATACCCGTCAACGCTATCGCTGCCTAGGGTTGCGCTGATGCGAAGTGACGCTGCAACGATCGAGATCGCCACCGCCGTCGACGATGAGCTCGTCGGCGCCTTCGAGCGGCTGATCCCGCAACTCTCGTCGTCATCGGCGCCGCCGGACGCAGCCGCGCTCGCAGCGCTGGTCGAGGGCGCCGACACGGTGCTCTTCGTCGCTCGGGTCGACGGGGTGATCGTCGGGTCGCTGACGCTGGCGTTCTACCTCATTCCGACGGGGTTGAAGGCCTGGATCGAGGACGTGGTGGTCGACGACGCGGCACGAGGACACGGCCTGGGGCGCCTGCTCAACGAGGCGGCGCTCGACCATGCCCGTGAGCGCGGTGCGAAGAACGTGAGCCTCACGAGCCGTCCGTCGCGCGAAGCCGCAAACCGTCTGTACCAGCGCATCGGCTTCAAGGTCCGCGAGACCAACCTCTACCGCTACGACCTCTGAATCGAGGCGGTCCGCTCAGTCACCTGCCGCGGTCAGGCGCCGGTGACCCGGCGGAGGTCCTCGGCGGCCTGGCGGACCTGCCAGTCGCGATCGGTCAGTGCACGTTCGATGGTCGCGTCGACGACATCGCCGTGGTGGGGGTCATCGATGAACGGCGCGAGGGCGAGCACGGCTCGTCGCCGGACCGCCGGCTTGTCCTGGGTTGCGGCCACCACCGTGTCGAGCGCACGGAGATCGCCGATCGCGCCGAGCGCGGCCACCGCCGACTCTCGCACGAGTGGCTCTTCGGCATGTGTGCCGAGCTCGATCAGCCGCTCGACGATCGCGTCGCGGTCCGACTCGTGCTCGCCGCAGGCCCACGCGGCCACTTCGACCACCTTTGGGTCGGCATCGTCGAGGAGGGGCCCGAGGTCGACGCCGGGATGCGTGGCGGCAACGGATGCGGCCCGGCGTCGTACTGCGGAGTCGACGTCGGAGAGTGCTGACGACAAGGTCGGGTCGTCCAGAGCGCCAAGTCGTTCGAGTGCCCCGAGGGCGGTGGCGCGCACCTTCGGGTCGGCGTCGGAGAGTGCCTCGCGTGCGGCGCTCGTGTCACCTGAGTGGCCGGCGACTGCGGCGGCCCGGCGTCGGGCGGCCGCAGTCTGTTCAGGGTCGCTCACGGCCGGATCGCGTCCATCAGGACTTCAACAGGTCGGTCAGTGTGACCACGACGTATGCGGATCCGAAGGCGATCACGATCGCGCTGACCACACCGATAACGACGCCGATTCCGAGGCTGGCGACGGCGGCCCAGATCCTGCGGAGCGGATTGGGTGCTCGGTACACCGGCACCGTGGTCTCGGCGACACCGATCGGGACACGCGGGCGCCGAAGTTTCGGCTCGGCGCGTGGAGATCGGGGGACGGCTCTGGCATTCTGGCGCCAGCCCGTGAGGACGAGGGCGAGCACGGCGAGCCCGGCCATCCACGCGGCAGCAGAAGTGAGTTCAGTGACCGACACGACACCCCCGAGCGTACTCAACCGGCCGCCTCAGAGGCGGTGGACCCGTGTGCCCGCTGCCATCGGACTCGTCGGCCTTGCTGCCGTGGCCGTGAGCACGCTGGTGCCGAGCGAGCTGGTCGCGACCACCGAGAACGTCCGTCTCGGTGAACAGCAGCCAGCGCCCTACGCGCGGACACCCGCGTCGGCGGAGTCGGTCAACGACCGCGTCGAGTACGGCGACCTTCCCGACGACGTCGAGGTGTTCGAGACCACCGACGACTTCTTCTTCGTGACGGTGAGCCAGCCTGAGCAGTCCGTGCTGTCGTGGCTGCTTGGATCGGCCGACCCCGTCGTCGATCTACTCACCGAAGAGGGGCGCAACGGGCGCCGCACGGCGTCGCAGAACCGTCAGCTCGGGCTCCAGCAGATGCGCACGGCGACGCAGGAGGCGCAGTTCGTCGCGCTGTCGGTCGCTGGCTACGAGCCCACGATCGAGCAGGGCGCGGTGGTGGTACAGGACATCCTGTGTCGTGTTCCTGCCGACGACGGCTTCGAGTGCGTCGAGCAGTTTGCTGCGGGCGATGCGCTCGAGCCCGGCGACACGATCCTCGAGATCGATGGCGTTCCGGTCGCGACGGTCGAGGAACTCAGTGCCGAGCTGGCCGGCAAGGAGCCCGGCGACGAGGTCACGATGCTGATCGACCGGGCGGGTTCGGGACCCATGGAGGTGTCGGTCGAGCTGTCTGCCGACCCCACCGATCCCGATCGGACGATCGTGGGGTTCGCGCCGTTCGACACCCGCAGCGTCGAGCTCCCGTTCGACGTGGCGATCGACACCCAGGCGGTCGGTGGGCCGTCGGCGGGACTCGCGTTCACGCTCGCGCTGATCGACGAGCTCACGGAGGGCGATCTCACTCCGGGCGAAGACGTGGCGGTGACGGGCACGATCCGGCTCGACGGTTCGGTCGGCCCGATCGGCGGGCTCGAACAGAAGGTCGATGCGGTCCGCCAACACGGGGTTCGAACGTTCCTCGTCCCCTCGGAGCAGATCGAGTTCAGCGAGCTCGATCCCGAGCGTCCTGATGATGGAATCTGCCGACTGGAGTGTCTGATCGCTGCTGGAGACGGCGACGTCGAGCTGATCCCGGTGGCGACACTCGACGAAGCGCTCGAGGTGCTCGAGTCGTTGGGTGGAGATCCGCTCGTCCCGGTCGACGTCGGCTGACGCGCCTGCTCACACCGGCTCGCCGATCGTCGCAGGAGCGGATCACCGATCGGCGTTCCGGCGGCGCTGCCGGACCCTCCACCACCTGGGCCGAACCGGCGCGTACCGTTGCGAGATGGCCATGTCGTTCTCCCGACCCGACCCGTCGTCGCCGGCGCAGGTCGCCGACGCCACGTTCTCGACCCAGCGTCGAGGCTTCGATCAGAGCGAGGTCCGTGACTTCCTGCGGATGGTCTCGGCGGAGCTGGGTCGACTCCACGAGCGTGAACGGTTCCTCGATCGCGAGCTCGTCACGGCGCGCTCGAACCCCGATTTCGATGAGGTCAAGCTCGATGACGAAGCTTTGACGCGCCTGCTCGGCGAAGAGACGGCTCGCGTCTTGACCGCAGCGCGGGCGAGCGCACAGGAGATCCGTGAAAAGGCCGAACAGTCGGCGGCGCGGCTTCTGTCCGATGCCAGCGACGAAGCGAGCCGACTGCGAGAAGAGGCCGAGTTGGAGGCTTCGCGGCGCCGAGCCGACGCGGCGAGCGACGCGGATGCCGAGATCTCGATGGCGAAGCAGCAAGGCCGCGAGATGGTCGAGGAGGCCCGGGCCTACCGCGAACGCGTGCTGAGTGAGCTCGCCCGCCGTCGCGAGCTGGCGCGCGAGCAGATCGAGCAGCTGATTCATGGTCGTGACCGGCTGATGGCATCGTTCGAACGGGCGCGTCTCGTCGCGGTCGACGTCGTGTCGGAACTGCAGCCGCTCGGTGAGCCTGACGAGTACGTCAACTTGCAGCCGTCGACCGGCCCGGTTCCGGTGATGGTCGCCCGCGACGATCTGCGCCGCGACGACACACCGTCTGATCAACCTGACGACGCCCTCGCCTCGACCGCCGAGGAGGCGTCTGGCGCTGACGATTCGACGGCGATCGATGGTGACACAGCGACAGATGCTGCGCCGTTCGACGACACGGCCGACGATCTCCGGATCATCGCCGAGCGCGTCGGTGACGCCACCTCGGCGGCACCGGAATCGGAAACCGACGACGCCGTGATCGAGCGCGCTGCCGACGAACTCGTCGATGCCGAAACCGAAACCGATGCCGACGCAGACGTCGCAGCTGATGTCGAGCAGGACAAGGCCGACGCTGACGCTGCGCTCGAGACGGCGACAGACGAGTCGCCGGCGTCGACCGGCGGCGCCGAGGACCTTGCTGTTGAAGATCTTGCTGTTGAAGATCTTGCTGCTGATGACTCTGCTGCCGATGACGATGTCGTCGTCGATCTGTTCGCTCGGCTGCGCGCTGACAATGACGTCGCACCGGAGGTCGCCTCGGGCGAGGAGCCGGACGCCGTCACAGCGACCGTCATCGGCTCGGATTCGGTCGACGCCGACGTGGTCGCGCTCGTCGACGACGCGTCGGGAGCCTCCGACGACGACGCCTCTGACGATGTCGAAGAGGCGAGCGGCGACACCGCGTTCACCCGCCGCGATGCAGAGCTCACACCGCTCATCGTCGCGTCGGCGCGCAAGCTGAAGCGGGTCCTCGCCGACGAGCAGAACGAAGTGCTCGATTCGCTGCGGCGCAGCGATCCGGTCCGCAACCTCGACGGACTCCTCCCGTGGACGTCCCACCACGCCGAGCGGTACGCCTCGGCGATCGCCGACGAACTCCTCGCGGCAGCGCAGGCCGGTGCGGCCTCGCACGATGAGGCCGCACCGGGCGAGAGCACGTCCCAACGCGCCCGACGCCTCCGTCCGGCTGCGGGCCGTGATGCCGTCGAACATGCATCGCGAGCCGTCGTCGGTGCACTCGTCGAACCGCTGCGCGATCGCATCGATCGGTGCATCGCAGACGGCGATGGTGACAATCAGGCGATCACCAAGAAGGTCCGTGCCGTCTACCGCGAGTGGAAGACACAGCGCATCGACGAGGTGCTCGACGACGTCGTGCGGACCGCCCACGGACGTGGCGCCCTCGCTGCTGTCGACCTCGATCGACCGGTCCTCTGGACGGTCGATCCCGAGGCCCCGTGCTGCTCCGATTGCGACGACAACGCGCTCGCCGGTGCCGTTGCGGCAGGCCAGCCGTTCCCGACCGGCCACGTGTGCGCCCCGGCACATCCTGGCTGTCGCTGCATGTTGCTTCCCGGCAAGGGGTAATCTGACGCCTGATGCGGCGCTCCCAAGACCTTCCGGTCGACGTCCCACGTCGCCGGATCAGCGGCCGTGGCGTCCTGATCGCACTCGGCGGCCTCTTTGCCTTCATCCTGATCTTCGGTCGGGCGATCGCGAGGTTCTACGTCGACTTCCTCTGGCATGACGCACTCGGGCGTAACGACGTGTTCTGGGGTGCCCTCGGCGCCAAGGTCACGCTGTTCGTCGGATTCTTCGTCGTCTTCGCCGTGCTGGCAGGCGTCAACTTGTTCGTTGCCGATCGCGTTGCTCCCGAAACGTTCCCGGCGAACGTCCACCCGTACGTCGAGCGATTTCACGAGGTCTTCGGCCGGCGACTGCGTCTCGTCAGGTACGGCATCGCCGCTCTTTTCGCCCTGATGCTCGCTGCGCCGGCGATCGCTCGCTGGCAGGAGTGGCTGTTGTTCCGCAACTCTCAGAGCTTCGGGACCACCGATGACGAGTTCGGACGAGACGTCGGCTTCTACGTGTTCGAGCTGCCGTTCCTCACGTTCCTGCTCGACTGGATGTTCGCGGCGATGATCATCGTGTTGCTGCTGACGATCGCCGCGCACGTGCTGAACGGTGGTGTCGTGTTCGTGTCGCCGGTCCCGGCGATCCGCCACGCCACCAAGACCCATGTCGCAGTCCTGCTCGCGCTGCTGGCCGTCCTCAAGGCGGGTGACTACTGGCTCGATCGTTTCGAGCTCACCAACGCACAGACCGGCATCGTGCAAGGAGCCACCTATTCGGTGGTACAAGCGCGCCTGCCTGCACTGATGCTGTTGATCCTGATCGCCGTTCTGACCGCGGCGCTGTACATCACCGTGGCCCGCACCGGGTCCTTCCGGGCGCCGCTCATCGCGTCGGCGCTCTGGCTCGTCGTGTCGATCTTCGGCGGCTTCGTGTACCCGGCGATCATCCAGGGTCTGATCGTCAACCCCGACCAGGAAGCCCGCGAAGCTCCGTTCATCGAGCGCAACGTGAATGCGACCCGACTCGCATACGGCCTCTCGGAGGTCGAGCTGCGAGAGGTCACCTTCGATCGTCTCTCCGCCTCCGATGTCGAGGGCGACATCGAGGCGATCGACAACGTCCGTCTGCTCTCGCCGACCGCGATGCAGAGCCGCTTCATCTTCGACCAGGGTCGTGAGGCCGGGCTCGCGATCACCGACCTCGATGTCGACCGCTACGACCTCGACTCCACTTCCAAGGACGGCCCGGAGCAAGTGCTCGTCGCAGCCCTCGAGCTCGACCAGAGCGGCCTGGCCAACACGACGTGGCAGGGTCTCCGCCTCATCAACACACACGGTTGCGGTCTGGTCGTTGCACCGGCGAGCTCCGTGCAGGACAACCGTCGACCGGCCTACACGATCCCCGAACTCGATCGTCCGGAGCTGTACTTCAGCCCCGAGGTCGGTTCGTTCGCGATCACGAACACCGAGTCGGTCGAGAACGCCTGTGACGAGCCGGTCGAGTACGAGGGCGAGCTCGGCGTGCAGATGAGCTCGTTCGCTCGCCGCTCAGCGTTCGCGCTCGCGTTCCTCGACCGCAACGTCCTGCTCTCGGGTGCTATCCAGAGCAACAGCCAGATGCTGTGGGTCCGCGACGTCGACGATCGCCTCGCCAAGCTGGCGCCGTTCCTGTCGTACGATGCCGACCCATACCCCGTCGAGGTCGACGGCGGCGTCCAGTGGGTCACCGACGCCTATACGACCACCAGCCGGTACCCGTACGCCGAGAGCATCGGCGATGTGCGGCTGCAGAACGGCTCGGGGCTGTCGCCCACCGACAACTACGTACGCAACAGCGTCAAAGCCGTCGTCGATGCCTACACCGGCGATGTGACGCTGTACGTGATCGACGACGACGATCCGATCATCCGTGCGTGGATGCAGACCTTCCCAGATCTGTTCACCGACTTCGAGGAGATGCCCGCGGAGCTGCGCGACAACTTGCGCTACCCCGAGGACCTGTTCCGAGTGCAGACGGATCGCTACTCGAAGTACCGCATCTCCGCCGAGGACTTCTTCCGTCGCGATGGTGCGTGGTCGGTGGCGCAGGCACCTGGTGACTCACCCGGCGAGCGTCTGATCCAGTCGAACCCGAATGCTGGTGTTCCGACCGCGGCGTCGAGCACGTTCGCACGCGAGTCGAATGCTCGCCGCTTCAACCCGTACTACACCTACTTCGACACGAGCTCTGACGAGTCCGGCGACGAGGAGTTCGTGATCTTCCGGCCGTTCGTCGAGTTCTCGACGGCCGATCAGCGCACGCAGTTGCAGGCGTACATGACGGCGTCGTCCGAACCCGACACCTACGGCGACCTCATCAGCTACGTGGTGGTGCCGCCCGCTGGTGAGACCTTGCCCGACGGCCCGCTCCGGGTTGCGTCGAGCGCCGAGACCACCGAAGAGATCTCGCTTCGTATCTCGCGTGACAACCAGGGCGACGGTGGCACGACGGTCGAGTTCGGCGACCTCCAGATCGTCCCGGTCGCCGATGGGTTGATCTACATCCGCCCGTACTACGTGAGCCAGCCGACCGAAGGCGTCACCGGCGGCGCGACCGAGTTCCGCGAAGTGATCGTCACCTACAACCAGACCTCCGTGCTGGCGCCCACGATCGGTGAGGCGCTCGGCGAGATCTTCCGTGGGTTCGACGCCGACACGGGCGATCGAACTGCAGCGACCGTTGCGTCGGGCGACGACCCGGCTCCCGAGCCGGACGACACGGGCGATGTCGTGGTGCTCGACGAGAACGCCGAGGAAGTGCTCGCACGCCTCGACGTCGTGCTGGCCGAAGCCGACGATGCACTGGCGGCGGGCGATCTCGGCACGTACCAGGCAAAGGTCGACGAGGCGAACGGTCTCATTGATGAGGCCGTGGATCGCTTGGGCCTGCTGGGCGCCGAGGACGCTGCTGCCGATGAGCTCGATGGCGAGTCCACCGACGCTGTCGGCGACTCGGATGCCGACGCCGGTGCGGGTGACGACCCGGTCGACGAGACCGACGGCTGATCGCACGCACTTCGGGGCGCGTCGATCGATCGGTCGGGGTGCAGTGGGAGGTCGTTCGACAGCGGGCGAGTTCAGCCAGCTGACGGACGCCTGAGTCGCTCGGCGAGCTGTGCCAAGTCGTCGCGGAACGAGATGGCGTGTCGTGCCTGCTCGTTCGCGATCCGCTCCTGGCCGACGCTGAGCTCGGCGATGCGGCCGTCGATCTCGACGATCAGGGCGTCGAGCCGTTCGAGCGCTGCGGAGTCGGCGGGGGCGTCGCCGTCGCCGTCGCCGACGCGGTCGAGGTCAGCACTCAGCTCGGTGAGCTGGTTCGTGAGTTCCAGCGTGACCTGGTCCATGCGTTGACCGAGGAGTTCGCCCCGTTCGGACCATTCGGCTGCGGTGTCGGACACGCTGGAGAGCTGGCTGTCGTGCTCGTCGAGGCGGGTCGCGTGTGCGTCGAGCGCGGTTTCGTGGCGGTCGACTCGCGCTTCGAGTTCGCTTCGGAGCGCCTCGAGTGCTTCGAACTCGGCCGCGATCTGCTTGGACTGCTGGTGCGTGGGGTCGACCGCAGCGGCCACCCGGGTGATGCGCTGATCGACGGATCCGAGTTTCGTGTCGACGGCACCGACTCGGCTGCCGAGCGCAGCGACGGACCCGGCCACGGAACCGACGTTGTCCTCCATGGCACCGATCGAGGTCTCGACCGATGCGACGCGGCGATGGACCTCGCCCACCTCGGCCGAGGCGTCGGCCTGCGAGGCCTTGACCGCGTTCACCTCGGTGCCGACCTGACCGAGGCGTTGGTCGACGGCTCCGACCCGCTGGTCGACCGCCTCCATCTTGTCGTCGACGACCCCGACGCGTTGGTCGACGCCGTGGAGCCGCTGATCGACTGAGTTGACCGCCGCCCCGACCTTGTTGATCGCGCTGCCGATCGACGAGACCTGTTGGCCGAACGTGTCGACCTGCTGGTCGATTCGGGCCTGTCCGGCATCGAGCTCGGTCACGCGGGCCGCGAGGCGCTCGCGATCTTCGGCGGTGGTCTCGAGGGCGGAGCGCATCGCCTCGAGTTCACCGCGGAGTTCTTCGATCTCGCGGCGCTCCTGTGCCCGGCGCTCTTCGGCTTCTCGCGCGGCTTTGCGGTTGAACAGTCCCATGTCGATCCACTCCCGAAACTACTCGACGTACCCATGTCGACGGAGCGATCCACAGCGCTCTTCGTCGGTGCAGGGCCTGGCCGATCGCCCGGTCGGCCGGCGTCGAAACCCGTGAACTATGTTCACGTCTCATGGCCGGCAAAGAGACCCCGAAGAAGATCCTCCTCGACGAATCCGAGATGCCCACACAGTGGTACAACATCGTCGCTGACCTGCCGACGCCGCCGCCTCCGGCGCTGCACCCCGGTACTCACGAACCCGCCGGCCCCGAGGACTTCGCGCCGCTGTTCCCCATGGCGCTGATCGAGCAGGAAGTCACCACCGAGCGTTACGTCGACATTCCCGGTGGTGTGCTCGACGTGTACAAGCTGTGGCGTCCGAGCCCGATGTTCCGTGCGAAACGACTCGAGGAGATGCTCGATACGCCGGCGCGCATCTACTACAAGTACGAGGGCGTGAGCCCGGCCGGGTCGCACAAGCCGAACACGTCGGTGCCCCAGGCGTACTACAACCACCAGGAAGGCATCACGAAGCTGACCACCGAGACCGGTGCGGGTCAGTGGGGTTCAGCGCTCGCGTTCGCCACGGCGCAGTACGGCATGGAGTGCGAGATCTGGCAGGTCGCCGCGTCCTACAAGCAGAAGCCGTACCGCAAGACGATGATGGAGGTGTGGGGCGCAACGCTGCACTCGTCGCCCTCCGAGCTCACCGAATTCGGTCGAGCGCTGCTCGCTGAGGACCCCGATCACACCGGTTCGCTGGGCATCGCGATCTCCGAGGCCGTCGCGATGTGCGTTGCCGATCCGAACGCCCGCTACGCGTTGGGCTCAGTGCTGAACCACGTCCTGATGCACCAGACGATCATCGGTGAGGAGGCGCTGCTGCAGCTCGCCAAGGTCGATGAGGTTCCCGACGTGCTCGTCGGTTGCACGGGTGGCGGGTCGAACTTCGGTGGCCTGGCCTTCCCGTTCCTGCGTGAGAAGCTCGCCGGCAAGATGGACCCGGTGATTCGTTGTGTCGAGCCCGCCGCGTGCCCGACGCTGACCAAGGGTGAGTACCGCTACGACTTCGGCGACACGGCCGGCATGACGCCGCTGATGAAGATGCACACGCTGGGTCACTCGTTCGTGCCCGAGCCGATCCACGCTGGTGGTCTCCGCTACCACGGCATGGCGCCGCTTGTCTCACACGTCTACAACGAAGGTCTCGTCGAGGCGATCTCGATCCCGCAGCGCGAGTGCTTTGCTGCAGCCATCGACTTCGCGAAGACCGAGGGAATCGTGCCCGCACCCGAGCCCACGCACGCGATCGCAGCAGCGGTCCGTGAGGCGCTGGCCTGCAAGGAGTCCGGCGAGGAGAAGGTCATCCTCACCGCGCTGTGCGGCCACGGTCATCTCGATCTCGCGAGCTACGAGAAGTACCTGTCGGGCGAGATGGTCGACTACGAGCTGCCCGACGAGGCGATTGCTGAGGCGATGAAGACGGTGCCCGTACTCGCCTGACCTCGGATCGAGGTCTCGGGTCGCCTGCGGCCACGCCGAAATGGTGAGACGGCACTGTTGAAACCCGCGAACCTGGTGCATGAACTCGATGCGCGTCGCCACGTTCAATCTGGAGAACTTCGACGAGACCGAGCCGGGGGAGCGCCCGTCGCTCGATGAGCGGATCGGTTTGATGCGTCCGCAGATCGAGCGCCTGCGCGCACAGATCGTCTGCTTCCAAGAGGTGAACGGCCAAGAGCGTGACGGTGAGCCTCGCGGTCTTGCTGCCCTCGAAGCGCTGCTCGAGGGAACGAATCTCGAGGGTGCTGAGCTGGTGAGCACGCGAACCCAAGCCCAGGAGGTGTACGACGTCCGCAACCTCGTGGTGGCGTCGACCTTTCCCGTCGTCTCGTCACGCCAGATCCGCAACGAGCTGGTCGCTGCCCCCGAATACCGCCGGCTCACCGCGGACCCCGCCGACGAGGCTGCCCGAGTCGTCGGCGTGGAGCGGCCGATCCAGCACGTCGTGATCGACATCGGCTCCGACGCCATGCAGACCTCGCTCCTTCATGTGATCAATGTGCACCTCAAGTCGAAGCGTCCGACGAACATCCCCGGTCAGAAGGTCGACAACTTCACGTGGCGCTCGGCGAGCGGGTGGGCCGAAGGCTTCTTCCTCTCGTCGTTGAAGCGGATGAGCCAGGCGCTCGAGGTCCGCTGGCTGGTGGATGAGATCCTCGATGCCGAGCCCGACGCGGCGATCATCGTCGCCGGTGACTTCAACGCCGAGCCCAACGAAGTGCCGGTGCTCGCGATCCGCGGCGCCGTCGAGTCGACGGGGAACGGTGATCTCGCTGCTCGGGTGCTCGTGCCGATCGAGCAGACCATCCCCGAGCCGTCTCGGTTCACGCTGATCTATCAGGGGCGCGGAGAGATGATCGACCACATGCTCGTCACCCGAAACCTCCTCGGGAGCTACCGAGGCTCGGAGATCCACAATGAGATCTTGCACGACGAATCGCTGGCCTTCGCCGGTGATCGCAAGTTCCCGGAGTCGGATCACGCGCCAGTGGTCGCGGAGTTCGTGAACCCCTGATCGGCGTGTCGCGGGGTCAGACGGTCAGTTCGTAGTGCGTTCGCGGTGCCACGTCGCTGGGGTCGAAGCCGACACGGCGGAGGTACTTGTGGTGGGCCTCGGTCGCGGCATCGGCGCACACCGTCTGGATCCCGAGCTCACGGAACACCTCGCGACCGCCTCGCCCGTACAGCCACAGTCCGAGTCGCGAGTCCCGATGTTCGCGCAGCACGTAGTCGAGGTCGATCCGCAGCGTGTCGCGTTGTTCGCCCTGCCGACGTCCGACGATCAGACCAGCGGGAAGACCGTCTCGGTTGAGCAGCAGACTGACTACGTCGTCGCCGCTCGGCATCGAGAACGATGGCTGGAAGCTGCGGATGTCGTCGAGGTGGTACTCGACGAAGTCGAGCAGAAATGGGGAATCTGACCGGATGCGTGACACCCCGAGGTCGGTGCGTTGGTTGTTGCCACGTCGCTGGAACTCCTGTGTGAGGAACCAGAGGTTCAGTGCGAGGAGGCAGATGTTCGTGACGATGATCGGGGGAGCCGAGATCAACGCTCCGTACACCAGGAATGCGAGCGATCCGCACAGCGAGATGATCCGGAGACGCACCACCGAGCGCATCGACAGGCTCAGGATCACGAGGCCGGACGCCGTGTAGCCGAGGAGCTCGACCGCGAGGTTCACGAGTCGGTCCCGGTGGCTTCGGTCTCCGATGTCGCCCTGGTGGCAGATGGTGCACGTTTCGACGGTGCCGCATCTGTTTCGAGCTCGGATTCGAGAATCTGGCGGTTGGCTGCGTTCGCCTTGGTGACCGCAGCTTGGTTCCTCACGATCATCGCCAGCGCAGCGATCACCACGGCCATGGCCACCGCTTGGATCGGGAGCACCTCCTCGTCGAGGAAGAGGTACGCGAGGATCGCCGAGAACACCGGGATGAGCAGCGTGAAGGTGGATCCGACCCACAGTGGGATCCGCACGAGCGACCAGTTCATCAGGACGTGGCCGACCACTCCGGCGACGATGATCATCACGATGAGGAGCGCGAGGTTCGTCCACGACGGCAGCGACATGTCCTGTCCGAACGCGAAGCCGAGCGGGATGCAGATCATCGCGGTCCAGATCGCCGTACCGGCGGTGAACTCGGTCGGCGTGATCTTGCCCTTCGACTGTTTGGAGGCGATGAAGTAGGCGCTCCAGGACAGCAGTGCGCCGAGTGCGAGCAGGTCGCCCAGGCGACTCGTGACCTCGTCGTCGGCTGATGCGGTGACGATCACGAACACGCCGGCCAGAGCGACGAGTGACCACAGTGCGTCCTTGGCGCGAATCGACTCGCCGAAGAACTTCGCCGCAACGGCACCCACCAGGATCGGCTGCAGCGATCCGATGATCGTGGCGTTGACGATGCTCGTCTCCTTGACGGCGGAGAAGAACAACGCGATGTCGGCTCCGAGGGCGATGCCACCCCATATCGAGACGCGAATCGCCCGCCACGTGAGCGGTGTCTTTCGCACGGCGAGGTAGACGGCCACCAGAACGCTGAACATGGTGAAGCGGTACGCGCCGATCGCGATCCCGCCCATGTCGATGCCTTTGGCGAGGATCGTTCCCGTGGACCATGCGCAGACGGCGATACCCGCACCCACCAGACCGGCGGTGGTGTCGCGCGACTCGATCGCTGCGGCGCTCGCGGCACTCGGGGGCGTTGTGGTCACCGCGGCACCGTACCGGCCTGGTCCCTCGCCGTGACGTGGCAGACGACCGCTGTCGAGTCACTTCGTTGCGCCGGACGAGCCGGCCTCGGCGCCGATGTGGGTCAGCGTGTGCTGTGGTGGGCGGCGGCTTCGGCCTGTGCTCGTGCAAGTCGCACGAAGAGCTCGATTGCTCGCCCCCGGTCGAGGCCGTCGCGGGTCCAGCGTTGCAGGGTCGCGGACGAGCCCGCGGTGATCGAGGCGGCGACGACGCGGGCGTCGTCGGCGTCGAGCTCGAATTCCGCGGCGAGGACTGTGGCCCAGACGCCGATCGCACGCTCGCGGCGGCGATCGATCGCGCGTGCGAGGCTTGCGTGGGCGACGCCTTCGTTGAGCCGGAGGAGCAGTGGGCCGTCCTGGCGGATGGTGTCGCACCACGACTCGAGGGTGCTGCGGACCTTGTCGTCGAACGAGCGGCTCGGGTCGGCGAGAAGTCGATCGGTCGCCTCGTCCACCTCGTCGACCACCCGGTGATACAGCTGATCGGCGACGTCGTCGACCGATTCGAAGTACTTGTACGGCAGCGTCGCAGACACGCCGGCCTGTGCGGCGATCGTCTCGAACGTGAACGCCGGCCGGTCGTCGGCGAGCAGCACGGCGGTTGCAGCGTCGAGGAGCGCGAGGCGGCGTGCGTCGCGAGTCATGCGCTTCGGGAGCGTGTCGGTCACGTTGCAGAGATTACCCCTTGCGCAAGTTCAGAGAATCTGAATAAGCTGTTCACAAATCTTGAACAATGGAGTGACATGACCACCACCGAACTGACCGACACCTACGAACCGACGATCGACCGAGACTTCGCAGAGACCTTCCTGCGCAACGTCGACGACCAGATCGCGACCCACGGGA
>JBGCFW010000298.1:0-7274 GCA_045107155.1 Ilumatobacter sp. | reverse complement strand
CTCGGGCCCCGTGCCCTCGTAGTGCGCCCGGGGGTTGGAGTCGTTGGCGTACTGGTACGGGAAGAACCACTCGGGGTTCTCGGCAGCGAGCACCTTGGCTCGCGCGACGGCGCCGTTGGAGCCCTCCGCGCCGGGGGTGAGGATGATCTCCGCGCCGAAGATCTCGAGCATCTGGCGACGTTCGACCGACACCGACTCCGGCATCATGATCTTGATCGGGTAGCCCTTCAGGCGAGCGATGGCGGCGAGTGCGATCCCAGTGTTTCCCGATGACGGCTCGAGAATCGTCTGCCCGGGCCGGAGCAGCCCGTCGGCCTCGGCGGACTCGATCATGCGCTTGGCGATGCGGTCTTTCACAGACCCGAACGGATTCTGCATCTCCATCTTCGCCAGAATCCGGACGTCGGGGTTCGGCGACAGATTCGACACGTCGACCATCGGGGTGTTCCCGACCATGCCGAGCACGTCCGGGTGCATCGTCGCAGGCATCGGCACCTGAGTGAGCGTGGTGGTGTTCATCGCGTGCATCTGTCTCCTCAACCTCGTGGCCGTCCGGCGCATTCCGACAAAGCCGATCCGATTGGTCGGGAATGTACCCCGTTGCTCCGCCCGACGAACATCGCAGCACAGGTCGCACGCGTCACGTGCGGTGCTCAGCGCGGCGCCTCGAGGCCATCGATGCGGCGCCTGTCCTCGACGTCGAACCTCACATCGGCGAGTTCGCCGCCCGCGGCGCGGTCCACCAGCCCGGCTGGATCACCGAGCTGATGGAGCGCTACTGGTGGGTCGGCGGCCGCGACGGTCGCCCCTCGGTCAGCTCTTGTAGACCAGCCGGTTCTCGAACGCCATCGCAACGCTCGTGCCGGCGTCGGCGAGATCCACGGCCGGAATGGGAATGCACACCGTTCCGGTGATGGTGCCACCGATGAGGACTTCACTGAACTCGTCGTAGCTGCCGTCGAGGACGCCGCAGCCGAGTTGGAGCGTTGTCGAGGTGTAGGCCCGAGCGGTCGCACCGCCCAGGATCTCCCACGTGAAACCGAAGCCGGGTGACAGCGGCTCGATCTCGGTCTGGACCAGCGTCATCGAGACCTCGAAGCCGGCGAACAGGCGCCCCTCGCCGGGCGGGTCGTTGAACTGATTCGACGCGAGGACGTCGGCGGTGACGTCACGGGGCGGCGACACGGTGACTTCCCACACCGAGCCGTCGGTGTCGCCGAAGGTCGCGAACGTCACGGTCGACACCGTGTCGTAGGGAAGCGGATTCTGGGCGCTGCCGTCAGCAGGGCCGCCGCCGTCTGCTGGCGTCACGTTCGGGGCCGGCACCGGGAGAGCCGCCGGCCCTGGCACGCCATCGACACCGAAGAGCACGCGACGGTCGTCGAAGAACGTCATCGAGACTCGCGTGCCCGGGTCGTTCGCATCGGCGGTCGGAACGGGAACGCACACGGTGCCTTCCGACGTGCCGCCAGCGAAGATCGCGTCGAAGTCGCCGAACTCGGCATCGAAGGAACCACAACCGAAGTTGTCGGTGTCGATGGTCGTGGAGTCGTACACCGTGGAGGTCGACCCGCCGAAGATCTCCCAGGTGAACCCGAATCCGGGAGCAACCGGCTGGATCGGCGCTTCGATGAGCGTCATCTGGAGTTCGAAGCCGAAGTAGACGACGTCGGCAGGCGGCGGATCGTTGAAGTCGCTGGCCGCCAGCACATCGGCCGTGATGTCGCGCGGCTGATCGACCGTCACGTTCCACACCGAGCCATCCGACTCACCGAAGGTGTCGAACGTGACCGCCGTGGGCGTCGAGAACGCGAAGACGCCACCGTCGGCAGGTGCGGGGTCCGGCTCCGGGTCGGGTTCTACCGCCGGCTCGTCGGGCTCCACCGGCTCGGCGGTGTCGCCATTCTGGTTCGCGTCGGTCGCCACTGGGGCGTCGGCCGGCGCTTCGGGTGCGACGGGAGCCTCCTCGGCGACTTCGGTCGCGACCGGAACATCTTCCTCGACCGGTTCATCGACGACATTCTCCTCGTCGGCGGTCGCGACCGTGTCTCCGTCATCGTCGCCTCCGGTCAGCGCGAGCACGGCACCGATCGCGACCACGACGGCAAGCACCACGGCACCGACGATGAGCAGGATCTTGCTCTTCGATCCACCCGACTCAGCGGGTGCACCGCCGATCGGTTGGTTCAGCGGATTGAGACCCGGTCCGCCGGGCGGGGTTCCTGGCGGAACTGCAGCGGGGCCGGAGCCGGGCGCGAAGGGCGGCGCTGCCACCGCCGGTGCGGGCGGAGCCGGTGTCCCGGGCACGATCTGACCAGGAGGTGGCCCCGACGGACCAGGAGGTGGACCGGTCGGACCTGGCGGCGGGCCGGCCGGACCGGGAGTCGGCTCCGACATCTTCGGAACCACGACCGTGGCTCCGTCGTCGATCAGGTCAGGTGTCGGTGTGGGCGGTTCGGGGCTCGGCGACGCCTGCGGTTCCGGTGCGGGCTGGGGCGCCGGAGCGCTCTCAGGAGCGGGGGTGGTGTGTTCCGTCCACCCGTTTCCGTCCCACCAGCGCACCACGCCGGGGGTCGTTCCGTCGGGATACCAGCCTGGAGGTTGTGACATGGCGGCGACGGTAGCCAGCAACCGTCATCGGCGCGTTCACATTCCGCGAGCGGCCTCGATCGATCTCAGGCCACCACGTACTCCTCAGGCACGATCTCGCCGTCAACGATGCGGTACGAGCGCACTTCGGGCCGATCGCGCTTCAAGCTCACGATGACGTAGTGCCAGTCGGCCGACACCGCCGCGGACACGTCGGTCGGACTCGGATACGGCTCGGAATGCGTGTGCGAGTGGACCACGCAGTTGATCTCCCAGTCCCGGTCGTCTGCATCCATCTCGGCACGCATGAAGTCCTTCGGATTCACGGTGTAGACGCGAGCCGACTCGGCGTCGTTCCGACAGGGGTAGAAGACCTCACCGGAGTCACCGGGCACCCCGCTCGGAGCGGGCGGGCCGGCCGCGAGGCCACAGAACTCCAGCGGATACGCCGCGAGCGCATGGCCGACCATCTGGTCGTGGACCTCTCGTGTCACCTGGAACACGCTGCGATCGTACCGTCGGCGCCGCCGATGGGCCGGCGAGGACCTCCAGCGGTGCGGGTACCCTGCGAACGTCATGGCGAAGAAGGGGAAGAAGACCAAGAAGGGCAAGCCCGATGACGGCACCCAACTGATCGCCAGTTACCGGCGCGCCCGGCGCGACTACGACATCCTCGACACGTACGAGGCGGGAATGGTGCTCACGGGCAGCGAAGTGAAGAGTCTTCGTGAAGGGAACGCCCAGATCGCCGAGGGCTACGCCCGCGTGCGGCGCGGTGAGATGTGGATCGATGGCGTGCACATCCCGCCGTACACGAATGCGATCGGATTCGGCGCCCACGATCCCGACCGCGAGCGCAAGCTGCTGTTGAATCGGGCCGAGATCGACAAACTCGACATGCGCACCGCCCAGGGTGGCCTCACGATCGTGCCGCTCCGGCTCTATTGGAAGAACGGTCGAGCGAAGATGGAACTCGGGTTGGCCAAGGGCCGCACCAAGGGCGACAAGCGTCAGAACATGGCCGAACGCGATGCCGATCGTGAGATGGAGACGGCATTCAATCGAGCCAACAAGTACGGCCACCTCGATTGAGACCGTTGCGAGACGGAGCTGGGGTGACGAAGGCGGAGCGGGGTAACGGCGGCACCATCGACGTCGTGGTGATCGGTGCGGGCCAAGCCGGTCTTGCGATGAGCCGCTGGCTCTCGGAGCGCGAGGTGGGACACGTCGTTCTCGAGCGCGAGCAGACCGCCCACTCCTGGAAACACGAGCGCTGGGATTCGCTCCACCTGCTCACCCCGAACTGGATGACTCGACTTCCTGGCTTGCAGGAGGCGTCTGACCAGCCAGACGAGTTCGACAGCGCCGCCGACGTGGCGGCGACCCTCGAGCGCTACGCCGAGGCGATCGGCGCCCCGGTGCGCGAGAACACCCACGTCCTGTCGGTTCGCAACGAAGCCGGCCGCGGCTTCGCCGTCACCACCGACGGCGGAACGTGGGCGTGTCGGGCGGTCGTGGTCGCCAGCGGCGCGTGCGTCGAGCCATCGACGCCGTCGTTCGCGGACCGCGTGCCCGGACACATCCAACAGGTCTCCCCGCTCGAGTACCGCCGTCCCGCTCAGCTCCCCGACGGCAAGGTGATCGTGGTCGGCGCGTCCGCGTCGGGCGTGCAGTTGGCCGACGAGATCGTTCGCTCGGGTCGCGATGTCGTGTTGTGCGTGGGCGAGCACCGGCGAATGCTCCGTCGGTACCGGGGCATGGACATCTTCTGGTGGATGGAAACCACGGGCATGCTCGACGAAGGCGCCGACGTCAGCGAGCGCCCTCCGCCCTCGATGCAGTTGGTCGGCACGCCCGAGCACCGCACACTCGACCTCAACGCGCTCCAGGACGTCGGCGTCCAACTCGTCGGCCGGATGGTCGGGATCAATGCCGGCAACGCCCTCGTCGACGACACGCTCGCCGAGCACTGCGCAGCGTCCGACGCAGCGATGCTCGAAGTGCTGGCCCGAATCGACCGGTACGCCGCCGACCACGGACTCGACGGCGAGGTCGACGCTGCCGCGCCCGTCGAGCCGACCCGGGTGCCCGAGCCCGTCGATTCGATCGGCCTGGACGACGTTCGATCGATCGTGTGGGCCACCGGCTTCGCCCCGCACTTCCCCTTTCTCGATCCGGCATGGCTCGACCAACGGGGCGCGATCGTGCACCGAGACGGCATCGTCGAGGAACCCGGCCTGTACGTCATCGGCCTGCCCTACACGCGGCGTCGCACATCGAACTTCATCAACGGTGTCGGCGACGACGCCCGTGATCTCTCGGCGCACCTCCTCGCCTTCCTCGACGATCGCGCCGCTGACCTCACCCGCTCCTGAGATCTGTCGACGGCGCCGGAGGTATCCAGGCCCGGCGTGAGAGGCCGTGGCGGTAGGCTGCAGATTCACATAGGAATACCGCACATGCGGTCTCCGCACGGGGCTGACTGGTTTCGACGTCAGTAGCGCTGTTCGGGTACGCGACCCGAGTTGCTCAGACTCGCAAAACGGGGCAACCAACAGAATTGCCGATGAGCAGTTCGCTCTCGCCGCCTGATTTCAGGTGAGTGAAGAGTCATCGTGAGCAGAAATGTCGCACGGGGCCACTCCACCACAGCCCGGCAACAGAAGTGGGGGATGACGATGAGAAAGACCATTGACGGCGAGAAAGACCGCTGCCACCTCGGAAAGACGAGGCGTGGGCCCTCCGGGGCCAACTGACCCGCCAGTGAACCAGCGACAGGTTCAGCGTCGGGAATGGTCGTAACGGACAAGGACATCGGCTGATGGACCCGGGTTCAATTCCCGGCAGCTCCACGCCCACGAGGGCCCCAGGTCACCGACCTGGGGCCCTCGGCGTGTACGGCGACGATCGATGTGACCGCCGCGATGGCGGAACCAGGTCACCGGGCTGGTTGCCTGACCCCCTGCTGCCGAGCACGGCTGCACCCTCGCCCCCGGTCGCATGCCGAACTCCTCCGCACCTGTCTCCCCTCGCTGGCCCGATCGGCCCGTCCTGCGGGCCACTCGCCGACTCGCACCCGGGCTCGCACTGGTCGCGGTGGGTCTCGTGGTCGCACTCGGCGTCAACGCCCTCCTGCCTGCGGTGTCGACCCTCGTCGCCGCTGTGGTGATCGGTGCGATCGCCGGCAACGCCGGCGCGACGAACGCGACCACCACGCCGGGCATCTCATTCGCCGCCAAACGGCTGATGCGCGTCGGCGTGGTCCTGCTCGGGCTACGACTGTCGATCGGCGACATCGCCGACCTCGGCGTGTTGACGCTCGGCGTGATCATCGTGACGGTGTTCACCACCTTCTTCGGCGCGCAGTTCGTGGGCCGACGGATCGGTCTCTCCCCCGGCTTCTCGTTGCTCGTCGGCACGGGTTTCGGCATCTGCGGCGTCTCGGCCATCGCCGCCGTCGAAGGGGCGAGCGACGCCAGCGAGGAAGAGGTCGCCGCCGCAATGGGCCTGGTGACCCTCTTCGGCACCATCGCGATCTTCACGATCCCACCCCTGGGGACGGTCATCGGCCTCGATGACGAGCAGTTCGGAACCTGGGTCGGCGCAGGGATCCACGACACCGCTCAGGTCGTCGCAGCTGCGTCAACCGGCGGTGCCGCTGCGTTGACGGTCGCGGTCGCCGTGAAGCTGACGCGCGTCATGATGCTCGCGCCGATCGTTGCCGGCGTGAACTTGCGTCGCGCCGCGACCGCTCCGGCCGAGCCGGCTGGCCGGCGGCGTCCGCCGCTCCTCCCGCTGTGCGTCGCCGGATTCCTCACCTGCGTCGGCATCCGCACGTCGAGTGTGCTGTCCGACGACGTCCTCGACGTGGCCAAGCAGGCCGAAGGACTCCTGCTCGCGTCGGCGATGGTGGGTCTCGGCGCAAGCGTCGAGTTCCGTCGTCTCCGCGCCCTCGGTGTCCGCCCGCTGATCCTCGGAGCGATCGCGTGGGCCGGCGTGGCCGGTTCCTCACTGGCCGCCATCCTCGTCACGAGTTGACGACAACCACGTCAGGTGACCCGCTGATCGACACGGACCGGAACCCGCCAGACGTACCCGACGCCGATCGCCCCGACCGCGGCGATCGCCACACGAATGGCCGTGTTGTCGACCAAGACGACGCTGCGCGACACCGACAGCACGATCATCGCGATCGCCGCGATCTTCGCCCGCTTCGGCATGCCGAGTCCGGCTCGATAGTCCCGAACGGCGGGGCCGATCTTTGGGAGGCCGAGCACCCAGGCTTCGAGCCTCGGGCTCGACCGAGTGAACGATGCAGCGGCTGCGATGAAGAAGATCGTGGTCGGCAAGCCGGGCACCACGATCCCGACCGATCCGAGCGCGACACACGCGAGACCGCACACCAACCAGCCAGCGCGCACAACGGCGCGCGATGACACCGCGGTCGGTGCCGGCGAGTCGTCCTCCACCCGGTCAGTCAAGCGCTCCGCCTGCGGCATCGTCACAGGTCACCGTCGAGGTCGGATCATCGTGATGCCGTCACCGACGGTCAGAATCACAACGTCGCAGTCGGAACGCTCGGCGACGTGGTCATTGAATTCGCGCAGGGCGACCGTGTCGGACGACTGATCGGCGGGATCGAGCACCTGCCCCGCCCACAGCACGTTGTCCACCAGGATGACCCC
>JBGCFW010000297.1:0-3483 GCA_045107155.1 Ilumatobacter sp. | reverse complement strand
ATCGCCCACCGTCGCAGGACGGGCGCCGAGAGCGGTGCGCTCCGCGACGTCCGCTCTGCGGGCCCGCCAGGATCCGGCGCCGACCGCCTGTCGGTGAGGACGATCACAGCCGAACACACACCTCGGGAGCGCCGACCACCGGCGTGACGCACCCGATCGTCCCGTCGTCGTCGGCGGTCAACGAACCGGCGACGATCGTGCGGCACCCTGAGTCGTCGCACGAGACCAGGTCGAAGGCGCCGCCGGCCATCGAGGTGCCGAACGTGCCCTCGGTCGAACCGTGATACGAGGAGGTGAAGCGGAACTGATCGGCGACCCCTTCGAAGGCTTTGAGCGTTGCTGGAGCAACCGCATGTGCAGCGATGAGTGCGATCATCCGAGGATCGGTGTCGGTCGGGAGTGCGTCGATGCCCGCCCGGATCGAGCGCACGCCGTCTTCGGCCAGGTCGAGCACAGCAACCGCTGTTGCCCGCGCCGCGTGGTTCGCCGTGTTCGCGGTCCGGAGTCCGCCGATCGCCGTCGACCACGCAGCGATACGGGCGCCGGTCCGAGCGGCGTAGCGCGGCTTCTTGTGCCAGGCCAGGCGCTTGTACCAGCGGCGTTCGTTGCTGATCCGCCGCTTCAGGTAGGAGATCTTCTTGTTGTTGACCGAGATGTTCCGGTCGATCACTTCGAGCCCGGACTTCGCCGACGCCACGTCGTCGGCAGCCTGCGACAGCGTCGAGCTCACTGCCCGCCGCTCTTCGCGGATGTCGTCGCGTGTGTCGTCCATCTGGATCTGGAGGAGGTCGACGTCTCGTCGTGCGTCCTGCGCTGCGGCGATCGCCATGTCGGCACCGTCGCCGATCAGATCGAGCGGGAGCTCGATCAACGCTCGCCCGGTCATGCGGGCGCCATCGCTGCCGACATGGCCCTCGACCTCATAGGTCGTGATGCCGTTCGACATCATCGCGTTCACGGTGGCGCCGGTCCGATCGACTCGCAGCGACCCGCCGAACAGGTCGATATCGAGCAGCTGGAATTCGCCGTTCAGCGACAGGAAACTCTCCGGGTCGATGCCGGCGTCGGCACCCGACGGATCGCCACCGAATCGAGCGCCGACTCTGACGTGAGCGTCGGCCGGGAACGACACGGGGTTGCGTAGCAGCGGCAACGTGTAGCCGTCGCGAGTGCTGAGCACCCCGTCGACCGCGACGCCGACCCACTCGTCGGTGATCGCCATGTCGACCGCGGCCGATCCGAGCGGGATCGACGCTCCGAGCAGGTCGCCGAACGGAGCGAGGCCGAGCGAGATCTGCCCGGTCGCGGCGAGGCGGATGCCCTGGTCGACGTTCAGGTAGCTGGTGCCGGCGATCGAGGTGGCGAACGGTGCGACGATCGGTGCATCGACGACGAGGTGAGCTCCGAAGTCGTCGGTGCCGGCGATGCCGACGACCGGGATGTTCCCACTTGCGGAGATCCCGAGGCCGCAGTCGCCCGCCACGTAGGTGGCGATGTGGGCCGCGACTTCGCCAAACGTCCGACGCTCGCCGCCGGTCGTCGATTCGTTCGCGTCATGGTGATTCGTGTCGGCGTCGTTCGTTCGGTGATCGTTGCGGGCTTCGGAACGGTCCTGCTCGGGTCCGCTGATCGCGCTGACGACCGAGCCGAGCACGTCGCACGAGCCGCCGACGTAGGCGTACGGGTCGGTGGGATCGAGCACGAACGTGAATGACGCAGATGCGGGCGCCCGCAGCGGGGCGAATGCGCCTGGGCCGCCGTCGAGTGCGCTGCCCGGCGCGAATGTGACCCCGGCGTCGGCGACGAAGTACCAGTAGGCGCGGTCGGGGTCCACGTGGGCGCCGCGTGCGGCGAGGTCGTGCCCGGACGCGAATCCGACCGAGGCCGATGGAAGATCGACGAGGTCGATCACCGGCGTCTCGAGGTCGGCGAACCGGGCGGTCCCGCCGACGAACCGGTGCCCACCGTCGACTGCTTCGAAGGCGAGTTCGCGCTCGGCCGTCGTCCATGCGCCGCCAGCCAGGCGGAGCGTGCCGCGGAGGATGACGTCGCCCGCCTCGGTCCAGTCGGCTTGGAGGTCGGCACCGGCGCTCATCGCGAGGCCGCCGGCGACGAACGTGCAGGTGCTTCCGGTCTGGCAGGTGTCGAGGCCGTCGACGATCAGATCGTTCGCCGCGGCGTCGGCGCTGGCGGCGGGTGCGCCGATGGCCAAGATCGATGCGAAGACGGCGCTGGTCGTGGCCCACGCGATGGAGCGTCGCGCCGGGCGAGGAGTCGAGTCGCTGTGCATGACTCCACATTGAGCGAGCGCCGGAGATTGCTCGATGGTGCAGTTCCGTGTTTCGAATGGGGGAGCCTGCACCCCCATGCGCTCACCTCGCGTTGCCGGAGCGGTCCGGTGCTCGGGTCATCGTCGCCGATGCGCTGCCGTGGACCGCTGCCGTGGTCAGCGGTTCTCGATGGCCTGGATCTCGGCGACCTCGATGTCTTGGCTCAGTGACGACACCGGCTGGTTGATCGTCAGTGGCGCCGACGACGTGATCTCCCACACGACGGCATGCGTGGCGCGGAAGGTCCCGGTCGGGCTGATGGCCGACGAGTTCGAGTAGCGATGCGAGCAGGCCCCGGGGTTGTCGATGTCGTACCGGGCGATCGCATCCTCGTAGCTGCACAGGATCGGACGCACCCCCGGCTCGCCCGGGTCGAACACGATGTCGGCGGGTGTCGCGGTGACGGAACCGGTGGCGGAGCCCGTGACGTTCGTGATCGTCGCGGATCGCGTGACGGTGGTGAGTGGTTCGATACGGAAGTCCATCGGTGCGTTCACGTAGAGCCAGCCGAACTCTCGGTCGGCGTCGGGAAAGCTGACCCGCGGAGCGGGGAGGTTGGCGAGGACTTCTTCGAGTAGCCCGGGAATGATCGACTCCTGGTCGGGGACGTCGATCCAGGTGTAGTCCTCGGTGCCCGGGTCGACGGGGACGCCTGCGGCAGTTCTCGCGCAGGCGGCGTACCAGTAGACGGATCGGATCTCGAAGTCGTTCGGGACGTTGAGGTCCGGCAACTCGGTGATGATTGTCGCGAGGTCGACGCTGCCGCCGCCGGTCTGCTGGATCCCGATCGTGTTGGTCGTGCTGCGAACCGTTCCCGTACTCCGGGAGATGTGGACCGGGTAGTCCTCGTTCCCGTCGCAGTACCCCGCCTCCGCACTCGGCGGGTTTGAGAAAGCACTCGCTCCACTAGTCGAGACCTCGAACCCGACCTGCCCCTCCTGCCCGAATCTGTCGTCGCGGTCGGCATTCGCTGGGCTGCTCACAAGCATGCCCACCGCAAGCGTGAGAGGGATGATGGTGACCGCTAGGCGCACAGGTTGTTCGCCCGCCCGCTTGCGACCTCCAACCGCTCGGACGCGGTGATCAACCATCCGCGATCCGTCTGGTCGAGCAGGATCCTCGAAACGAAGGACCCAAAGGAGGCGTCGATGAT
>JBGCFW010000296.1:0-2699 GCA_045107155.1 Ilumatobacter sp. | reverse complement strand
CGACCGAGATCCTCGATCGCACGCCAGACGAGTTCAGTGCCGGCACCGTGGCCGAGCGCGTCACGGACCTTGGCGACGCCACCGAGGCGCACGGTCGCCACTACCTCTTCGGTCGTTGGATTTCGCCCCCGCAAACGATCCCTGAGACCTCGAAGGTTCGGCGATCCGGTGTCGGCGTCGATCGCACCGGAGACCCGCGACGTCCGGGCGGTGAAGGCCGTCGTGGCTGCGAGACCCGCCACGAACAGACTCGCCATCATCGCGTCGCTCACGGCGGTCGCGTCACTGGTGAGACCGCTTGCGGCGATGAGCGCGACCGCGATGCCCAGCACCGCGACGATCAGCGGGAAACCACGGAAGAACAGCCCGACGAAGATCGCGAGCACGGCGACGAGCGGCGCGAGAACGAAGATGCGCTGCTGATGCTCGCTCAGGGCCAGAGCGCCGACGAGCATCGCGGTGTGAGCGGTCACGACCACGACGGAGCCGGAGGCACCGAGCGCCTGCTTTCGCATCAGGGCGATGAACCCGGCGACGCACACGACCGTGAGCGAGGCCGACCAGACGGGCGCCCAGACGGCGGTGGCGGTGCCGACGAGCCACGTGGCGATCGCAACCAGGAGCACGACGCGAGCGACCGAGAGCGGGCGCAACAGTTCCAGCGGCGCCCCGAGTTCGAACCAGGCGCGGACCTTCGGGAACACCCGGTTCGCCGCACGCCGCGGTTCGAGCCGATCGCTCGTCATGGCGGTCCCTGACGCATCAGACACCGCAGCACCCCTCGAGCTCCGCATCCTCGAATGCCACGGCCAGCCGCCACGGGGGTTCGGGACAACGGATGGAGTCGATCTCGGCGCGGCCCGCGCCGAACTTCCACCCCTGCGCGCGACGCCACATGGAGCCTTCATCGGCCGAGTTGACACAAACATGAGGAATTCCTCGGCAACGCCCGAGGTCGAGGCAGCCCACCCGAGGACCCTGGCGACGGCGATGCCATGATGGGCGCCGATGTTCGCCGAGACCGACGCCGAGTTCGCGAGCCGGCTGGCGATCCAGACCGGTCAGTTGCTCGTCGGGCTCCGCGACGATCTGTTCGAGTCGGCGCACTCGCACTGGGACATGAAAGACCGTGCCGATGCCGCTGCGCAGGCATTCATCGCCCGTGAGCTGGCGACACATCGCCCCGAGGACGCGGTGCTGTCCGAGGAGGAATCCGCAACGGACCGACGTCGCTTCGATGCTGATCGTGTCTGGATCATCGACCCACTCGACGGCACACGCGAGTACAGCGAACCAGGTCGGGACGACTGGGCTGTGCACGTCGCGCTGTGGAATCAGACGGCGTTCGGCGCGGCCGCAGTGAGCCTCCCGGCGGTCAACGCAGTGTTCAGCACCGAGCCGGCACCCTCGCTGCCACCCACGGAACGTGATCGACCACGATTGATCACCTCGCGAAACCGCGCGCCGTATTCAGCGCACCTGGTCGCCGAGGCGCTCGACTGTGATGCGATCCGTCTCGGCTCGGCGGGCGCTAAGGCGATGGCGGTGGTGATGGGCCAGGCCGACATCTACGTGCACGACGGCGGGATGTACCAGTGGGACACCGCTGCGCCCGCGGCCGTGGCGATGGCCGCCGGGTTGCACGCGAGCCGCCTCGACGGCTCACCGCTGGTGTACAACGAACGAGACACGTGGCTGCCTGACTTCATCGTGTGCCGACCCGAGTACGCACACCCGGTGCTCGATGCGCTCTGGGGATGACGAGGACGACATGGACCTGACAGCAACTCGCTTCGACGTGACCGACCGCATCGCGACCGTGTGGCTCGATCGGCCACACCGAGCCAACGCGTGGACGGGTCGGATGCACGCCGAGTGGCGGTGGATCGTTGCCGAACTCGAGCAACGCGACGACGTGCGCGCTGTGATCGTGACCGGCACCGGCGACCGCTTCTGCGTCGGAGGCGACAGCCAAGCGCTCGAAGGCCACGCAGAGCGGGGTGGCTACGACACCGGCCTGCCCGACGACATCGCGCAACCGGGTGGTGGACCAGGCCTCGACGCCGACTTCGCCTGGCAGCTCGGGTGCCGACTGCCGATCATCGCCGCAGTGAACGGCGCGTGTGCAGGCGTTGGCCTGGCGCTCGCGCTGTTCTGCGACCTCCGATACGTCAGGCCCGACGCGAAGATGACGACAGCGGCACCAAAACTGGGCCTGCCGGCCGAGTACGGGCTGTCGTGGACGCTTCCCCGGCTCGTCGGCATCGCCCGAGCAAACGATCTGCTGTTGTCGGGTCGGGTGTTCACCGGCACCGAGACCGCCGACTGGGGCCTGTGGAACGGCGTCGTCGACGATCCGCTCAACGCCGCCACCGAGTGGGCCCGGAACCTTGCCGCGACCACCGGGCCGAACGCGGTCTCACACGCCAAGCGTCAGCTCGCCGACGATCTCGTTCGCAATTCTCCCGCCGACAGCGTGACCGAGTCGATCCGACTCCTCGACCAGACCATGGGAACCGCCGAGTACGCCGAGGGCATCGCCGCGTTCACCGAACGCCGTCCACCCAACTTCTGACGATGCCCGACCGTGTCGGAGCGGGTCAGACCCACTCCGACACGATCATCGAGGCGTGTGCGCCCGCACCCACGGCGTGTCGGAGTGGGTCTGACCCGCTCCGAAACGCCAACCAGCTAGACGG
>JBGCFW010000295.1:0-5336 GCA_045107155.1 Ilumatobacter sp. | reverse complement strand
AACGCGGCCAGCGCGACCACCGCCAGCCAGAAGTACGCAGGGACCAGGAGGACAGCGATGAGCGCAATGGCGACGTCGTGGATGAGGAACACGACCAACGCGGTGCGAACTCGACCACCGAGACCGGCGAGGAAGGGCGGGCGCAACGCGGCTCCGATCAACAGCAGTGACAGTGGACCCGCGTTGTCGGTGTCGCTCCATGCGAGCCCAGCGAGCGCGATGAGTCCAGCACACCGGACCCCGACCAGCCACGAAGGAGCACGGACACGTTCGGCGATCTCGCGCCGGAGCAGCCTGGCGGGCGCGCGCGCCGCAGTCGTCGCCGCAAGCGCCTGATCGAGCCCGACCCGCTGCGCGTCACTACTCATGACAGCACCACGCTCGCCACTGTAGGCAGCCGTTGGCACTCGGAGCGACCTTTCACTCACCGTGTGTAACGGTTGTGTGACGTTCGTGACGATGCCGGGCGCAGACAGCCGCTGTGCCGCCCCGATCCGGCGAGCCCTTCAGCCCGCGTCGACCACCTGTCGTCGTAGATCGGTGATCTCGTCGCGGAGCTTGGCCGCGTACTCGAACTTGAGATCGGCCGATGCGGCGTGCATCTCCTCTTCGAGGGTCTGGATCAGGCGGGTGAGCTCTTGCTGCGGCAAGTTCTTCAACTCGTTCTGGACCTTGTCGCGTTCTCGCTGGCGGCGACGGTCCTTGCCTGGCACCGGCGCGCGATCCTCCGGACCGCGCAGCATCGACAGGATGTCACCGACCGCCTTGCGGATCGTCTCGGGATTGATCCCGTGCTCGAGATTGTGCGCGATCTGGACCTTGCGACGCTCTTGCGTGACGTCGATCGCCGCCTGCATCGAGTCGGTGATCTTGTCGGCATACATCACGACCTGACCGTCGACGTTGCGAGCAGCGCGACCGATCATCTGTATCAGCGAGGTCTCCGAGCGGAGGAAGCCCTCCTTGTCGGCATCGAGAATGCAGACCAGCGAGACCTCCGGCAGGTCGAGACCCTCGCGGAGCAAGTTGATACCCACGAGCACATCGAACTCGCCGAGCCGAAGCGCGCGCAGGATCTCGATCCGCTGGATGGTGTCGATGTTCGAATGGAGGTACCGAACTCGCAGCCCTTGCTCGAGCAGATAATCGGTGAGATCCTCCGCCATCTTCTTGGTGAGAGTGGTGACGAGTGCGCGATCACCCATCGCGATACGGCCGTTGACGAGTTCCATGAGATCGTCGATCTGGCCCTTCGTGGGCTTCACGATGACTTCGGGATCGACGAGCCCGGTCGGGCGAATCACCTGTTCGACGAGCTGCGTCGACACGCGCGTCTCGTACTCCGACGGCGTCGCGGACACGAAGATGCCTTGGTTCACACGTTCGAGCACCTCTTCGAAGGTGAGCGGACGGTTGTCTCGTGCCGATGGCAGCCGGAATCCATGGTCGACCAGCATGTCCTTCCGGCTCCGGTCACCAGCGAACTGACCATGCAACTGAGGAACAGCGACATGGCTCTCGTCGATCACCAACAAGTAGTCGTCGGGGAAGTAGTCGAGCAGCGTGAACGGTGGCTCGCCGTACTCGCGGCCGTCCATGTGCATCGAGTAGTTCTCAATGCCGTTGCAGTAGCCGACCTCGCTCATCATCTCCAGGTCATAGGACGTGCGCATGCGAAGACGTTGTGCCTCGAGCAACTTGTCCTGCTCTTCGAACTCCTTGAGCCGAACCTGGAGTTCGTGCTCGATTTTGCCCATCGCGATCTGGAGCCGCTCGGCGGATGTCGCGTAGTGCGTGGCGGGGAACACATAGGCGCGGTCGAGTTCGCGCAGGTTCTCCCCCGTGATCGGATCGATCGTGGTGATCCGTTCGATCGTGTCGCCGAACATCTCGACGCGGAGCACGTTCTCCTCGTACGCCGGATGAATCTCGATGGTGTCGCCGCGGACTCGAAAGTTGCCGCGCCCGAGCGTCATGTCGTTGCGGTCGTACTGCATGTCGACGAGTCGACGCAGGATCGAGCGCATGTCGTAGTCGACCCCCACGTTCATGTCGAGCAGGTGACCGCGGTACTCCTCGGGATTCCCCATGCCATAGATGCACGAGACCGACGCGACGACGATCGTGTCACGCCGCGTGAGCAACGCTGCAGTCGCCGAGTGTCGGAGCCGGTCGATCTCGTCGTTGACCGAGGAGTCCTTCTCGATGAAGGTGTCGCTGGACGGGATGTACGCCTCGGGCTGGTAGTAGTCGTAGTAGGAGACGAAGTACTCGACCCGGTTGTTCGGAAAGAACTCCCGCATCTCTTGCGCGAGCTGAGCCGCCAGTGACTTGTTCGGCGCGAGGATCAGGGTCGGCCGCTGGGTCTGCTCGATGGTCCAGGCGATGGTGGCCGACTTGCCCGATCCGGTGATGCCGAGAAGCGTCTGGAACCGCTGGCCCTCCTCGACACCCTTCGCAAGCGCCTCGATCGCAGCAGGCTGCGCGCCTGCCGGCTCGAACTCCGACTCGACCTTGAAGGGCCGGTCTTCGCCAACGCCGTAGTTCTCGGCCTGAATGTCTCCATCGCCTCCGGCGAGCAACGCCAGATCGGTCGAGACGTCCGCGGGGCGGCTGGCGGGGTCGGCCACGTCGGTCATCCACGCATCTTAACGATGTCGAACGGGTGTTCGCCACTGCCGTTTCCACACCGAGGCGCCGACCGAGCCCGCTCCGAAACGATGCGAACTCGATGCTCAGGATGCGTCGGCGGTCGCTCGGAACCGAAGCGAGTCGATCGCGAAGCCGTCCATCGACAGCACCTCGAACTGCCCGATCTCGGTCTCGACCCGGTCCCCCGCTGCCGGGATCTCGTCGAACGCAGCGATCACGTAGCCGGCGACGGTCTGCCACTCACCCTCGGGAAGCGCAACGCCCGTCCCCTCGACGAACTCGTCGTGGCGAATCGTGCCGTTGACTCGGAAGGTGCCGTCGTCGAGCCGTTCGCAATCGCCATCTCGTTGATCTGACTCATCGTCGAAGTCTCCGATCAACTCCTCGAGGACGTCCTCGAGCGTGACGACTCCAACCACCGTCCCGTGCTCGTCGATCACCAACGTGATGTGTTGACGCTCCGTGCGCATCTCCAGCAGCAGATCCTCGAGGCGATGGTGTTCCGGCGTGACCATCACACGCCGCGTGATGGAGCCGACCTTTGTCGACGACCAGGTTCCGGTCGGCAAACGCAGGAGGTCCTTGGCATGGACAAAGCCTTTGACATGGTCGAGGTCACCCTCGAAGACGATGATTCGGCTGCGCCCGGTTCGGTGCGCTTCGGCGGCCGCCGCCGCCGCGGTCGACTCGGCGTTGACCGCAACGATGTCTCGCCGAACCGTCATGGCATCGGCAGCGGTGAGACCCGACAGTTCCAAGGAGCGCGTGAGGAGTTGGTGCTCGGTGGCTGCGAGGCCGCCCTGACCCGCGGACTCGTCGAGCAGCAGACGCAGGTCACTCGGCGAGTGAGCCATCGCCCGTTCGTCCTGCGGCTCGACCCCGACGGCACGCACGACCAGATTGGCGATGCCGTTCATGAACCAGATGACGGGTCGGAACAGCGTGACGAACGCTCGGAACAACCGCGTGAGCTTCAGCGCCGAGTCTTCGGGATGCGAGATCGCCCACGATTTCGGTGCCATCTCGCCGACCACCATGTGCAAGAAGACGACGATCGAGAGCGCGACGGCGAAACCGATCACGTGCGAGAGTTCGGTCCCGAAGAGTTCGGTCTCGGCGAGGAAGCCGACCTCGCCGAACAGGCCCTCGAAGATATTCGCGACGGCGGGTTCCGCCACGAGGCCGAGCCCGAGCGAGCACATCGTGATGCCCAGCTGCGCCCCGGCGAGCATCAACGTCAGCTCCCTGATGCCGGCGAGCGCGGACTTCGCGCGACGGTCGCCATCAGCTGCCAATTGCTCGATCCGCGAACGCCGCGCTGCAAGAAGGGCGAATTCAGCCGCCACGAAGAACCCGTTGAGCGCCAGCAGGACCAGCGCGAGCAGGAGCGCCGGCCCGTCCACCGACACGCCATCGCCAGGCTCGACCGCGAACAAGACACTCACGACCCGTCCTCCGCCAGGTCGGCGCCAGCCACTCCCGGGTCGGTCTGCCCGGCCACCCCATCGAGTGAATCGAGACCTGGGATGATCGGTTCGACCCTGATCTGGACCTCTTCGATCGCGTAGCCGTCGACCTCGATGACGTCGATGCGTACCCCGTCGACGAGCACGCTGTCGCCCACTTCTGCGAGCCGATCCAGACGATCGAGGACCAGACCGGCGACGGTGTCGTATTCACCTTCGGGCAACCGGAGGCCGGTGGTGCGTTCGATCTCGTCGGGGCGCGACGTGGCCGTGACGGTCCACACACCCGGCGACGCCTCGGTCTGTTCGCTGGTCTCGGCGGGGGCGTACTCGTCCTCGATCTCACCGACGAGTTCCTCGACGACGTCTTCGAGGGTGACGATGCCGGCGGGTCCGCCGTACTCGTCGATCACCAGCGCCATCTCGGTCGAGTGGATCCGCAGCTGTGTCAGCACGGTGTTCAGTCGGGCCGACTCCGGGACGGCGATCACCTGGTGCATCATCGTGTGCACCAGGGTCGTGTCGTATTCGGTTCGATCGACGCCGAGCAGGTCCTTCGCGTGCACGATGCCAGCGACCTTGCCGTCGGAATCGACCACCGGGAAACGTGAACGACGACTCGCCATCGCGTCGCGGAGATCGGTCGCGCTCGCCACGCCGTCGATGGTGATGACCTTGTTCCACGCGACCATCGCGTCAGAGGCCTGGAGTTCGGCGAAGTCGATCGCCCGCTCGAGGAGCACGGCCTGCGACGACGTGAGATGTCCGGACTCCGCCGACGAGTCGACGATCAAGTCGAGTTCCTCCGGTGACACCGCACCGTGCAGCTCTTCGACCGGCTCGATCCCGAGCATGCGCAGGAGTCGATTGGCAGCGCCGTCGAAGAGTCGGATGATCGGTCCGGCCACCTTCATGAACACGAGCGTCGAACCAGCGACCGCTCGCGCAACGGGCTCAGGCTTCGCGATGGCGAGGTTCTTCGGCGCCAGCTCACCGAAGACCATCTGCGCGATCGTGGCGAGGACGAACGCGATCGTCAGCGACACACCGAAGCTCGCCGACTCGCCGACCCCGATCGCCTCGAGTGGACCTTCGATTGCACCGGCGATCGCGGGGCGCGCAATGAAACCGAGCACGAGCGACGTCACGGTGATCCCGAGCTGTGCACCGGAAAGCATGAAGCTCAGCCGCTTGTGGACTGCGAGCGCCTTCGACGAC
>JBGCFW010000294.1:0-19973 GCA_045107155.1 Ilumatobacter sp. | reverse complement strand
AGATGCCGTCGTCGGTGGTGTCAACAACGGCTGGAAGGTCGCGAACTCGACCCTCGCGTTCGAGCGCGGCCTCTCCGCCACGACCGGGTGGCGACGCTTCGCCGAGGAGTATCGCCTCATGACCGAGGTCGCGACCGCCAATGGAAAGATCAACGACCCGACGATCCGCCAGCGCCTGATGGAGTACTACACCAAGGTCCAGATCCTTCGGATCAACGGTCTGCGCAACCTCACCTCGACGCTCAACAAGAGCAAGGACATGGGCACCATCGCACTCGGCGCCACGAACAAGATGTTCTGGTCCGAGATGCACAAGGCGGCGATGGAACTCGCACTCGACATCTTCGGTGCCGAGGCGATGCTGATCGACGCGACCCCCGACGGTGGCTCGTGGCCGGGCGCGACCCGTGATCAGCGTCGCGACGGGTATCCCGTGAGCCAGATGATGTCGTCGTTCTTCTTCTCGCGCTCGGAGACCATCTGGGGTGGCACGAGCCAGATCCAGCGCAACATCGTCGGCGAGCGCGTGCTCGGGCTTCCCAAGGAGCCCAAGCCCGAGAAGCCGGCCGCGAACTGACTGGGGAGACCGGCGACGTCGGGTCGCACACCCGTCGGGGCGCCTATGTCGCACCCACGGATCGGTTGATCAGCGCACCGTTCGTGATCGTCACGGCGAGTGCGCTCGTCTTCTTCATGTACATCGGCACGTTGCTGCCGCTGATTCCGCTCTACATCGAGAGCGATGTCATCGGGGGCAACGAGTTCGGCGTCGGGCTCAGCGTGGCAGCGTTCGCCGTGGCTGCGATCGTCGCTCGTCCGACCATCGGACGCCTCGCGAACACCTACGGTCGTCGCGCGGTGATCGTCGGCGGCGCAGCGATCGCAGCGGCGGGCGGGCTCGGAATGAGCCAGGTGACGTCGCTCCCACCGCTGCTCGCGTTCCGGGCGCTCACCGGTGTCGGCGAGGCAGCCGTCTTCGTTGGTGCGGCGACGCTGATCGCCGACCTTTCGCCGCGTGCGCGTCGTGCCGAGGGTGCGAGCTATTTCTCGGTCGCGATCTTCACGGGGCTCGGCCTCGGACCCGTGTTCGGCGAGTGGCTGCTCGACGACGTGGAGTTCGAACGGACCTTCGTTGCCGGTGGGTGCTTCGCGATCGCTGCGGGCGCGATCGCGCTGTTCGTGCCGGCCCGCGTGGTGTCGCCTGATGCTCAGACCGGTGATGCCGTTCGTACATCTGCCGATGCGCCTCCGGCAGCGGGCTGGCGCAAGGTCGTTCATCCGGCGGCGGTGCTGCCCGGCACAGTGCTCGCGCTGGGCGTCGGCGGCTTGACGACCTTCTTCCTCTTCGTCCCCGACTACTCGCGTGTCCTGGGTCTCGCGGCCTCGGGTGGGTTGTTCCTGCTCTACGCCGTGATCTCGCTGTTCATCCGGATCTTCGGGGCGACGTTGCCGGAACGACTCGGGCCTCGCCGAATGGTGACCATCGCGCTCCTCGCGTTCGCCGTCGGTCTCGTTGCCGTGGGCACGTTCCGTTCGGTGTGGGCTCTCTGGTTCGCCGCCGCGATGATCGGGCTCGGCGCAGCGTTCAACTACCCATCGCTCAATGCGTTGACCGTCAATCGTGTGCCAGACAGCGACCGAGCGTTCGCCATCAGCTCGTTCACGATGTTCTTCGAGATCGGGTCTGCGGTCAGCGGGATCTCGATCGGGTTGCTCGCCGAGCTCGTGGGAAAGCAATCAGCGTTCTTCGGTGGTGTCGCGATGGTGCTCGCTGGATTGTTCGTGCTTCGCGTCTACGTCGTGCCCGCCGGCGTCGCCGATGGTGACCCCATGCCGCGCCCAGTGAGGTGACGGGCGAGCGTTGTCGGGCAGACCGAACTCCTGGTCGCCGCGAATCCTGATGTCCGATTCCCGCTGGTGATGCGGTGACATGGTGTCCATGATGGACCCATGCCGCCGCTCGACCACGACCGTTGCTACGCCGCTGCGTCGAGCCGCGATGCCCGATTCGACGGCCAGTTCATCACGGCCGTCAAGACGACCGGGATCTACTGCCGTCCGAGCTGCCCGGCCGTCACCCCGAAGTCCGCCAACGTGGAGTTCTTTCACACCGCTGGCGCCGCGCAGCAACGCGGGTTCCGCGCCTGCAAGCGGTGCCTACCGGACGCGACGCCCGGATCTCCGGACTGGGATCGTCGCCACGATGTGGTGGCCCGGGCGATGCGGCTCATCGCTGACGGTGTCGTCGAACGCGACGGCGTGGGCGCGATCGCGGCGCGGCTCGGCTACAGCGAACGCCAGGTCAATCGGTTGATGACCGATGAGCTCGGCGCCGGGCCGCTCGCGATCGCCCGGGCGCAGCGGGCGCAGCTCGCCCGGCAACTCGTCGAGACGTCCGACATGACACTCACCGACGTGGCCTTTGCTGCCGGCTTCGGAAGCGTTCGACAGTTCAACGCCACGATGCGCGAGGTGTTCGATTCGAGCCCGAGCGATCTCCGGGCGACGGCTCGGCGTCGCCGAGGTGCCGGCTCGGTGGCCCCGGCCGCACCAGCCCCCACCGTCTCGCTGCGGTTGCCGACCAGGCGACCGTTCGATCTCACGGGCCTGATGGTGTGGCTCGCGAGTCGCTGCGTTCCTGGCGTCGAGCTGTTTGCCGACGGTCGGTATCACCGCTCGCTCCGATTGCCGTCGGGGCCGGCGACCATCGAGGTCACCGCACCTGACGAACCCGAACCGGATCACGTCGTGGCGACGTTACGCCCGTCGGCGTGGAGTGACCTCGCGCCCGCCGTCCAGCGGCTGCGACGATTGCTCGACCTCGATGCAGATCCCGTTGCCATCGATGCCCACCTGCGTGCGGACGCCACGCTGCGTCGACCTGTGGAGTCCCGTCCGGGAGTCCGTGTGCCCGGCACGGTCGACCCGTTCGAGACCATCGTGCGAGCGGTGATCGGTCAGCAGGTCTCGGTCGCGGCGGCTCGAACCGTCACCGCTGGACTCGTCGAGGCCGTCGGGGACGTCCTCCCCGCCGAACACGTTCGCCGAGACGTACATCGGTTGTTCCCGAGTGCCGACGCTGTCGCCGGTGCCTCCGACGTGGCGTTCTCGATGCCCACGGCACGGCGCGACACGCTCCGGCGAGTCGCCAGCGCCGTCGCGGCCGGGGACGTTCCGATCGGTCCGGGCGTCGACCCGGGCGAGACCCGCGAGCGGCTCCTCGAGATCACAGGGATCGGGCCGTGGACAGCGGGGTACGTCGCGATGCGCGCTGGCGGCGACCCCGACGTGATGCTGGCCACGGATCTCGGGGTTCGACATGGCGCTGCGGCGCTCGGGATCGAGGACATCGCGGCGGTGGCGGAGACGTGGGCGCCCTGGCGGTCTTACGCAAGTCATCACCTCTGGGCCGCGGCGCCCGACCCATCACTCCAACGAAAGGCACGAACATGACCGATCTTTGCCCGCTCGCCCATCGCGATGTCGAGAGCCCCATCGGGCCACTCCGCATCGTGGCATCGTCGTTCGGCGTCCGAGCGATCCTGTGGCCGGACGACCAAGGACGGGTACCCACTGCGACGTCGGGTGGAGCGCCGTCGGCGACCGAAGCAGCGGCGATCGACGCGCACCTCGAACGAGCGGCGGCGCAGCTCGCGGAGTACTTCGTCGGAAGCCGGGTCGACTTCGATCTCGATCTCGACCCCGTCGGCACCGAGTTCCAACAGCAGGCCTGGGCGGCGCTCCGAGCGATCCCGCACGGAGAGACGGTGAGCTATGGCGAGCAGGCACGGCGCCTGGGTGATCCCAACAAAGCACGCGCAGTCGGCGCGGCAAACGGCAAGAACCCGATTTCGATCGTGGTGCCGTGTCACCGCGTGGTCGGGTCGAACGGCGCGTTGACCGGCTTCGCCGGCGGGCTCGACACGAAGCGCTGGTTACTCGACCACGAGTCGCGAGTGGCGGGAACGACGCTGCTCTGAGGTCGCCGCACCGCCCGGTCGAGAGCCCACCATGTGGCGAGCGGCGATGAACTAGCGGCGGCGTGCGGCGGCGGCCTGGGCCTTGCGGGCGCGCTCGGCCTCCTTCTTCGCCTGCTTGGCCGCCTTGCGCTGCTCACGGACTTCGGCCTGCTCGTCAGCGGAACGCTTCGAGGTGTCGATCAGTGGTGCGATCTCGACCTCTTCGGCTTTGGGGAGCGCGAGCGTGGCGTCGTTCTTCAACAGGTCGCGGATGATCGCCGACGCAGGTGCCTCGCCGGCAACGGTGGAGGCGAGCATGATCTGCGTGATGCCGAGCGTGTGACGCTCGATCACACCGGGCAGCACCTCTCGAAGCTGATCTGACGAGGGGTTGTCGGCGTGCTCACCGAGTTGCTCGATGCAGTCGGCGAGCGCAGCGTCGGTCACGATCGCCGCAATCGCCTCCATGCCACCGTCGATTCGCCCGGCCTTCACGCCGACGCGAAGGCCCTCCGGCGACACGTCGTCGACGAACGACTCCAGCCCCTCACGGTGCTCATCGCCGAGCGCCTCGATCGCCGCCGTCAGGTCGGCGTCAGGCGCCGCCTTGAACGCTCGGTCGAGGAGGCCCAACGCCTGCATCCGGTTCTTCATCTGGTTCACGGCCATGGCGCAGGACGCTACCGCCGAGAGGGGTTGGCCGGGCCGTGGCGGCGTTCGTGCGTCGTTGTCTGCGGGGTCACCGTCCGCGGTGCTCCCCAACGTTGAGCGGTGGATGCTGTGTTACGATCCGCGGTCGGTACAGCGATCTGTTTGAGGGGAATCACACATGGCAACTGTCACGCTGGAGAAGGTCAACAAGGTCTACGAGAACGGGTTTCATGCGATTCATGATCTCGATCTGCAGATCGCTGACAAGGAGTTCTTGGTCTTGGTGGGGCCGTCTGGTTGTGGGAAGTCCACGGCTCTGCGGATGATCGCTGGGCTCGAGTCGATCACTGGCGGTGAGATGAAGATCGGTGATCGCGTCGTGAACGACGTGGAGCCGAAAGACCGTGACATCGCGATGGTGTTCCAGAACTACGCGCTGTACCCGCACATGTCGGTGTACGACAACATCGGCTTCGCATTGAAGCTGGCGAAGGTCCCGAAAGAAGAGATCGACAAGCGAGTCCGCCAGGCGTCGAAGATCCTGGAGCTGGACGCGAACCTCGATCGCAAGCCGGGTCAGTTGTCGGGTGGCCAGCGCCAGCGAGTCGCGATGGGGCGTGCGATCGTTCGTCAGCCCGCTGCGTTCTTGATGGACGAGCCGTTGTCGAACCTCGACGCCAAGTTGCGCGTGCAGATGCGTGCGGAAATCGCGTCACTCCAGCGTGAGCTAGCGGTCACGACGGTGTATGTGACGCACGATCAGATCGAGGCGATGACGATGGGCGATCGCGTCGCGGTCCTCAAGGCCGGATATCTCCAGCAGGTCGATTCACCGCAGAACCTGTATGACCGGCCCGAGAACGTGTTCGTCGCGGCGTTCATCGGCTCGCCGTCGATGAACCTGTACGAGGCATCGATCGCGTTCGATGACGCCGGTGGGACCGTGACGATCGGTTCGCAGACGCTGCGGATCGGCTCCGAGGTGTTGGAGAATCGTCCCGCGTTGCGGGATCACGCCGGCTCGGTGATCATCGGGATTCGTCCCGAGGACTTCGAAGACGCCGAGATGGTCACATCGGACACGACGGGAAAGACGTTGACGTCGACGGTGTCGCTCATCGAGGCCTTGGGTTCGGAGTTGATGGTGCACTTCGACATCGACGCACGCAAGGTGGATTCCGGTGACCCTGATGCGGTCGAGGAGCAAGAGGGCGCCTCGAATGCGGTGGGCCGCTTCAGTCCCCGATCGCGGGTGCGGATGCGCGAAGAAGTGACCATCGCGGTCGCGACCGAGAACATGCACTTCTTCGATCCGAGCACTCATCTCGCCATCTGGAAGTAGAAGTCGGCGGGTCATGTCTTCTTCGGGAGGCTGAGTCCGCGAACGCGAAGAGCGGCGGCCAGAGGCCGCCGCTCTTTGCGTTTTCGGTGCGTTGTCGCTCGCGCTAGAGGTCGGCGGTGAAGCGGGGACGGATGGGCTTGTGGTCGAGCTTGGGCAGGACGTGCTCGGCGACGAGATCACACTCCGCGGCGTGGGTGTAGCCGGACAGGATGAAGGCCTGGACGCCGGCCTCCTGGTAGGCCTGCAGCTTGGCGACCACCTGGTCGGGGTCGCCCACGATCGCGGCACCAGCGCCCGACCGAGCGCGGCCGACACCGGTCCACAGGTTCGCCTCGACGTAGCCGTCGTCAGAGGCCGACTCGCGCAGCTCGTTCTGGCGGGCGACGCCGGCCGAGGCCGTGTCGAGCGACTTGTTGCGGATCGCTTCGCCGGTGTCGACATCGAGCTTCGAGATCAAGCGGTCGGCGGCAGCACGAGCCTCGGCTTCGGTCTCGCGAACGATCATGTGTGCACGCAGTCCGCACAGCAGCTCGCGGTCGTAGCGCTTCTTCGCCATGGCCTGCATCTCGGTCACGGTGTCACCCACGGAGGCGACCGTGTCGGGCCATGTGAGGAACACGTCGGCCTCGGCTGCAGCGACGTCTTTGGCTGCTGGTGAGAACCCACCGAAATAGAACGGGGGGCAGGCGCCGTCGGTGGTACCGATGCGCGGCGGGTCGAGCTCGAGCTGCACGTATTCGCCCCGAAAGTCGATCGACTCCCGATTCAGCAGCTTGCGGAGCACCTGCATCCATTCACGAGTGCGCTGATAGCGAGGAGCGCTGTCGAGCGTTTCACCCGGGATGTCAGAGCTGACGATGTTGATCGCGAGCCGACCGCCGGAGAACGGGTCGATCGAGGCGAGCTGGCGAGCGAGTTGTGGCAGCCACATCTCACCCATGCGCACGGCGAGAAGCAGATTGATGTTCTCGGTGTGGGTGGCGATCGCTGCCGCGAAGGCCGTGGAGTCGACGCCGAGCTGGTAGCCGGACGGCAGCAGCACGTTGTCGAAGCCACCGCGGTCAGCCGTCTGCACGATGTTGCTGCAGTGCTCCCACGACGACGGAATGTTCGACTCGGGAACGCCGAGGAACTCGTAGTCGTCGTCGCACAATGCGCCGAACCAGGAGATCTCGGGGACGTTCGGATCGGTGATCGAACTCATGGCAGCGGGACTCCTTCAGAAGCTTGGACGATTGCGTACACGTCGGCGCGGTCGAGCGTGACGCCGAGGGCTTTGGTTGACGCCGTGATGCGCTCGACGTTCTGCGATCCGATGATCGCGATCGGCGCAGACGGATGAGCCAGGACGAACGCGAGCGCGATGTGTGTCCGATCGACACCTTCACGCTCGGCCAGCCCGTCGAGTACCTCGACGAGTTGAGGCGGCACATCGTGTCCCGTGGCGAGGCGACCGCCGGCCAGAGGGCTCCATGCCATCGGCACGATGCGGTACTCCATGCACTGGTCGAGCGTGCCGTCACGCATCGGATCGAGCGTGAGCGCCGAGAACTCGGGCTGCGTGCTCGCGATCGGGAACTCCAGGTGTGCCTGGAGAGCCAGCACCTGGGCAGGGGTGTGGTTCGAGACGCCGACTTCGCGGATCTTGCCCTCTTCGCGGAGCGCGTTGAGGGTGATGGCCACGTCGGCCGGGTGCGTGAACATGTCAGGTCGATGGATCTGGTACAGATCGATCACGTCGGTCTGCAGGCGACGCATCGACGCCTCGCAGGCAGACCGGAGGTACTTCGGTGACGAGTCGTACGGGGTGGGCGGCGCGATCCCGCCCTTCGTCGCGAGCACGAGACGCTCGCGGAGCCCAGGTGAGGCTGCGAAGATCCGGCCGAGGATCTCCTCGACCTGACCGAAGCCCGTCCCGCCCCAGTCGAATCCGTACACATCAGACGTGTCGATCAGATTCATGCCAGCGTCGAGCGCTGCTTCGAGCAGTTGCTGGCCGACCGACAGGTCTTCGTCGGTGAACCGCCACTGCCCGTAGGAAATCGGCCCGACGGACGGCAACGAGCCGAGCGAGCGTTGTTGGGACTGCACCAGCGTCATGGTGCGAACCTACCTTCGTCGTTCGCCCCGTGACGTCCGAGTGACGTCACGGGGCGAAGACGGCGGATCAGCCCTTGACGGCGCCGGCGAGGATGCCGCGCACGAAGTACTTCTGCAGTGCGAAGAACACCAGGATCGGCACCGCCGACTGCACGAACGCAGCCGCCGGGAGGATGTTCTCGTTGCGGCCGAAGTCGCCGGCCAGGTTCGCGATCAGGATCGTGGTCGGCTGGTTGTTCGGGTTCGCGCCGATCATCGTGTTGGCGATCAGGAAGTCGTTCCAGGTCCAGAGGAACTGGAAGATCGCGAACGCTGCGAGCACCGGGATCGACAACGGCAGGACCAGCCGCCAGAAGATCGTGAAGTGCGCAGCGCCATCGATGCGAGCCGCCTCGAACAGATCCTTCGGCAGTGCACTGATGTAGTTGTGTAGCAAGAAGATCGCGAACGGCATGGCGAAGCCCGTGTGAGTGAGCCACACGGCCGTCGTCGAACCGGCCAGATCGAAGTCTGGGAGGAGCGTGATCGTCTTGTCCAACAGCGGCAGCGTGAGCTTGGCCCCGCCGACGTACATCTGGAGCAGCGGGATCAGTGCCACCTGGAGCGGGATGGCGAGCAATGCCACGGTGGCGATGAACAGTCCCTTGCGGCCCTTGAAGTCGATCCATGCGAAGCCGTACGCGGCGAACGCAGCGATCGCGATCGGGATGATCGTGGCCGGAATGGCGATTGCCGCCGAGTTCAACAGCGAACCACCGAGGCTCTGGCGAGCGTTGATGATCTGGTCGTAGTTGTCGAACGTGAGCTCGGACGGGGTGACCTTCCACCAGCCGGAGTTGCGCTGGCCGTCCCGAGTACGGAACGAGTTGACGAACAGGCCGAAGGTCGGGATGCTCCAGAGCACGACGATGATCCAGACCACGATGGTCGGGATCGATCGCAGGAGGCCGTACAGGCGGCCGATCGGGCCGCCGCCACCCGCATCGGGGAGGCTGCCGTCGCCGGCTTGGTTGAGCGTGGGAGTGGTGACAGCCATGGCTCAGGACTCCTTCTGCATGTTGCGGATGTTGTAGATCATGACCGGCAGCACGGCGACGAAGATCAACATGGCCAGCGCCGCCCCCTTCCCGGTGTCCTGGAAGCTGAAGGCCTCCTGGAACATCTGGTTGGCGAGCACCTGCGAGCCGAACTGGCCGTTGGTGGTGACCTTGACGATGTCGAACACCTTCATGACACCGACGATGAGCGTGGTGACGACGACGCCGATCGTCGTGGCGATCTGGGGCAAGGTGACTCTCCAGAACACCTGACTGTCGGTCGCGCCGTCGATCTTGGCGGCCTCGATCAGCTCGCTCGGCACCGCCTTGATGGCGGCGGAGAGGATGACCATCGAGAAGCCGGTCTGGATCCAGACCATGATGATCATCAGCCAGAAGTTGTTGTACGGGGTCTCCTGGACGAACAGGATCGTCTGGCCACGGATCGATCCGTCCTCGTCGATCTGGAAGCCACCGACGCCGCCACCCCACAAGCCGATGAAGCGTGCGAAGAACCAGCCGGCCAGCACCAGGAGGATGGTCGGGACCACCGCGCCGCCGTAGTTGCGCCGGGTCAGTGCCCGTGCCGCCCACGCCCCGATTGCCAGGACGATGAGGCCGAGGACCACCGACGCCACGAGGGTGGGCATGCCTGAACCGGTGGAGAGGCGACCGAGGCCGACCCACAGCGCGTTCAGGACGCCCGTCTGCTCCGTCGAGACGTCGCGTGCGGTGTACACGAAGCGCCAGATGATCGAGGCGCCGACCAGCGAGATCGCCATCGGCATGAAGATGATCGACTTCGCGATGCGCTCTCCGCCTCGGTTGTCGGCCAGCACGGCGATCGCCAGGCCCATCGCCGTCGAGGCGAAGGTGACCACGACGACCCACCAGAGGTTGTTGATGATGGTTCCTCGGAGTGCGGTGAAGAGACCGAACGAGACCAGCAGCCCGCCCACGACGAGCGGACCGAAGGCGGCGTTGCCGAGTTCGACGGCCCGGCCCGTGCGCTGCTTCATGACCGATCCGACCACCACGGCGAGGATGAGGAGTACCGCACCCATGATGAACGGGATGCTCGTGAAGGTGTTGGCCCACCCAGTGAGGTCGAAGCTGTTCTTGTCGGTGAAGATCGCGCCGTAGTTCTCGAGGTCGACGAACGCCTCGGAATCGCGGTCGAGCAGCGACAGGTAGGCGGTTCGCACGGTCGGCACGACCAACATCACGAAGATGAACAGCAGCGCAGGACCGACGAAGATCACCGCACGAGATCGTGTGTCGATCGCCACGCGTTCTGCGTAATCGGGGTTGGACGTGATGCCGAGGCGGTAGCCGATGGCCAGCGCTGGCACGAGGGTCGCGATGATCGAGGTGGCGATGCTGCCCTCGCCGAAGTCGGCGGCACCCCACGCACCGAGAATCCAACCGAGGGATCCGCCGATGAGCGCGCCGTGCAGCGGGTTGTTCTTGCGCAACACGCTCAGGCCGGCGCCGATCGCCAGACCGATGCCCGTGTAGACGACGATCGCGACCGGATCGAGACCGGGGTTGAACTGTTCACGGATGACCGCGCCGATGACCACGCCGATGACGGCGGAGCTGCCGACAGCAACGGCGAGACGGCGGCTCGGGTCGTCTGTCTTGGCCAGCGCCAGGCCGACGGCCCCGAATGCGAGTGCGCCGACGAGCGGGCCGACGACCCACGTAAGGAAGCCTTCGCCCGACCCGAGTGTCACCTGGTTGCCGTGGAGCAGGATGCCCATGAACGCTCCGATGACGCCGAACGCGATTGCGCTGAAGCGATCCCAGCGTTCACGAACGTCGTTGAAGAGCAGGTTGGCGCCGATCCAGATCCCGGCGCTCGCCGCGACGGCGACGACGACGGTGATGATCGTGCTGCGGATCTTCTCCTCGAAGACGGCCCAGATGATCAGGCCGATCACGACGAGCACGGAGAGGGCGAGTTTCGCCTTTCCGGCTCCGGTTCGAGGACTCATGAAGGCCGCTGCGCCAGGCGCCGCTTCCCCTGTTCCCTCCGGGAGGTCGCCGTCAGCGGCCTCGGTTCGTTCGATCGTTTCCACGTCGTGTGACCCCCCATGAGTCGTTGTACCCGGCCCCAACCGAGGCCCCGTTGTTCAGAAAACCGCAACGGGGCACCAGCACCATAGTGCCGGTGCCCCGTGGCGTCGTCAGTGTCCGATCAGGTCGGACGCAGACATTCGTGGATCAGCTCGGCCACGAATCGTTGATGGCCGTCGCAGCGGTGGCTGCGTCGACGTCACCGTTCACCAGCGACGTGCCTTCGCTCCAGAAGGTGCCGGCGCCGACATCAGCCGGCATCAGGTCGGAACCGTCGAAGCGGGCCAGTTCGGAGGTGTTGAGGATCTCGAGGAAGCTCTGCTCGAGAGCGCCGTAGACGCTGGGATCCTGGCTGTTGGCCGCCGAGAGGTAACCCGAGAGGACGTCGCCGCCACCCAGGAATTCCTTCTGGTTGGCCTGACGGTTCTCCGCGTACTCCGAGGTAGCGATGAAGTTCATCACGGCCATCGTGGCGGGGTCCTCGTCGAACGCAGCGGCGTAGATGCCGGCGGTCAGGACGGGGCGGTCACCGTTGATGTCCGGGAAGTAGAACACGTCGACTGCCTCGGCGGAACCGTCGGCGAAGACGGTGCCCTCGGGGAACAGACCAGCGAAGAAGTTCGCCTGACGGTGCATCCAGCACTGGCCGTCGACCAGGGGCTGACCGTTGTCGGCGAAGCTCGTCGCTGCGATCGAACCGCCGGCGGCGAAGACGTTGTCCTCGGTCCAGAGGTCGACGACGGCCTGCATGGCCTCGACGATCTGCGGGTCATCGAACGGGATCGAGTTGTCGACCCACTGGTCATAGACGTCGCCGCCGTGCAGACGGAGCACCATCTCCTCGACCCAGTCGGTGTAGGTCCAACCGGTCGCCTGGCCGGACTCGATGCCGACGCAGGGCGGCTTGCCGTCGCCGGCGGCCGCGATCGTGTCGATGAGTGCGGTGAATTCCTCGAACGTCTCGGGGATGGCGTAGCCAGCCTCTTCGAAGCGTGCCGGCTGGTACCAGACGAGCGACTTCAGGTCGGTCTTGGCGGGAACGCCGTACTGCGTGCCGTCCACGTTGCCGTAGATCTGGAAGCCCTCGGCCCAGTTGGCGTCGATCGTCGCATCGACTTCGGCGCTGACCGGGAAGATGAATCCTTCGCGAGCGAAGTCGGCGAGCTTGCCGGGCTGCGGGAAGAACGAGATGTTCGGCGGGTTGCCACCTTCGACCTGGGTGTTGATGTTCGCTTCCCAGTCGGCGTCGCCGGTGTACTCGATGTTCAGGTTCACGGTCTCACCGAACGCTGCGAGCGTGTCGTTGAGCGAAGCGATCGACGGATCGTCGCGCTCCGGGCCGGTGATGCTGACGGTGGCGCCGTCGAAGTCGGTGGCGTCGCCAGCGTCTTCTTCCTCTTCCATCGCCTCGTCGTCAGACGCCGCGGCGGTGTCTTCCGTCTCGTCGGCGGCTTCATCGCTGTCGCTTCCGCATGCGCCGGCGACCAGGGCCAGTGCAACCGGGACAGCTGCGAGCTTGATGCTCTTCTTTCTCATTGGGCCTCCCCCAAGTGAAGTTGTCATGTTTCCGGAACGTATCCGGACTGAAAACGCTTACATACAAGTTCGCTCACGTCAAGCCCAGGGCTGATGTCCAGCAAATATCAGGTGACACCCCGGCGAACGTCAGGTGTCGACGGCGGGTGCTGTCGTCGCCCGGACGACGAGCTCGACGTCGGGTACGACGGGCGCATCGGTGGGGCAGGGGGAACTCGGTGGAGCGTCCCGGCGATCGAGATGCGGTTCCATCGTCGACAGCAGCATCCGGGCCGCGGTCGCACCGTGCTCGGCGACGGGCTGGCGGACGGTCGTGAGGTCGACCACACGCGAGAACTCGTGGTCGTCGACGCCCATCAGCGCGATGTCGACGCCTGGTTCGAGCCCGCGATCGTGCAGCGCCATGATCGCGCCGAACGCCATCTCGTCGGACAGTGCGAACACGGCGGTCGGTCGGCGGTCGGCGCCCAGCAGCGCATCCATGGCCTCGTGCCCACCGTCGACGCCGAAGTCGCCGCTCGCGATCGCGAGATCTTCGATGCCATATCGCTTCAAGACGCCGTGGAAGCCGCGCTTGCGCGACTCGGCGACGAGTGGGTTCATCGGGTCGCTCGGCAGGCCACCGATGATCGCGAGGTCTCGATGGCCGATCCCGCAGAGGTGTTCGCCGGCGATTCGGCCCACGTGCTCGTCGTCGATCCGCACGCCGGGGTAGCCCGGGAAGTGCGAACCGACGGTCGCGATGCCGACGTCGCGGCGGGTGAGTGACTCGACCTGGGGTGGACTCGCGATCACGTCGACGAGGATCAGTGCGTCGGTGCGTCGTTCGAGCCGATGCGACTCGTCGAACAGTCGATCGCGATCGGCGGTCGAGGAGATGCCGATCACCTGGACCTCAAGTCCGGCCTCGGCGGCGACGGCTTCGGCGCCGGCGACGACGTTGGAGAAGTACCAACCGTTGAGGGAAGGCACCGCGACCGTGAGCGTGCCGGTGCGCCCGGCTGCGAGTCGGGCGGCAGCAGGGTCGGGGCGGTAGTCGAGTCGATCTGCGACGCCGAGTACTCGGGCTCTGGTCGAATCGGCCACGTTCGGGAGGCCGCGGACTGCACGGCTGACCGTCGCGACCGACACGTCGGCCGCGTGCGCCACGTCTTCGATCGTCGCCCGGCGCCGGATGTCATCGTTCGGCGCGGCGCGATCGGCGGAACCGTCGACTACATGTCTCCTCGATCTGCCCATATCGGTCCAACGCGAGTGTAAGCGTTTTCAACGGCCCGTGTCCTGTGAGCGATTCCGGTGTGCGATTACGGTGAACGATGTGTCGACCGGTGAGCGTTCCGAGCAAGCAGGTCGACCCGACGTTGCCGCCACCGCCCGACGAGTGATCGGTCTCATCGATCTGACCAACCTCGCGAACGGCCATGAGCCCGATGGCGTCGCGGCACTCCTCGACGACGCCTCGTCTCACCGAACAGCCGCTGTGTGTGTCTGGCCGGAGTTCGTGGCCGGCGCCGTCGACCGCCTCGCCGGCAGCGGTGTGCACGTCGCCACGGTCGCGAACTTCCCCGGCGGGAACGACGACCACGATCTCGTGGTCGACGATGTCGGGCGCTCGCTCGACGCAGGTGCCGACGAGATCGATGTGGTGATGCCGTACCAACCAGGGGGAGCCGGGACCGACCGTCCCGAAGAGCTGGTCGCGGCCGTCGCCCGCCTGGTTCACGACCGGGGTGCGCGCCTCAAGGTGATTCTCGAGACAGGTGAACGTCCCGATCGCGATTCGATCGTCGCAGCCGGACGGACGGCCATCGCGAACGGCGCCGACTTCCTGAAGACCTCGACGGGCAAGACACCGAACGGTGCATCCCTCGGCGCTGTCGACGCGATGATCGATGCGATCGTCGGGGCCGACCGTGTCGTCGGCCTCAAACCATCTGGCGGGATCTCGACGGTCGCCGATGCAACGGCATACCTCGATCTGGTCGAACGTCGGCTCGGTGCCGAGGCGACCGATCCTCGCCGGTTTCGAATCGGTGCGAGCAGCCTGCTCGCCGATGCGGTTTCGCTGCTCGACGATCCGCACTGAGTCGTTCTCCGGGTCGCGCCGATGAACGCTCTGTGTCGAGTCCGGCGGGCGTTCCACGACCGTTTGCGGGCGTGCTATCCATGACCCGACATCACGGCGGGTCAACAACGAAACGAGCAGCACATGGACGTCGGCATCTTCATTCCCATCGGCAACAACGGCTGGATGATGTCGAAGACGGCACCTCAGTACATGCCGAGCTTCGCACTCAACAACAAGACGGCGCAGGAGGCCGAGGCACAGGGATTCGACTTCCTGCTGTCGATGGTGAAGCTCCGTGGCTTCGGCGGAGACACAGAGTTCTGGGATCACAATCTCGAGTCGTTCTCGCTGATGGCGGGCCTGGCCGCCACCACGTCGAAGATCGGTCTGTTCGCGTCGGTCGCGCTTCCGACGATGGAACCGGCGATGGTCGCCCGGATGGCCTCGACGATCGACGACATCTCCGACGGGCGTTTCGGGATCAACATCGTCAGCGGCTGGAACCAGATCGAGTATTCGCAGATGGGCGCGTGGCCTGGCGACTGGTACTACGAGAAGCGCTACGACTACGCGACGGAGTACGTGCAGATCATGCAGGACCTCTGGTCCACCGGCGTGAGCGACCTCAAGGGCGAGTACTTCCAGATGGACGACTGCCGCCTGAGCCCGCCGCCGAAGGACCACAAGGTTCCGCTCGTGTGCGCTGGCCAGTCCGACCGCGGCATGGAGTTCTGCGCCACCTACGGCGACTACCAGTTCATCATCGGCACCGAGGACCTCGACGTGGTGCGCACCGACGCGGCCCGACTCGTGGCCGCCGCCGAGACGACCGGCCGCGACGTGGGCGTCTATGTGCTCTTCCACATCACGATGGGTGACACCGACGAAGAGGGCCAGGCCAAGTGGCAGCACTACCAGGAGGGCGCCGACCTCGAGGCGATTAAGTTCCTGATCGGTGCTGCGGAGATGGACACCGCCGGGGCGACGGCCGACAAGATCGCCGAGATGAAGCAGGCCTTCAACCTCAACATCGGTGCCATCGCCGGCAGCCACGCCACGATCGCAGCTCGCCTCGACGAGGTCGCGGCGATCCCCGGCGTGAAGGGCGCAATGTGCGTGTTCGACGACTACCCGGTCGCCACCAAGGAGTTCGGTGAGAAGGTCATGCCGTTGATGCAGTCGCGCCGCTGACGGTGATGATCCGGCTCGCTCGGCGCCGCAGTCAGTCGGCCGCGAAGCGTTGTTCGAGCGCCGTGATCTCGCCCAGTCCGATGGTGTCGGTGAACTCGCCGAAGGGCATCAACTCATCGGCGAACGGGGCGGGGGTTCCGCCAGCGCGCAGGTTCACGAGAAAGGCTTGCATCGCGCGTGTCGCCGACAGCAGTGTGCCGATCGGCGTGATGATCATCGCGAAGCCGAGTGCGGCGATCTCGTCGTAGGTCATCGGTGGCGTCTTGCCGCCCTCGGCCCAGTTGAACAGCAGCGGCACGCCGGAGAACTCGGAGGCGACCCGCTCGATCTCGGCGTCGCCCTGCAACGCTTCGACGAACAACACGTCGGCGCCGGCGTCGAGACAGCCGTGGGCGCGTCGGATCGCCTCGTCGAGATCGTGCGGTGCCCGCGCGTCGGTGCGTGCGATGAGCACGAAGTCGCTGTCGTTGCGGGCGGCTGCGGCCGCGCGGACCTTGCCGTACATCTCGTCCGCCGGCACGACCTGCTTGTTCTCCATGTGGCCGCACTTCTTGGGCAGCACCTGGTCTTCGATGTGAATGCCGGCGACGCCTGCCTGTTCGTACTGCTGCACGGCGCGGATGACGTTGATCTGGTTGCCGTAGCCGGTGTCGGCATCGGCGACCAGCGGCAGGTCGGTCGCATCGGCGATGCGACGTGCGTTGTCGACCATCTCGGCGAGGCCGAGCAAGCCGACGTCGGGTCGGCCGAGTAGCGAGGCCGCCGTACCGAAGCCCGTCATGTAGACGGCATCGAACCCGGCGTGTTCCACGAGGCGGGCTCCAAGTGCGTCGTAACACCCCGGGAGCACGAGCGGGGTCCGATCGGCAAGGGCGGTCGAGAGCAGTGAACGCAGCGCGGCCGGTCGAGAGGTCGAGCGGTCGCGGAGGAGGTCGGCCATCTCGGCAACGTACCCGTTCACGCGTCGAGCGCCGGTCGGCCGACACTCGTGACCCGACACCGTTTCATCTGGGCCAGACCTGGAACACTCGGGCGATGTCGAGTCCCAAGATCGTGATCGTCTACTACAGCGCGACGGGCAATCTTCATGCGTTGGCGGCGGCGATCGCATCCGGTGCCGAGTCGGCGGGTGCCGAGGTGCGGATTCGCCGGGTCGAGGAACTGGCCCCGCAGGAAGCAATCGATTCGAACTCGGCGTGGAAGGAGCACTTGGCGTGGGCCGAGGGGCACGTCGAGTTGGCGTCGTTGGATGATCTCGACTGGGCCGACGGCATCGCGCTCGGTTCGCCGACGCGTTTCGGCCTCCCGGCTGCGCAGCTCAAGCAGTTCATCGACCAGACGGGCGGGCTCTGGTATCGCAACGCCTTCGTCGACAAGGTCGTCACCGCGTTCACCTCGGCTTCCACCACCCACGGCGGCCTCGAGTCGACGACGCTCGCCATGCTCAACACCGCCTACCACTGGGGTGCGCTCGTGATGCCGCTCGGCTACACCGGCGACGAGGTCAAAGCGACCGGCAATCCCTACGGTGCGTCGTTCGTGTCGCGCAAGGGTGCGGCGCCCGATGATGCGGCGCTCGCGTCTGCGGCGCTGCAAGGCCGTCGTCTCGCCAAGGCGGCGGGTGCGATGCGTGCCGTTCGCGACTGACGAGCGGCTGGACCCGACACACCCGACGGTCAGCGTCAGATCGAAGCGAAGTGCGCGAGGGCGTCGGCCTCGGTGACGACGTCGCCGACCTTGGCGTCGATGTCGAACAAGTTCGAGTCGTGTGTCGCAGGGTCGCGGTCCGCGACAGCCTCGCGGACGACCAGCGGGACGAAACCGTGCTGCATCGCATCGGTTGCCGTCGCCCGGATGCAGCCGCTCGTCGACACGCCGCAGATCACCATGCTGTCGACGCCGGCGGTGAAGAGCATCGGCGCGAGCGACGTTCCGCACAGCGCGCTCGGGTAGTGCTTCATGATCACCGGCTCGGACGCGAGCGGGTCGAGTTCGGGGACCAGTCCACCGAAGTGCGGATCGCGGAAGATCGAGATGGCCGGCACCTTGCGGTAGAAGATCCCGTTGGCAGCGCCGTCTTCGGAGACCTCGACGCCGGTGTAGACAACGGGGATCGACGCGGATCGTGCGCCGTCGACCAGACGCCCGATCGAGGCGACGGCGTCGTGAACTTGTCGACCGAGGTAGAGCGCGCAGTTCGGGTCGGTGTAGGCGTTGACCATGTCGACGACGACGAGACCGGGACGTCGCCCGAAGCCGAGTCGGCCGTCGAACGGATGCGAATCGTCGTCACGCACGGGGTCAACGTAGCGCTTCCGACGGTTCTGGACCGTCGGAAGCGCCCCGTCAGCGGAGCGCCCTCGGCAGGATTCGAACCTGCGACACCTGGTTCCGGAAACCAGTGCTCTATCCCCTGAGCTACGAAGGCGGGAGGCTCCGCAATCTACAACGAGTGCCGACCGTTCACCCACTGCGATGTCTCGGGTAACGGAAGCGTGAGTGAGCCGTGCGATCCGGCAGACTTGAACACGCATGTCTGACCCCCTGTCCACGCTCTCGGCGCTGTTGCGCCCGGTGTTCGCCGAGCTCGTCGGTGACGCCTCGATCGACCCTGATCCGGTGGTGCGGCCGAGCGACCGAGCCGACGCGCAGGTGAATGGTGCGCTCCCGTTGGCGAAGCGGATCGGTACGAACCCGCGTGAGCTCGCACAGCAGGTCGTCGACTCAGGTGTCTTCGCCGACGTGGCGACCGAGGTCGAGGTCGCGGGTCCGGGCTTCGTGAACGTCACGTTCTCGCCATCGTTCTTGTCGTCGCAGCTCGCCGCCGTCGCAGGCGATGATCGGGTCGGGGTGCCAGCCGTCGACGCGGCGATGACCGTCGTGGTCGACTACTCGGCGCCGAACGTCGCGAAAGAGATGCACGTCGGTCATCTGCGCTCCACCGTGATCGGCGACTCGCTCGTGCGGATCATGGAGTTCCTCGGTCATTCGGTCATTCGCGAAAATCACATCGGTGACTGGGGTCGCCCGTTCGGCATGCTCATCGAGCACCTCCTCGACCTCGGCGAAGACGTCGCGTCCGAGGGCCTCGGCCAGGGTGATCTCGATGGGTTCTACAAAGCGGCCAACGCGAAGTTCAAAGACGACGAAGAGTTCGCCGACAGAGCTCGTGCTCGGGTCGTCCTGTTGCAGGCCGAGGACCCCGAGACGATGGTCCTCTGGAACCGGCTCGTCGAGATGTCGGCCGCCTACTTCAACCAGGTGTACGACCGCCTCGACGTCTTGCTGACCGACGACGACCTGGCGGGGGAGTCGCGGTACCAGCCGCTGATGCAGGGCGTGTACTCGCGTCTCGAGGCCAACGAACTCGTCCGCGAGGACGATGGCGCGATGGTGGTCGATGTCGAGGGCTTCACCAACCGAGACGGTGACCCGTTGCCGATGATCGTGAAGAGTCGAACCGGCGCGTTCATGTATGCCACGAGCGACCTCGCATGTGTGGTGGATCGCATCGAGCGGCTCGGCGCCGATCTGATGCTCTACGTCATCGGCGCACCGCAGGCGCAACACCTGCAGATGGTGTACGCCGTCTGCGAGAAGGCCGGCTGGCTCGAACCGGGGGCCGCGGTGCACGTGGCCTTCGGCAGCGTGCTCGGTGAGGACCGGAAGATGCTGCGCAGCCGCTCGGGTGCGTCGGTGAAGCTCGTCGATCTCCTCGAAGAAGCGGTCGAACGCGCCGACGCCGCGATCGCCGAGAAGAACCCACATCTCGCCGAGAGCGAGCGCGCCTCGGTCGCGAAGAGCGTGGGCATCGGTGCGATCAAGTACGCCGACCTGTCGACCGACCGGGTGAAGGACTACGTCTTCGATTTCGATCGGATGCTCGCGTTCGAGGGCACCACCGGCCCGTACTGTCAGTACGCCCACGCCCGGATCACCCGCGTGTTCCAGAAGGCGGGCGTCGAACGGGCATCGGTGCGCGCCGTCGCGATCGGGATCGACACGCCGCA
>JBGCFW010000293.1:0-6758 GCA_045107155.1 Ilumatobacter sp. | reverse complement strand
GGTTGGCCTTCGACATGGACACCGCGGCGATCGCCTGTGGTGGTTCTGACCCGTGGTCGGCGAGCTACTGGAACAACAACAGCTGGACCGGTGACCCGGATGTGCAGCGATGTGAGTCCGAGATCAACGAGAACTGGGGGTCGGGCAACGGACCCGGTGGCCAAGCCGACAATTTCTCCGGTCGCTGGACCCGTGCGTTCGACGTGCCGACCACGGCTGACTACTCCTTCACGTTGGACTTCGACGACGGCTACTGGATCTACATCGATGGTGTCCTGCAGGCGAGCGAGTCCAATGCCTACACCGGCGTGAGGACGGAAGTCATCGAACTCGCTGCGGGGACGCGTCAGATCACGGTCGAGATGCGCGAAGGAGGCGGCGGTGCCAGGGCGATCATGGACTTCGCTCCGGTCGTCGCCGGACACGTGTGTACCGATGTCAGCCAGTGGCAGGCGTCGTACTGGAACAACACCGATCTGTCTGGCTCCGCGGGTCTCGAGGAGTGTGCGTCCGCGGTCGACATCAACTGGGGGTCCGGCGGTCCGAACGGCCAGAACGACGGATACTCCGCCCGCTATGTCAAGACCATCGACGTCCCGGCGACCGCTGACTACCAGTTCACCGTCGGCGCCGATGACGGCATTCGTGTCGAAGTCGATGGCGTGAGCATCTATGAGAACTGGACCGATGGTGGGTTCTCGACGGTCGGTGTCGTCCACACGCTTTCGGCCGGCCAGCACGAGGTCGTCGTCGAGTACTACGAGAACGGGGGAGGTGCGCAGGTGTTCTTCGACTACGCGCTCGCTCCCGGTTCATCGCCCGTGTTGCTTCAAACCGCGGGCGACGCCTCGACCTCCGGCAACGTCGTGAGTGATGGCACCGGCATCGGGTGGACGAGCGTCGGGCAATTCGACGGCTCTCCCGACCCGAGCAACGGCGCCATCGAATTCACGTTCACGGTGACCGAAGCGGGCGATTACGACCTGCGCGGCTCGGTCAAGTCGGTGAGTAGCGGGAACACGTTCTGGGTGAGCGTCAACGGCGGCTCGGCCTTCCAGTGGGTCTCGAACGTCACGAACAACTACGCCACGAGCACAACCGACAACGGGTCACTCGACTCGCTCTCGGCGGGAACGCACACCGTCACGCTCTACATGCGAGAAGACGGCAAGTTCATCGAGTGGGCCGAACTCGTCCGGCAGTGACGCCGCCAGTCGCGATCGCCGGTCGAGACCGGTCTCAGCCCGGAGCGACGAGCTCGCCGGCAGCGAGCTGCTTGGCGTAGCGGCCGTTTGCGGCCAGCAGCTCGTCGTGGGTGCCGATCTCGACGATGCGACCGTTGTCGAGGAACGCGATGCGATCCGCGGAACGGATCGTGGACAATCGGTGAGCGATCACGAGTGCGGTCCGGCCGTCGAGCGCGTGTTCCAACGCCTCTTGGATGTGCGCCTCGTTATCGTTGTCGAGGTGGCTGGTCGCCTCGTCGAGGATCATGATCGCCGGGTTCTTCAACAGCAGCCGTGCGATCGCGAGCCGCTGCTTCTCGCCACCGGAGAGTCGGTACCCGCGCTCACCGACGACGGTGTCGTAGCCGTCCGGTAGCGCCGCGATGGTCTCGTGAATGCGCGCCGCCCGCGCCGCGGCGATGAGTTCGTCGGCGGTCGCGTCGGGGTCGGCGTAGCGGAGGTTGTCGCCGATGCTCTCGTGGAAGAGGTGTGGGTCCTGTGAGACGACACCGATCGAGGTGCGCAGCGTGTCGAGCGTGAGGTCGCGCACGTCGTGTCCGTCGATGCGAACTGCTCCGCCCGTCACGTCGTAGAGGCGTGGCACGAGCGAGATCGTGGTCGACTTCCCGGCACCGGATGCGCCCACGAGTGCGACGGTTTCGCCGGCAGTAACGCGCAGTGACAGACCTTGGAGGACGTCGACGTCTGGGTCGCTGTCGCCGCCGAGCCCGGCGTTCTGTTCCATCGACGCGATCGCCGTCGTGTCGGCCGACGGGTAGCGGAAGACGACGTCGTCGAACTCGACGTCGCCACGGGTGTCGACGAGGTCGAACGCGCCGGGCTTTTCCTGGATGGCCTCGGGGGCGTCGAGCACCTCGAACACCCGCTCGAAGCTCACCATCGACGTCATGAGGTCGACGCGAGCATTCGTGAGCCCTGTCAGCGGTTGGTACACGCGGGTCACCAACGCTGCGAGCGCCACGAGCGTTCCGGGCGTAATGTCGCCATCGACCACCATCAGGGCACCGATGCCGTAGATCGCCGCCGTGCCGATGGCGCCCACGAGGCCGAGTGCCACGAAGAACACCCGGCCGTACATGGCTGCTTGGATGCCGGTGTCGCGCACGCCAGCGGCGCGGGTGTCGAATGCCTGACGCTCACGGCGGCCCGACCCGAAGAGCTTCACGAGCATCGCCCCGGACACGTTGAAGCGCTCGGTCATCTGGGTGTTCATCGCTGCGTTGTGGCCCATCTGCTCACGCGAGATGCCCTGCAGCCGCTTGCCGACACGGCGCGCCGGGACGATGAAGAGGGGCAGCACGATCAGGGTCAGGAGCGTGAGACGCCACTCGAGGGCGAGCATCGCCGCCACGGTCGTGACCAGCACGATCACGTTGCTCACGACGCTGCCGAGCGTCGAGGTCACTGCGCTCTGTGCGCCGATCACGTCGTTGTTCAACCGTGAGGTGATCGATCCGGTGGGGGTGCGGGTGAAGAATGCGATCGGTAGCCGTTGGACCTTTGCGAACAGCGCGCCACGAAGGTCGTAGATGAGTCCTTCGCCGACCTTCGACGAGCACCAGCGCTGCAGGATCGCGAGACCGGCATCGAGGAGTGCGGCCGCCACGGCGATGCCGGCGAGCACGATGATGCGATTCCGATTCTGGTCGGGGATGGCGTTGTCGAGGATCTCGCGCACGACGAAGGGCGGGACGAGCGCGAGGAGTGCGGCGGCGAGGATCGCCGTGAGAAACAACGCGATCGTCGCGCGGTACGGCCGAGCGAACGACCACACGCGTTTGGCGGTGCCTTCGGCGAGCTGCGTGTTCTTGATGGAGTCCGAGTCGCCCGGCATCATGTGAAAAGGGGACATCCGCATCCTCCCAACGCTACGAGCCACGCCTTCGTCCCGCGTGCGGTCGTGCCGTCGCTGTCCGCGGTCATCGTCGTACGCTGGTGGGGTGCGGATGGCTCGACTCGCGACGTGTGCGGCAGTGCTGCTGGCTGCGTGCTCGTCGTCGGTCGAGACCGAGCCGCCACCGATCACCAGGGAGACGGTGCCGCCCGTGACCCGTCCGACGCCCGCCCCGACGTCGACGGCGGTCGAGCCGCCGACCAGTGACTCTGTGGTCACGACCACGACCGAGCCGCCACCGTTGTTGCTCGCGGAGATCGACTTCGAGAGCTTCGGTGACTCGATCGATGCCGGGTTCCTCACGGTGCCGCTCGACTACTCGGATCCGACCGGCGCGACCATCGACCTGTGGGTGGTGCGCCATCGTGCTGACCCCGACGACCGGGTTGGCGTCATGCTCGCGAACAACGGCGGACCGGGTGTGCCGGCGAGCGGCATCGCAGCCAACGTCGACAGTTGGTTCGACGATCCGATCGTCGATCGGTTCGACGTGGTGTCGTGGGACCCGCGCGGGACCGGTCGAAGCGGCGGCTCTGTCGATTGCATCGACGACGACGAGTACGACCGATTCTTCGGGACCGCAGACATCACGCCCGAGACCCAGGCTGAACGCGACCTGCTCGTCGAGTTGTCGCGCGAGTTCGCCGAGGCGTGTGTCGAGGAGGTCGGCGAGGACGTGCTGCCGCACCTCGGCACCAACAACTCGGCTCGCGACATGGACTCGATCCGCCGAGCGCTCGGTGAACCACAGATCAGCTACCTCGGTTTCAGCTACGGCAGTGAACTCGGGGCGGTCTGGGCGACGCTGTTCCCTGACACCGTGCGTTCGGCGGTGCTCGACGGCGCCGCCCATCCCGATGCCGATGGCCTCGAACCGCTGCGCCAGCAGCAGCTCGGCTTCGAGGGCGTCTTCGAGACCTTCCTCGAGCAGTGCAGCGCCGACTCGTCGTGTCTGTTCCACAACGACGGCGATGCAGCGGGAGCGTACGACGAGCTGCTCGCGCGCCTCGATGAAGAACCCGCATCGTCGCCCGATGGTCGACCGGATGTGGGGCAGCGGATCGCGATCAACGGCGTGATCCAGGCGATGTACTCCGATCAGCGTTGGCCGGCGCTCGAACGGGCGTTGGTCGATGCAGCCGCTGGTGACGGCGCAGGGCTCTTGGCCTTCCACGACAGCTACTTTCAGCGGGATCCGTCGACCGGGAGTTACTCGAACCTGCTGGAGTCGTTCCAGGCGATCACGTGTGCAGATGATCCCGAGCGCCTCACGGTGGCCGAGGCGGATCGCCGGGCGGCCGAGCTGGTCGGTATCGCGCCGCGTCTGTTCCCGTTCACGACGGCCGACTACACGTGCGACTTCTTCCCGCCGTCTGCCGACCCTCGTATGGAGATCACGGGCGACCGGGCTGGCCCGATCGTGGTGATCGGCACGACGGGCGACCCGACGACGCCGCTGACGAGCAGCGCAGCGATGGCCGATGCGCTCGAAGCGGGCCAACTCGTGACGGTCGAGGCGAACCAGCACACGGCGTACCGCACGAACGAGTGCGTTCGCGATCTGGTGCACGAGTACCTCATCTGGCTCGAACCGCCGGCCCTCGACGCTCGCTGCTGACGGTCTCGATGCTCGGCTCGGAGCGGCCGCCGTCTCGCCGGGTTCGATACGTTGACAGGGGTGTGGCGGATCCCGACGCTGGCTGCGATGGTCGTGCTCGCGGCGGCGTGCTCGTCGACCGAACGAGTCGTGGTCGTCGTCGCCGAGCATTCGGAGCACCAGGTGACCACCACCATCGAGTTGGTCGAGACCTCGGCGGACGGTCTCGCACTCACGGCGACCTTTGCGCCTGACGGTGAGCGGATGCACGTGTACGACACGGAGCTGCCGACGCTCGGCATCGACGGGTTCGGCCGGCCGACGAGGTTCGCCGTGGTGTCGGGAGCGCTCGTGGCCACCGGCCCCGCCGTTGCCGACGTCGAGCCCATCATGCTGTCGGTTCCGGCGACCGACAGCCCCATCCCGGTGTATCCCGACGGGCCGGTGACGCTCACGCTGCCCGTCGAGGTCCAACGAGACGGCGCCGCTCGAGACGGCAACGATCGAGTGGATGTCGAGATCTCGATCTCCTACATGGCGTGCACGAGCGACGGAGGCTGCTCGCCGCCGGTGACGGATCATCGAGTGGTCGGAACGATCGACCTGCCGCCACAGTCATCGTCACGATCACAGCCGCCGTCGCAGTCGCAGGTGCCGTCGGGGGGTCCGTCGGTCGAGTCTGCGCCACCGGTCGTCGATGCCCCACTGGTGGTCGACGAACGACCAGACGACGTCGCGGTGAGCGTGCCGGTCGCACCGCTGCCGGACCTCGTCGACGGACTTTTCGTGGTCGATCAGTACGACCCGACGCGAGACCCGGCGGCCGATCTCGATGCGGCTGTGCAGCTCGCTGCACGAACCGACCGTGAGGTCGTGGCCGTGGTCGGGGGCGATTGGTGTCCGGATTGCTGGTATCTCGACTCGTTCATCGGTGTCAACGACGAGCTCGAGGCGGCGCTGCGCGAGTCGTTCGTGTTCTTGAAGGTGAACATCAGCGACGAGAACGAGAATCTCGGGTTCCTCGCCGACTACCCGGACTTCAGCTGGGTTCCGCACATGTTCGTGGTCGGCTCGGATGGCGAACTCGTCGACTCGGTCGACACCCGACTGCTGATGAGTGATGGACGCTTCGACGCGGAAGCGTTCTCCGATGTGCTCGTCAGCCGTTCGACCGAGTCCTAGCTGGGGGTGCCGGGCAGCGCCGCCGAAAACGACGGAACCCGGATCCGCGAGGATCCGGGTTCGTGGTGGCGGAAGGCGTGGGATTCGAACCCACGGAAGCCCGAAGACTTCAACGGCTTTCGAGGCCGTCCCATTCGTCCGCTCTGGCAGCCTTCCGGAGTCGAGGCTAGCGAGAAATCCGCCGAGCGACGCCTGGCCGTCACAGGCGGTGGTCGACCGGATCCGGCCCGGAGTTCAGCGTCGAGCGCGGAAGAACGTTCGGAGCAGGTCGCCGCACTCCTCGGAGCGCACGCCCGCCTCGATCTCGACGGCGTGATTGAGTGGCGCGCCGTCGAGCAGCTTGAAGTGGCTCGTCGCCGCTCCCGCTTTCGGGTCGGTCGCGCCGAACACCACGGCACCGAGTCGAGCATTGACCATTGCGCCGGCGCACATCGCGCACGGCTCGAGCGTGACCACCAGCGTGCACTCGTCGAGGCGCCAATGACCAACGGCCGCCGCAGCGTCCTGCAGCGCCAGCACCTCTGCGTGAGCGACCGGGTCCCCGCGCAGCTCACGCTCGTTGTGGCGCCGTGCGATCACCTCGCCGGCCCGCACGACCACTGCGCCAACGGGGACGTCGCCGTGTTCGACCGCAGCCCGAGCCTCGTCGAGGGCAACGCCCATCAGCTCGTCCCACTCACTCGACATCGAGTCAGTCTCGCCGACGAATCGCTCGGCTGCTCGGACGCGAAACGGCCGGGACCCGCGGGTCCCGGCCGACTGGCGGAGAGGGTGGGATTCGAACCCACGGACCCGTGAAGGTCACACGCTTTCCAAGCGTGCCGATTCGGCCGCTCTC
>JBGCFW010000292.1:0-4155 GCA_045107155.1 Ilumatobacter sp. | reverse complement strand
GTTTCGCCCGGGTACCGATGACGACGCCTGGTTGAGCGTGAACAATCGGGCGTTAGCCGATCTCGGCGAGCAGGGCGGCTGGACCCATGAGACGTTCTCCCAGCGCCAACAGGAGGAGTGGTTCGATGCCGAGGGCTTTCGGATCCATGAGCGTGACGGGCGGGTCGCGGGGTTCTGCTGGACCAAGGTCCATCACGCGGGCGACGGACCGACCGATCCGAACCACGAGTCCGACCTCGGCGAGATCTACGTCATCGCGGTGGACCCGGACTTCCACGGACTTGGGCTCGGCTCCGAGATGACGCTCGCCGGCCTCGATCACCTCACCGATCGAGGCATCGAGACGGGATTGCTCTATGTCGACGCCGACAACGAAGGTGCGGTTGCGATGTACCGCAAGCTGGGCTTCGGGGTCCACGCCACGAATGCGGCCTTCACCGCCGAGGTCGAAGGCCGCCACGGCACGATGCCGGACCGAGTCGGCGCCTGCTGAACAGGGCACACTGTTCGGATGCCCCCGACCGATCCCGACCTGCTGCCGCGTTGGAGCGTTGCCGACGTCCACGAGAGCTTCGCGGCGCGTTCGTTCGTTGATGCCAAGGAGCGAGTCGGCGCGGACGTCGACCGTCTGGTCGCACTCTTCGACGAACACGACGTCCGCGGTGGAGAGCGAAGGGCGCCCGCCCAAGGCGACGGGGACACCGCCGACACCGTGATCAACGAGTTCAATCGGGTCTCCGCCGAGATCGATGAGCTCGGCGCCTACATCTATGCATCTGTGGCCACCGACACGCGCGACGCCGAGGCCCAGGCGAACTTGAGCGAGCTCGAACCGGCAGATGCGAAGCTCCGGCCGCTGCTCGCTCGTCTCGCCGACTGGGTTGGTTCGTTCGATGTCGAAGCGCTCGCGCAGGTGAGCTCCGTGGCCGCAGAGCATCTCGGTCCGCTCACCCGGCTCTCGGAGCGTGCCGATCATCAGATGCCGGAGTCCGAAGAGCATCTCTATGCCGAGTTGTCGGCGACCGGGTCGAGTGCGTGGGGTCGACTGCAACGCGAGATGACCTCCCAGCTGACCGCCGTGGTCGAGGTGCCGAACGATGAGCCGCGATCGATACCGATCAACGCGGTTCGCGGCATGGCGACCGACGCCGATCCGGCGGCGCGCCGTGCCGCATACGACGCTGAGCTCGTGGCGTGGCCGACGATCGAGGTGCCCGTCGCTGCAGCGATGAACGCGATCAAGGGCGAGGCCAACGCCGTCAACCGGCGCCGGAACTGGAACTCGCCACTCGACGCCTCCCTGTTCGCGAACAGCGTGAGCCGATCGACGTTCGACGCCATGCAGTCAGCGGTCACCGACGCGTTGCCGGACTTCCGCCGCTGGATGCGCGCCAAAGCCCAGCTGCACGGGCATGCCGACGGCGCTGGACTCCCATGGTGGGATCTCGTGGCACCAGCCCCGGTGAGCGGCGGCGAGGTCGAGTGGGACGAAGGAATCGCCGTCGTTCGTTCCGCCTTCGACGCGTACAGCCCAACCCTCGGCGGGCTCGTCGACCGCGCGGTCGACGAACAGTGGATCGACGCGGCGCCACGCGACGGCAAGTCGGGCGGCGCGTTCTGCATGTCCTTCGTCGGCGACCGTTCGCTCGTTCTCCTGAACTGGTCGGGCTCGGCCGAATCCACGCAGACCACCGCGCACGAACTCGGCCACGCCTACCACAACACCACGCTGGCCCCTCGCACGGCACTCCAGCGACGCGTGCCGATGGCATTGGCCGAGACCGCGTCGATCTTCTGCGAGACCCTCGTCGTCGAGGCAGGCCTCGCCGAGCTCTCGGGTCCGGAGCACGACGCCGAGCGACTCGCACTGCTCGACATCGATCTGCAGGGCGCGAACCAGGTCGTGGTCGACATCCGCTCGCGCTTCGCCTTCGAGACCGAGGTCTTCGCCCGCCGCCAACGTCGCACCATCGGCCCCGGCGAATTCTGCGAGATGATGACCGACGCACAGGCCGAGACCTTCGGCAACGGTCTCGACATGTCGACGGCACATCCGTACATGTGGCTGCTCAAGCCGCACTACTACGGCTCGCATTTCTACAACTGGCCGTACACCTATGGCCTGCTCTTCGGGCTGGGTCTGTACGCGGTGTACCGCTCCGACCCCGAGAAGTTCCGGGGCGGTTACGACGATCTGCTGTCACGAGCGGGCATGGACACCGCCGAAGAACTCGGCGACGCGTTCGGTCTCGACGTCACGAGCGAAGCCTTCTGGACAGCGAGCCTCGACGTGATCCGCGATCGCATCGACCAGTACGCGGAACTCGCACAACGGTTCGCGCCGTGACATCGACGAGGCGTCACCGATGACAGCGACACGCTACGACCTGGATCGAGAAGCCTTCGCCGACGTGCTCGACGGCGAGCCGCGGTACCGACTCGACCAACTGTGGTCGGGTCTCTATGAACAACTCGCCGACCCGGCGGACATCACAAATCTGCCCAAGGCGCTGCGGGCCCGACTCGACGCACAGCTGCCGTTGGCACTCGAGCTCGTGACCGAGTCGGTCTCCGACGCGGGAGACACCGTGAAGTTCCTGTGGGAGCTCGAGGGCGGAAGCCGCGTCGAAACCGTCCTAATGCTCTACCCCGACCGAGCCACGGTGTGCGTCTCGAGTCAGGCCGGATGCGCAATGGCCTGCGGATTCTGCGCCACCGGTCAGGCCGGGTTCACACGTCACCTCACCGTTGGCGAGATCGTCGAACAGGTGGTGCGCGCTGCCCAGACGGCAAAGGCCTCCGGGCGACGGGTCAGCAACATCGTGTTCATGGGCATGGGTGAACCGATGGCGAACCTCGATCGGGTGTGGTCGGCGACCGAGCGCATTCACGGCGACATCGGTCTGTCGGCGCGCCACATCACCATCTCGACCGTCGGCCTCGTGCCCGGGATCGAGCGGATGAAGGACCTCCCGCTCCCCGTGAACCTCGCCGTGTCGTTGCACGCTGCGAACGACACGCTCCGCGACGAATTGGTGCCGATCAACCGCCGCTACCCGATCGACGCACTCCTCGATGCATGTGCCGAGTACCTCGAGGTGAAGAACCGACGCGTCAGCTTCGAGTGGGCGATGATCGATGGCGTGAACGATCGTGAGTCCGACGCGGAGGAGTTGGCCGAACTGTGCTGGAAGCTCCGCCCCAGCGCGCATGTGAACCTCATCCCCTTGAATCCGACGCCCGGTTACCCGACGAAGGGCACCTCACTCAAGCGCGTGTACGCGTTCCGCGACCGGCTGGAGGAGCTCGGCGCCAATGCGACGGTTCGACGCAACCGCGGCACCGACATCGACGCGGCCTGCGGGCAACTCGCCGCCGGCCAGCCGGTCACCGTTGCCGAACCCCGTCGACGACCTGCGAACTCGTCGCTGGGTCAGCGCTCGACGTAGCGCGGATTCGCGATCGCGAGCCGCGACGCAACGTCCGCGCGCAGCACATCGAGCACCTCGCCGAGGCGGTCGTCGAGCTCTCCAGCCCGGATCGCCGTTGCGAACTCGGCGTTGTCAGCGATGCCGAGTCCTGCAAGACGCTCGCGATGCTCGAGCTCGTCGGCGCCGTCGACCGCGAGCTCCCGCTCGACCATTGCAAGCATGTTCGCTGCGACGCGTGCATGGAAACGGGTGCGCCCCGTTGCACCGGCCATGAGGTCGCCCTCGATCCATTCACGGACGGCCTCGATCAGCTCCGCCGAGGTGGGGTTTCCGTGAAGGGTCACGCTGCACCTCCACCGGTGGGGAGCGAGAGTTCGAGGAGCTGATCGCCGAGCATCACGAGCAGGTCGTGCTCGTTTTCGCACACACGCCGGCCGATGGCTGCGAGTTCGTGGCTGCGGCTTGCACCGCTGAGGTGGACACTGGCCTGCAGCACGCACATGACCGCCCACTTCCACGTACCGAGCACCTCCCACCAGAACAGGCTCGCTCGATCGACGCGGGAGCCGCCGGCTGTTTCGTAGGAGTCGATGAGTTCGTCACGTTCGCCGATTCCGGCAACGGGGGCCGGTTGCCCGAAACGCCACGCCTTCACGCAGAGCCCGCCGGGGTCCCCGAGGGGGTCCCCCAGGTGTGCGAGTGCCCAGTAGATGACCGCTCGGAG
>JBGCFW010000291.1:0-8866 GCA_045107155.1 Ilumatobacter sp. | reverse complement strand
ACGCGATGGTGGGGCGATGCCGGCGTCGTCGAAGAGCCACGGCTTCGCGATGATCATCGGCACCTCGAGATCGAAGACTGCGTCGTCGAGAGCGCTCGACGACACGCTCGACCCGACGATCACCAGATCGGCGGTGAGCGTCGCCGAGGACGCATCCTCGTCAGCGACCACAGTCACCGTGCGATCTGTCGATTCGATGCGTGCGACGGTGGCCGTCTCCCCGTTCAGTAGTGCCGCGTCATCGGCAACGATCAGAGCGACGGTCTCATCGACGGCATCGGCAGCGGTCGGCATCGATGACACGGTGATCCCGGCGGCGACGAGACCGATCAACGCCAGCCGCGCACCGAGACGGCCCCGACTCGACACCCTTCGAATCACGTCGCCCACACCGCGCTCCCGTCGCTTCGCTCGCTGCCGACCGTAGACACCGCCGGCTTCGCTCACAAGCGGTTTCCCGCGGAGCGCTCGCCTGGCCACCGATCGCGCTCGAGCATCTCGACGACCGAGCGAGCAGATCAGGCAGCGGGGAACAGATCGGCCGCCGCGAACGCAACACCGAAGCGGACACACCAGATCACGACGGTGTCGAACTCCTCGAGGTCCACCGACGGCGGGATCTCGTAGTTCTGCTCGCCGACGTTGCCCTTCAAGTCGCCGAGGTCGACGAACTGACCGCTCGCGCCGAAGTCTCCAGCGGGAGCGTCGGCGTCGGCGGTGGTGAGATACACGTTGAGGTCGGGCCCGTTGTCGGTCGCGAACTCCTCGAAACGGAGGAACCGCTGCTCGGTGCCATCGTTGAGCACCTTTGCGACTCCCTCGCCCGGGTGGCTGCGCGGCCCGAACGAGCCCTCGAACTGCGTGACGACAGCACCGGCGCTCTCGGCCTCGTCCACACTCGCCGGCATCGCCTCGTCAGCAGCGACCTCGAGTGGTGTTCCGTCGTCGGCCATGAACTCGTTCATGTCATCGGTGAGTTCATCGCTGACCTGGTCAGAGGGGAAATCGGATGCAGCGCCCGAGTCGAACACCGGCCCGCCCTCGGCGACCTCGTCATCGAAGAACTTGGTCTGGATCCCGAACACGCCGAAGGCGAGGAACGCCAGCACGGCGAGCCCGACGGCACCGCCGACGGCAGCGAGGACGGGGTTGTTGCGGATCCAGCTCATGGGCCGACGCTAGACCAGCACTTCCGACTCATGCAGAAGGTTCACCGACCGAGTGGTCGGAGTCCGGGACCACGCGCCGACTCGCTCTCCTCGAGGAGGTGCGGGTCGAGGAGGTGCGGGTCGAGGAGGTGCGGGTCGAGGAGGTGCGGGTCGAGGAGGCGTCAGGCTCGCCGGACGATGACACTGCCGACCGAGTAGCCGGCACCGAAGGAGCAGATGACGCCCAGATCGCCGCTCGCCAGGTCGGCGCGATGCTTGTGGAAGGCGATGATGGACCCGGCTGAGGACGTGTTGGCGTACTCGTCGAGAATCACCGGCGCCTCGTCGACATCGGGGACCCGACCGAGCACGCCCTTCGCGATCAACTGGTTCATCTTGAGGTTCGCCTGGTGAAGCCAGAAGCGCCGAACCGTCGAGGCGTCGACCTCGTGGTCACCCAGGTGCCCACCGATGTGCTTCACCACCAGGGGACACACCTCCTTGAACACCGACTGACCGTTCTGCCGGAAGACGACTTCGTGCGGATCGCGAGCGTCATCCTCGGACTCGTTGAGAAAGCCGAAGTCATTGCGGATGTTGTTCGAGAACTGCGTGGCGAGGCGGGTCCCGATGATGTCCCAGCGACCGTGATCGCCCGATCCGTCGTTGAGGGCTTCGCCGGTGCGTTCCAGCACCAACGCCGTACACGCATCGCCGAAGATGAAATGGTGATCGCGAAGCTCGAAGTTGTTGTGACCCGACGTGATCTCGGGATTGACCACCACGACGCATGACGCACTCCCGTTGCGCAGCGCATCGACGGCGTTCTGGATCGAGAACGTCGCCGACGAACACGCGACGTTCATGTCGAACGCCCAACCTCGCGCACCCAGCTCGTTCTGGATCTCGATCGCCACGGCGGGGTACGCACGCTGGATGTTCGACGCTCCGACGATCACGGCATCGACATCGGCGGGAGTCCGACCGGCTTGCGCGAGCGCTTCGAGGATGGGCGGGATCGCCATCTCGGCCTGGATGCTCAGCTGGTCCTCGCTCCGCGTCGGCAGGTGCGGACGCATCCGGTCGGGATCGAGGACACCCGACTTCTCGACGACGAACCGAGACCCGATCCCCGACGCCTTCTCGATGAACTCCTCGTCGGGAAGGTCACGTGCGGCGAGGGTGCCGGCAGCGATCTCGTCTGCATGCTCGGCATTGAACTTCTCGACCGAGGCAGTGAGCGAGGCCGCAAGTTCGGCGTTGCTGATCGACTCGGGCGGTGTGAGGAGTCCCGTCCCCGTGATCGAAACGGACACGGGCGAGGGGGCGACCATCGCTACGACGCTACGTGGATCGGCGGCGCCCGGGAGAGCCGGAGGCGGGGGCGCGGGCGCCTCGAACATCCGCTCGTGTCGTGCTCACCGATGAGATGCGACTCGTCGAAGAGGTGCGACTAGTCGATGAGGTGCGACCGGACGAGCGAGCGGATCCGGTCGATGCCGTCGCCCTTCGTGGCGCTTGCCCAGACGACGTCGCCGGGATCAAGCATGCACCCCGCGGCGAGTTCCTTCTTGCGCGTCGGGCGCTTCGACGACTTGACCTTGTCGAGCTTGGTGGCAACGACCGTGTGCGGCACCGTGTTGTACCGGAGCCAGTCGAGCATCTGGACGTCGAGCTTGGTCGGGCCGATGGCGCCGTCGACCAGCACGAAGACCATGACGAGCTCTTCGCGTTCGAGCAGATAGCCCTCGATCATCGCGGGCCAGTCACCCTTGACCGACTTGGACGTCTTCGCGAAGCCGTAGCCCGGCAGGTCGACCACCGTTCCCAATGGCTGCTCGGCGAGACCCTCGGCGTCTCGATTGCGTCGCATCTGCCCTTCGTCGAGCCGGAACATGTTGATGAGCTGGGTGCGTCCCGGCGTGTTCGAGACACGCGCCAACTGCTTCTTGTTCGCCACAGCGTTGATGAGCGATGACTTGCCGACGTTTGAGCGCCCGACGAACGCGACCTCAGCGGGTGAATTCGGCAGTGTGTTGGCCCGCGTGGCCGACTCCACGAAGGTCAGCTGCAGTGGTCCACTCATCTCGACAGTCTCGACGTTCGCGGGCCGGAACCGTCGATCGGCATCCAGAAAGTGCATGACGAGATGTTCGACCGACGTGACGCGATGCGCTCCTGGCGGGCCGCGGAAATCGCCAACATCGGCCTCTGATCTGCCCCTATGGTCGCAGATCGGGACCGAACCCGGCCGAAACGCAACGAGGACCTCACCATGATCGCAACCACTCGCAGGCACCACGCTCTCGTCGGGGGAGCCGCAGCACTGCTCGCGCTCACCGCGTCCGGATGCGGCGCGATCGTCGAGCGGGCGACGGAGGAAGCAGTCGAGCGCGCCGTCGAAGCAGAGAACGGTGGCGACGTCGAGGTCGACTTCGACGCCGACAGCGGCACGTTCAGCGTCGAGTCCGACGAGGGTGACATCACGTTCAACCTCGACGAAGACGGTCTGCAGATCGAAGGCACCGACGCAGAGGGCGACGACTTTTCGCTCGAGGCCGATGAGAACGGCATCACCGCTGAGGGCGAGGGCGGCGAAACGATCGAGATCGACGATGACGGAACCTTCACGAGCACCAACGAGGACGGTGAGGTGACGACCGGCGAGTTCGATCCCGACACCGGCGAGTTCACGATCGAGGGCGAGGACGGAGAGGCGATCTTCAAGACGTTCGACGCCGTGCCCGACGAGTGGCCCGACGATGTTCCCGAGCCATCGGGCCTGAGCGGGGTCACCGGTCAGTTCATCGCGGAAGAGGGATCGATCTTCATCCTGCTCAGCGGTCAGGCGGGCGGCTCCGTCGACGAGGTGTTCGACGACTACACCGGTCGAATCGAGGATGCCGGATTCACCCGGGACTCGACGTTCACCGATGCCACCAACTCGACGTCGACGTTCACTCGCAACGGCACCGAATCGGTCTCGGTGTCGGCGTCGGACATCAGCGGTTCGACGACGCTGAGCATCACCTACACGCGCTGACGGCGGCACGCGCCCCGGACGTGGCGTGGGTGGCGTCGCTCAGCCGGACACGAGTGATGCGATCGCCCAGATCGCCGCGACGAGCCCGATCGCGGCGAACGCGAGGCTCCGCCCGACTGGCGCGCGCTCCAGGTTGCCCTCGTCGAGCTGACGAGCAGGAGGCTTGACGACGGCCAAGGTGTTGCCGACGAACAGCGCACCGCCGAACGCGAGCACCAGGAACGGCAGCAGGTCGTCACCGAGGAACACCGCGTCAGGCTACGGCCGCGGGTGTCACCTGGCGCCGCACCCACGGAGCGTTGGACTGAGCTCGTGACCACCGACACAAGCCTGTTATTTGCGTCCGCAAATAACAGGGATAGAGTTGTTGAAATGACAACGATCCTCCGAATCAACTCCTCTGCTCGCAACGACGGGTCGGTCTCTCGCGAGCTGACCGATCGCCTCATCGCTCGATTCGATGACCCACAGGTGGTCGACCGCGATCTGTCCGACGGGGTCAAGCAGCTCAGTGAAGGCACGCTCGCCGCGATGTGGACCCCCGCCGATCAGCGAATCGACACTCACCAGGCCGAACTGGCCGACGCCGACGCCTTCATCGACGAGCTGGTCAGCGCCGATGCCATCGTGATCGGCCTGCCGATCTACAACTTCGGTCCGCCGGCCTCGCTCAAGGCATGGGCCGACCTCGTCGCTCGAGCCGGGACCACGTTCCGGTACACCGAGAACGGCCCCGAAGGCCTTGTCGAGAACAAGCCCGTGTACGTCATCGTCGCATCGGGCGGTGTCCCGATCGGCTCGGGCCTCGACTTCGCGTCGACGTGGATCACGACGTTCTTGGGGTTCCTCGGGCTGACCGACGTGACGATCATCGCCGCTGGGCAGCTGAACGTCGATCCGGAGGGCGCTGTCGAAGCCGCTCGCCAGTCGGTCGACGACGTGACGATCGCCGCCTGACGACGAGCTGTCGGGCGTCGACCACTCGACGGTCGCCCCACCCGTTCGGGTCGGGCGGCCGTTTCGCGTTCCGGGTGAGGCGGTGCTGACTCAGCGAGGCTGCGTCAGCACCACGCCGAGTTGTACGAGCCGCTCGGCCGAGGCTCGTCAGCAGGGCGGGCGAACTTCTGCGTCCAGAACTGGTTGTAGACGTTGCCACCGGTGACGAGGCCGACACCGAGTTCGGTGAACGCCGGGTTGAGCACGTTCTTGCAGTGCCCCGGGCTGTTCATCCAGGCCTTCATGACCGCGTCGGCTGTCGGGAATCCGGCTGCGACGTTCTCGCCCCACGTGGCGAACTTGTAGCCAGTGCGACTGATCCGAGTTCCAGGGTTCGATCCATCATCGGGATCGGTGTGAAAGATCGCCCCGTCGGAGGCCATGCGCTCCGTGTGCCCCTGGGCCGCAGCGCTCAGACGCTCCGAGAGCGAGACAGGCCGGAGTCCGTGGTCGGAACGCACGTCGTTCACGAGGTCCAGGATCTGCTGCACATCACTGCGCACCACCGGGACCGGCTGGGGTTGCGGGGCGCGCACCCGATCTGCGCTGCGCAGAACCGCGGCAGGCTTCGAGATGTTGTCGGGGTCGGCGAAGGCCACGCCGGCCGGCGCGAGCGATGCCACGACGACGGTGAGAGCAACGGCGAGTCGGGGCACAGAAGTCACTTCGGAACGACTGTCCGGGCGCATGAGGAGTGGGCACGCATCGTCATGAGGCCGTAACATTACAAACTTGCGGCGTTCTTGACGAGTCCATGACCGCGATTGTACGAAAAGTCCGCGATGAGACATCAAGTCGACGAGGAGTGCGAAACCCGCCGCTCTGGGTCAACTGAGGGTGCGCGTCACGGCCGTGGCGAGCGCAGCGAGCATGATCACGACCACGAAGGGAGCTCGCCGCCAGAGCGCGATTCCCGCGACGGCCAGGCCGACCGCTCGAGCATCAACGGTCAGCGACGAGCCGTTTCCGAACGTCGACGACATCGCAAGCGCAGCCAACAACGCCGCCGGGACCAGGTCCACAACACGCTGGAGCGCAGCGGGAAGCTGCCTGTCGCCGAGGAGCAGGGGCCCCGCCGACTTGAGCCCGAACGTGCCGACTCCGAGCACGATCAAGACGACGGTCGCATCGCTCACGGGCCAGACGCCGTTCGAACGCGACTCCCGACGAGCACTCCCGCGCACGCGAGGAGGATCGACACCCCGGGAGGCGTCACCGGCAACAACACGATCGCGATCAGCGCGCCCGCCAGCGCGGTCACGAACTGGCGGCGCTGCGACAACCTCGGCCACACCAGCGCGAGGAATGCCGCCGGGCCAGCGGCGTCGAGGCCGAGTGTCTCGATCAGGTCGCCAGCCCCACTGAAGACGAGGTGACCGAGAACTGTTGCCGCGTTCCACACGACGAACACGCCGACGCCGGCAACGAGGTACCCGTATCGACGAAGCCGCAGATCGGTGCTTGACGTCCCCACGGCTGTCGACTCATCGATCATCAGCTGCGACATGGCAGCGCGCTGCCACCACGCACCGAACAGTGCTGGCGCCATGACCAGCCCGAACGCGAGCGAGCGCACGTTCAACAGCAGTCCGGCGGTGGCTGCCGACGCGACGGACCCACCATCACCGAGGATCTCCACGGCTGCGAACTGCGAGCTGCCACCGAACACGAAGAGCGAGAAGCCGATCGCTTCGACCAGCGACACCCCCGCCGTGGCCGCCGACGCCCCGAAGACCACCCCGAACGGCGCCACCGCGGCCGTGATCGACGCGGCCTGGCGTCGGAGTCGACGACGGAGAACGGCCTCGATCTCGTCCGAGCCCTCACCCTCCACACCCGCAGTGTGGCCGACAGCCAGCGTCGCGAACGATCCTGCGCCGCCGCCTGGAATAGTCCGCAATGAGGCATGGTTGTAGTGATGTCCGGCCGGAATCGGGTCGGGCGCGTGGGTTCTCGCGTCCGCGCACACCGACTCTGAGGGAGCACACATGGCCGACCAGCAGAACACAGGAGCCGCAGAACACGCGCGGCGTCGACCGTTCCTGGCCGCAATCCTCTGCGGGATCGTGACCCTCACGGCGTGCGGCAGCGACGGCGTGTCCGAGCCGACCGAACCATTGCTGCCCCCTGACGCCGACGTGATCCTTTCCGCGTCGGCGGCGGCGATGGGCAACACCGACTCGGTTCGCTTCACGCTCACCGCCTCGGGCTCACCGGTCTACATCGACGAGTTCGAAGAGATCGCTCTCACGAGTGCCGTCGGGGTGTTCAAGGTGCCCGGCGCTGCACAGGCGGTTCTCGACGTCGTCGTGTCCGGAAACCTCAACACCCAGCTCGGAGCCGTCGCCCTCGACGACGAGGTCTGGCTCTCCAACCCGATCACCGGTCAATTCGAGACGCTCCCACCCGGGTACGACCTCGACCCGAGCCGCTTCTTCGACCCGAGGGGCGGCTGGCAGCCGCTCATGGCGAATCTCACCGACGCGACGTTGATCGGACTCGTGGAACGCGACGGCCAGAACCGATACCACGTGACCGCCACGGCCCCGGCGGATCGCATCGCGATCATCACGGCCGGACTCGTCCGCGGGCAGGACGTCGACATCGAGTTCTGGATCCAACCCGTGACGGGCAACGTCCGCGTCGCGGAGTTCACCACCGCCACACCGGAAGGCGACGTCGAGTGGCTCCTCGAGCTCGACGACTTCGGTGCCGACGTCGAGATCATCCCGCCGGAGGGTGTCCAGCGGTGAGCACGCAGATCGACCATCGCGAGGTCAGACCGCTGTCTCGGCGGCCCGCATCACCGCGCGCGATTCTCTTCGCCGTCGGGTTCAGCGTCTTCGTGGCCGCAGACGACCTCACGGTCGTCTCAACGATGTTGCGACCGATGATCCTCGACGTCGGGCTGCGGCTTCCCGACGGCCTCGACGACGCCGCCTGGATCGTCAACGCCTATCTCATCGCCTTCATCGCGGTCATGCCGATCGCCGGCCGACTGAGCGACGTGATCGGGCGTCGGCGGACGTTCCTGCTGGCGTATCTGATCTTCGGGATCGGGACGATCTGGATCCCGCTCGCCAACTCACTCGACACGTTGCTCATCGGCCGCGTCCTCACCGCGCTCGGCGGCGGAGCGATGGTGCCGGTCGCGCTCGCCGTCGTCGGCGACGTGTACCCGGTCGACAAGCGGGCGCGTGCGCTCGGCAGCCTCGGCGCCATCGAGACACTCGGCTGGGTGTGGGGTCCGCTGTACGGCGCGATGCTGGTGCGCTTCTTGTCGTGGCGCTGGCAGTTCTGGTTGAACGTGCCACTGGCGATCGGCGGCGCGATCGCAGTGTGGTGGGCGCTCGCCGAACACGACCGGCCCAACCGACGGACACGCGTCGACTGGGTCGGGGCCGGGCTCCTCACGGCAACGCTGGTCGCACTGAACCTCGCGCTGCTCGGCTCCGCCGAGGTGCAGAGCGTTCAGGGGCTCGACGAGCTCACCGGCAACGGGGGCACCGACCTCCGGGTGCTCTACCCGGTCGCCGCGATCACGGCGCTCGCCCTGGTGTGGCAACAGCGACGGCTCCGCGCTCGAACCGAGACAACGGTCGAACCGATCGTCGACGCGTCGCTCTTCCGTGGCCGCAACGTCCGCGTGGCGCTGCTCGTCAACTTCGTGGTCGGCGCG
>JBGCFW010000290.1:0-9159 GCA_045107155.1 Ilumatobacter sp. | reverse complement strand
TCATCCTCAAGTACTTCCTCTCCATCCGCTACGACATCTTTCCCGCGACGTTCAATGCGACCGATCCGTTCTGGACGAAGGTCAACACGCTGATCCTGCCGGCACTCACGCTGGCACTTCCGGTCGGCGCGGTGTATCAGCGGCTGCTGCGCACCGACCTCATCACGACCCTGCAGGAGGACTTCATTCTCACGGCACGGTCGAAGGGAGTTTCCAAGCGGGCGGTCCTGTTCAAGCACGCGCTGCGCCCATCGCTGTTCTCGTTCATCACGATTTTCGGCGTGAATACCGGCGCGCTGATCGGCGGCTCGCTGGTGGTCGAACAGATCTTTCGGGTGCCCGGTCTGGGCAGCGCGATCGTCGAAGCCATCCTGCGCGAGGACTTCCCCGTCGTCCTCGCGATCGTGATGCTCGTCACGATCACCTTCGTGGTGCTCAACGTGTTGATCGACATCTTGTACGCCTTGATCGATCCCCGAGTGAGGGCCTCATGAGTGATCTCGCTGACGTTCAAGCCGACGACGAAGCGGTCCCGAGCGACTCCTCGGGTGCCGCTGCGGTCGCCGCCTCCACGCCCGATGCCGGAGACGGTCTGAAGAAGCGAACACTCGGCATCGCGTTCTGGGTGAGCGTTGGCTGGCTCGCCCTCGTGATCGGGTTGGCGATCGCCGCGCCGTACCTGTCGATCAAGAGTCCCGACGCCAACTTCATCCAGACCGGCAAGGCGCCGCCCTATCCACCCTCGGCTGAGCACTGGTTCGGCACTGATCAAGATGCGCGCGACATGTTCAGTCGCACGATCTACGGGGCTCGCACGTCCCTCACCGTCGGGTTCGCAGCGATCGCGTTCGGATTGCTGATCGGCGGAACGCTCGGCCTCATCGCCGGCTTCTTCCGCGGGAAGATCGATTCGCTCGTCTCGTTCGTGTTCCTCTCACTGCTCTCGTTCCCTGCACTCGTTCTGGCGATTCTGATCACGACGCTGCTCGAGCGCAGCCTGCTCACGATCGCCATCGTGCTCGGGGTCCTGTCGGTCGCGCCCGTCGGCCGCGTCGCCCGTGCGACCACGATCGCGTTCGCCGACCGCGAGTTCGTGCTGGCGGCGAGATCGCTCGGGGCGACCAACCGCCGGATCATCGTTCGGGAGCTGTTGCCCAACGTCTTGATCCCGATGGGCGCGTTTTCACTGCTCGGCGTCGCCGTCGCCGTGGTCGCCGAGGGCAGCCTCGCGTTCCTCGGACAGTCGGTCGAGAAGGGGCCCACGTGGGGCAAGATCATCCTGACCGCCTCGCAGAGCAGCCGTGACCTCGAGAACGCTCCGTACATGGCCTTCTTCCCGATCGGCACGCTGTTCCTCACCGTGCTCGCCTTGAACTTCGCCGGCGACCGACTTCGTGGGTACTTCGACGTGAAGGAGATCTCGCTGTGAACGCGACGAACAGCTTCCACGCACCGGGCCCTTCGCGCACCGCCGACGGACCGTTGCTCGAACTCACCGATCTCAAGACGCACTTCAAGACCGAACGTGGTCTCGTGCGAGCTGTCGACGGTGTCACGCTCAGCCTTGCCCGCGGCGAGTCGATTGGCATCGTTGGTGAGTCCGGCTCGGGCAAGACCGTGCTCAGTCGCTCGATCATGGGGCTCTTGCCGAGCACCGCTGTGACATCCGGGTCGGTCAAGTTCGCTGGTCAGGAGATCCGCGACCTGTCGGTCAAGGAGCGCCGCCACCTCTGGGGCGCCGAGATGTCGATGGTGTTCCAGAACCCACTGAACTCGCTCAATCCGCTGATGAAGATCGGCAAGCAGATCGCCGAGCCGTTGCGGCTGCACCTCGGCATGGACAAGAAGAACGCGCGGGCGACCGCGGTCGAGTTGCTGCGGAGCGTTCACATCCCCGAACCTGACAAGCGACTCGACCAGTTCCCGCACGAGCTGTCGGGCGGCATGCGTCAGCGTGTCATGATCGCGATTGCACTCGCGTGCGGCCCGACGCTGCTGTTCGCCGACGAGCCGACGACCGCACTCGACGTCACGGTGCAGGCGCAGATCCTCGAGGTCATCGAGGAGCAGCGCCGTGACCGCAACATGTCGGTCGTGCTCGTCACGCACGACCTCGGTGTGGTCGCTGGCTTCACCGATCAGATCGCGGTCATGTACGGCGGCAAGCTCGTGGAGCGAGCGCGGACCAAGACGCTGTTCGCCGAGATGAAGATGCCGTACACCTACTCGCTGCTGAAGAGCATCCCGAAGCTCGGCGATCCGAGCCACACTCGGCTCGCGACCATCACCGGCCGACCGCCGGACCTCGTCCATCCTCCGAAGGGATGCAACTTCGCGCCGCGTTGCCCGTTCGCGCGTGAGCGGTGCCACGAAGAGGAACCGACGCTCCAACACGCCGGGTCGCCCGACCACGTGTTTGCGTGCTGGTATCCGGTCGGGAGTCCCGAGTTCCGAGAGCGTGAGGCCGAGCTCGACGAGCTCGGGTATGTGGCCGAGACGATCGAGGCGGTGTCGTAGTGGCTGGAACGGGAAAGGCGCACCTTCGCGACGGCGACAACGTGTTGCGAATCGAGGACCTCGTCGTCGAGTTCAAGGTCTCCGGCGGCACCGTCAAGGCCGTCTCGGGCATCAGCTTCGACGTGCAGCGTGGTGAGACCCTCGGCATCGTCGGTGAATCCGGCTGCGGCAAGTCGACCACCGGGCGGGCCATCATGCAGCTGCCGTCGCCGACGAGCGGCTCGATTCGCTTCGAAGGCGAAGAACTCACCACCAAGTCGGGTGCCGAGGTTCGTGAGGCACGGACCAAGGTGCAGATGATCTTCCAGGATCCCGTGTCAGCGTTGAACCCGCGCCGCACCGTCAGAGACAGCGTGCTCGAGCCGCTCGCAATCTGGAAGCGCGGCACGAAAGAGGAGCAGGGCGCCCTCGTCGACGACATCCTCGAACAAGTCGGTATCGATCCGGCCCGTGCCACCGAGAGTCGTCCACATCAGTTCTCGGGCGGCCAGTGCCAGCGCATCTCTGTGGCGCGAGCGCTCGTACTCGACCCGACGTTGATCATCTGCGACGAGCCGGTCTCGGCGCTCGACGTCTCGGTGCAGGCGCAAGTGCTGAACCTGCTCGAGGATCTGAAGGAGAAGTACGGCCTCACGCTGGTGTTCATCGCGCACGATCTCGCCGTCGTGAAGAACATCAGTGACCGCGTCGCGGTGATGTATCTCGGCAAGCTGTGCGAAGTCGCATCCAGTGATGATCTGTATGCGACGCCTGCGCATCCGTACACCAACCTGTTGGTCGATTCGATTCCGGAGCCTGATCCCGAGGCCGGTCACTCGATCGGTGACGTGATCGGCGAGCCGCCATCGCCGACCAACCCGCCATCCGGGTGCCGGTTTCACCCGCGGTGTCCGTACGCCACCGAGGTGTGCGCCTCGCAGGAACCCGAGCTCCGAGAGATCGGCGATGGCCACTTCGTCGCCTGCCACAATCCCGTGGTAGCCACGGGTGGATGAACCCGGCTGCTGACCTCGACTTCTTCTGGGACCCCGTTTGACCGTGGGCCTGGATCACCTCCCGTTGGGTGGTGGACGTTCAACAGCAGCGCTCGTATTCGGTCGATTGGCGGTTCATCTCGCTCTGGATCCTGAACGAGGAGAACTCCCAGGAGTGGTACACGCCGGAGTACCGAGCGGGCCACTTCCTCGGCCACAAGGGTCTCCGGATCGCCGATCAGATTCGACTCACCGACGACGATGCCCACGCGGTCGGTCGGTGGTACACGGCGCTCGGTGAAGCGCTCCACCGCGATGATCGACGGCGCGAGGCGCGCGATGACAACGACGCGTTCCTGGCCGAGATTCTGAGCGCTGCCGGCTTCGATGTGGCGCTGGTCGAGCATGGCGCCGACGAGCGCCACGATGCGTACCTGCGCGCTGAGACCGAACTGGCGTTGAGCCGAACAGGAAAGGACGTCGGCACCCCGATCCTCACGTTCCGGCCGGGCACCGATCGCGAGGGCAGCTTCTTCGGGCCGGTCATCTCGAAAGCGCCCAAGGGCGTCGAAGCCAGCGAGCTGTGGGACGCGGTCGAGAAGTTGGCGACCAGTGGCGTGGCCGAACTCAAGCGATCGAATCGCGAGCCTCCCGACTACGGGTGAGCGTCTGCCGCGTCGTGCCACGATCCATGTCTCGCTTCGCTCGGCGTTGCATGCAGCGGCCGTTCGTGGTGCTCGGTCGATGAGGTCGTGAGTCGGGGAGCGGGGCACGGTCGGCTCGGGCGGTAGGTTCATGCGATGGCTCGACGCTCTTCTGGACGGAACTCTGGTGGACCGAAGTATCCGCGGTCGGCTCGGGTGGGGGAGACCTTGCGCGAGATCATCGCCGAGGACCTCGTGCGCTTCGACGACGAGCGGCTCTCGTTCGTCACGGTCACCGGGGTCGATGTCGACCCCGAGCTGAACCGTGCGGTCGTGTTCTTCGACTCGCTCGCCGGCGAGGACGGGGACGACGAGATCATCGAAGCACTCGCGGAGTACCGCGTCCGACTGCAGTCGTCGGTCGCCCGCCAGATCAAAGCGAAGAAGACGCCGATCCTCACGTTCGAACCCGACATGGCGATCCGGTCGTCGGAGCGCATCGACGAGATCTTGCGCGCCGACCGCGAGCGTCGCGCACAGTAGGGCCGAGCTGATGGCGCGCCGGAAGAAGCCGGCGACCACTCACGGCATCGCGGTGGTCGACAAGCCAGCCGGCGTCACCAGTCACGATGTGGTGGCGATGTTGCGGCGACGCTTCGACGAGCGTCAGGTCGGTCACGGTGGCACGCTCGACCCGAGCGCGACCGGCGTGCTCGTCGTGGCGGTCGGAAAGGCGACGAAGCTGCTTCGTTTCGTCGAGAAGACGCACAAGGCGTACGTCGGCGAGATCGTGTTCGGCACCGAAACCGACTCCCTGGACGCTGACGGCGAGGTCACCTCGACGCACGAGATGGGTGACATCGACCTGGTGCGGGCGCAGGCGTTGGTCGACGAGCACCTCACGGGCGACATCGAGCAGATCCCGCCCATGGTGTCGGCGATCAAGATCGACGGAAAGCGGCTCCACGAGCTGGCTCGAGAGGGCAAGGAAGTCGAGCGGCCGCCCCGCCCCGTCACGGTCTCGTCGTTCACGCTCATGCCGACCGATGAGGCCAACGTGGTGCTGGCGGCCGTCGAGTGCAGCTCAGGGACCTACATTCGAACACTTGCTGCCGACCTCGGTCATCTGCTCGGTGGCGGCGCGCATCTCCGCAACCTGCGCCGTACAGCGGTCGGTCGGTTCACCCTCGCTGAAGCGGGCCCGCCCGACGACTGCGAGCTCCTCCCGGTCGAAGAGGCGGTTCGCACGCTCGAGCGCGTCGACATCGGGGCGGATCTCGACGCGCTGGTCGCCAACGGCCGGATGCTGCCGGCCTGGGATGGCGACGGCCCGTGGGCGCTGTTCGGTCCTGACGGGACGCTCTCGGCGGTGTACGAGCGGCGCGGCACCGACGCCAAACCCATGGTTGTCGTCCCGAGGTGACGGCTCGGCTCGGCACGGTTGTGCGCCGACCCGGGAGATATCGTGCCGACGTGCAGATCATCACTGACCAGACCGTGCCGGCGTTCCCGGGCGAAGCTGCCGTCGTCACCATTGGTGCCTACGACGGCGTGCACCTCGGCCACCTTGCGGTCATCGACCATGTGAAGCGGCTCGCAGCAGAGCGTTCAGCACGCAGTGTGCTCGTGACGTTCGACAAGCATCCAGCAACGGTTGTTCGGCCAGACTCGGCGCCGCAGTTGCTCACCGACAGCGAGCAGCGGCTCGAGCTGCTCGCTGCGACCGGCCTTGATGCCGTGGTCCTCGTGCCGTTCGACGAGGAGCAAGCCGCGGAGTCATCGGAGGCGTTCGTCCAACGTGTCCTGATCGACTGCCTCGCCGTGTCGGTGGTGGTGGTCGGCGATGACTTCCACTTCGGGCGGGGTCGTGAGGGCAACGTCGAGATGCTGCGCAAGACCGGCATCGAGGCGGGCTTCGACGTCGAACCACTTGCGCTCGTGGAGCGTGCGGATGGCGTCGACGAGCCGGTCAGCTCCACGGCGATCCGGCGTGCGCTCGCCGGCGGTGACATCTCGCGTGCGAACTCCATGCTCGGCCATGTCTTCGAAGCGCGTGGCGTCGTTCGCCAGGGCGACCAGCGCGGTCGTCTGCTCGGGTTCCCGACGGCGAACGTCGAGGTACCGAGCCGAATCTGTCTGCCAGCCGACGGTGTGTATGCGGGCCGGTACGAGCGCGAGAGCGGCGAGACCTTTGACTGCGCGATCAACCTGGGTCGTCGTCCCACGTTCTACGAGCACGCGCAGACGTCGCTCCTCGAAGCGCATCTCCTCGACTTCTCGGGCGATCTGTACGGCGAGAAGGCGAGAGTTCGCTTCACGCACTTCCTGCGGTCCGAGCGGAAGTTCGACGGCGTCGAGGCGCTCGTCGAGCAACTGCGGACCGACGTGGAGAGTGCGCGCACGTTGATGATCGACGTTCGCGACGACTGATCAGCGTCAGCCGGGCCAGATCACGGTCTGGTCGGCGTCGTACACGCTGGCGGCCAGGCCGTCGGCGATGTGGTCCATTGCGCTCAGTACCGCATCGTCGTCGAAGAGGCCGACGGCGGCGTAGGCCTCGATTTCGGCCTGGAGTACCTCGGGGTCGGGCATGCCCAATCCGAGGCCTTCCGGTGTGCCGTCCAGAATGAGTGCCGCCTCCGTCTGCCAGCGGAACAACTCGCCGTCGAGCGACAGGCCCATCGGGTTGGCTGCCGCCTCGATGTGTGCGATCGCGACGCCAGCGGCTGCGGTCGGGTCGGCGACTGCATCGCTGAGCCCGCGCATCGTGGCGCGCACGAAGTCCTCGGCCGCGGTCGGGTGGACATCGAGAAAGGCGGTCGAGGTGTAGATCACGCCGAACGACCCGGGGACGCCGGCGTCGAGCGGATCGAAGAGCGTGATGCCCATCCCGGCGCGTTCGAGGACGCCGATCTCGTTGCTCTTCCAGCCCGGAATCGCCGAGACGTCGTCCATCGCGAGGTGTTCGACCGGATCGAGGCCCGGGAGCGGTTTCACTGCGAAGTCCTCACCGGCCACCAAGCCGGACGATCGCAGCATGACGTCGATCGACGGCGGCAGCGCCCCCTTGACGCCGATCGTTGCCCCGGCCAGGTCGGTCACCTCGGCGGCCTCGCCAGCGCGGACGATCAGCGTGTCGATCGCAGTTCGTCCCTCCACGGTGGCGGCCACGAGGTCGCTGTCGCTGTCCTGGAACGAGATCAACTCGCTGAACGACCCGCCGGATGCGAACTCGGCGTCGCCGGCCGCGACGAATGCGTAGTTCTCCGGCGAGACCGACGCGAGGATCTCGACGTCGAGGCAGAGCTCGTCGAAGTAGCCCGCGTCCTCGGCGACGACGACATCGATGATCGACGACGCCGCTGCGAGATCGAAGCCGGTGAGGAACCGGATGGTCCCGGCTGCTCGGTTGGCCTCACAGCGCGCCTCGGGCATCGGCTCTCCGGCGACGACGTCCACGTTGGCTGTGGAAGTGGCTCGCAGGGGCCCCGCCGTCTGATCACCGGTCGTCGACCCGGCGCTGCTGGCACCACAGCCGATCGTGACCAAGCCAGCGAGGGCCGAGAGCGAGAGAATTCGGGAGCGCATTCGTGGCAGGACCGCGCGACGATTGAGGACCCGCCGCCGAAGGACGGGGCGAATCGTAGATGTGCTCGATGGCAGGGCCGGGGAGATACACCGATTCGTCACTGTTTTGTGATCTGGCAGAGCGATGACAGTCGGTGTGCCACGTGGTCGCCGTCGAACCGGGTCGCAAGACGCTCCGGTCCCGCTAGTGTCGTCCCGTCCGTTTGGGCTGGTTCGTCGGGTCGCCGTCGGGCCGTCGGCGCAGGCGTGATGCAGAACCCCGCAATCAGGGGGCTGCGACCTCTGAGGAAACGATCACAGAAGGCAACCGATCACATGGCCAACAAACAAGCCACCATCGACGCGAACAAGACCCACGACTCCGACACGGGCTCGCCCGAGGTGCAGATCGCGCTCATGACCGAGCGCATCACGCACCTGACCGAGCATCTCAAGACCCACAAGAAGGATCACCACAGCCGTCGTGGCCTGCTGATGATCGTGGGTCGTCGTCGCCGCATGCTCGACTATGTGAAGGGCTTGGACGTCGAGCGCTACCGCAAGATCGTCGCCGATCTCGGCCTCCGCCGCTGATTCGAACCAGCTGAGCTGCGAGCTCAGTCGATCTTCAGAATTCCGGAAACGGCTGCTCCCGACGTGGAGCAGCCGTTCCGCGTTCTCGGGGCAAATGCTCCCCCTCGACTGCATCGCGTGTGGAATTGGTCACTGCGGGTACACTCATCGACGGCCGGAACGTCCGGCCGACGGAGCCGATTGGCGTCGACCGCCTCGAGGTGGCTCCGAGATGCCGTGTGGAGTCTGCGCTGTTGATCTCGGAGGAACCTCTGGGAACCGGCGCCTCACGGCTCTGAAATGCAGCCACGCGGCAGGGTGCCGCGTGATCGAAAGGAAACATCACATGGCTGATGCCATCTCCGTGTCCGGACCCATCTCGGGAACCGACAAGACACTCACCTTCGAAACGGGCAGGTTCGCCCCGCAGTCGATGGGAGCCGTCGTGGCCTCCATCGAGGGAACGAAGGTCCTCACCACCGCCAACTCGGCGAAGTCCGTCCGTGACGGCATGGACTTCTTCCCACTCACTGTCGACGTCGAAGAGCGGGCGTACGCCGCCGGCAAGATCCCCGGATCGTTCTTCCGTCGTGAAGGCCGCCCCACAGAGGACGCGATCCTCACGTGCCGCCTCACGGACCGTCCGCTGCGCCCGTCGTTCCCTGATGGGTTCCGCAACGAGACGCAGATCGTCACCACGGTGCTCGGCGCCGACCAGGTGAACCCGCATGACGTGCTCTCCATCAACGCCGCCTCCGCAGCGCTCATGATCTCGGGCATCCCCTTCGATGGTCCGATCGGCACTGTCCGCATGGCCTACAGCCAAGACGGCGAGTGGATTCCTCATCCCACGTTCGAAGAGGCCGAGACCGGCACCTTCGAGA
>JBGCFW010000029.1:0-7090 GCA_045107155.1 Ilumatobacter sp. | reverse complement strand
AGGGGCCCCTTCCGAATCCCGGCGGCTCGACGGGTCACGCGTCGAACTTCATCTTTCCGGTCGATCACAACAAGGAGATGGCGCTCCTCGGCGTGCAGTCGGCCAACCAGTACCGCGACGTCGAGCGTTCCGTGGACTCCGGTGGCATCGAAGTCGCCCGCACCCAGGAGCGCATGGACGAGCTGCAGCGCCGCATGACATCGGCGAAGGCATGGGGCGTCGAGGCCGAGCTGCTGACCCCGGCCCAGGTGAAGGAGCTCGTACCGTTCATCGAAGAAGACGTGATCCTGGGCGGCTTCCATTGCCCATCGGTGAGCGTCGTCGACTCGCTCGACACCGGCACGTTGTTCCGAAACGAAGCGATCGAGAAGACCGGTATGAAGGTGTTCGCCAACACCGAGGTGCTCGATGTCGAGACCATCGATGAACCGGCGACCGGCCTCAAGCAGGTCTCGGCCGTGGTGACCGACAAGGGCCGCATCGAGGCCGAGTACGTCGTCGTCGCATGCGGTGTGTGGTCGAACCGCATCGCGAACATGGCCGGGGCCACGATCCCGCTCGTGCCCGCCGTGCACCAGATGGCTGATGTCGGGCCGATCGACATCCTCGCCGAGACGAACAACGAAATCGGCTACCCGATCGTCCGGGACATGGACACGTTCTGCTACGAGCGTCAGTCGTCAGGCTCGATGGAGGTCGGCTCATACGCCCACCGCCCGATCCTGCATCACCCCGACGAGATCCCATCGAACGACGAGGCAGCACTCAGCCCGACCGAGATGCCCTTCACCCCCGACGACTTCGACCAGCAGATGGAAGAGGCGATCGAACTGATGGACATGCTCGGCGCCGCCGAGATCAAGTACGCCATCAACGGGCTGCTGTCGCTGACGCCCGACGCGATGCCATGTCTCGGTGAGACCACCGAGGTGCGCAACCTGTGGTCGGCCGCCGCGGTGTGGGTGAAGGAAGGCCCGGGCATGGCTCAGGTCGTCGCCGAGTGGATGACCTACGGCTACCCCCGAGTCATCGATGCGCACGGCGCCGACATCGCTCGCTTCTACGACCACGAGCGACCCGACGAACACATCTGGGCGCGGGCCGAGGAGCACTTCAACAAGACCTACGGGATCGTGCACCCTGCCGAGCAGTGGGCGACGCGTCGCAACCTGCAGACCTCGCCGCTCTTCGAACGCCAGGAAGCACTTGAGGCGTTCTTCTTTCAGGCCCGTACGTGGGAGCGTCCGCAGTGGTATGGCTCGAACGCCGACCTCGCGCATCGGTACGGCATCGGTGAGCGCGAGGTCGAGTGGGACAACCGTTGGTGGAGCCCGATCACGGTCGGTGAGCACCTCAACATGCGGGAGAACTGTGGCGTGGTCGACCTGTCCGCGTTCCAGATCTTCGAGCTGTCCGGCCCCGGCGCTGTCGAGTTCGCCGACTACCTGTGCGTGAACAAGATCGGACCGGTCGGCCGTGCGACCTACACCCCGTGGCTCACACCCGACGGCGGGTTCCACTCCGACCTCACGATGCATCGTGTCGCCGACGACACCGTGAACGTCGTGACCGGCGTGTTCGACGGTGGGCGCGACCTGGCGTGGATCAAGAAGTACATGCCGAAGGACGGCTCGGTCACGGTGACCGACAAGACGCTGCAGACCTCGACGCTCGGGGTGTGGGGTCCGAACGCTCCGGCCGTGGTGGCGCAACTCACCGACGCCGATCTGTCGTTCGAGGGTTCGCCCTACGGCTCGCTGGTGAACGTGACGCTGAAGTGCGGCGGCGACGCTGTCGACGCGACGCTGTTCCGCATCTCGTACGTGGGCGACAGCGGCTGGGAGATCTACGTCGCCTGGGACGATGCGCCCAAGCTCTGGGACGCGCTGATGGAGGCCGGCGAGGAACACGGCATTCGCCCGACCGGTGGCGGCGTGTATGGCACGTCGGGTCGCATCGAGAAGGGCTACCGCTTGCAGGGCGCCGAGCTCGAGAGCGAATACAACCCGCTGGAGGCGGGTCTCGCCCGTCCGAAGGTGAAGTCGGCCGACTTCATCGGCAAGGAGGCATACCTGGCTGCTCGCGAAGCGGGTGGCCCCGAGGTGTTGATGTGCACGATGACCGTCGACGACCTCACCGACTCGCAGGGGCGCCAGCGGTGGATGCAGGGTGGCAACGAGCCGCTCTGCGATCTCGATGGCAACACGATCTACGACTCGCACGGCCGGGTGTCGCGAGTCACCACGGCGGGCTATGGCCCGTCGGTCGGGAAGATGGTGCTGATGGGCTACCTGCCAGCAGCGATGGCTGCGGAGGGGACGAAGCTGCAGGTCATGTACATGAACGAGTTCTTCCCGGTGACCGTGGTCGGCACCGACGGCCCGTTCGATCCCGACGACACCCGGCTGAAGGGCTGAGCGTCGTGCGTGTCCTCGTCTGCGTGAAGCGGGTCCCGGCGCCGGGAGCGAAGATCAACATCACCGACGACGGTCAAGCCGTCGATGCGACCAATCTCGGTCACACGATGTCGCCGCACGAGGAGTGTGCGCTCGAGTTGGCCGTGCAGTTGGTCGAGTCGCATGGCGGCGAGTCGCACGTGCTCACCCTCGGCGTTGCCGAGGCCGACGAGCAGTGCCGGTGGGCGGCGTCGATCGGCATCGACAAGGCAACGTTGGTCGACGTCGGGTCGATGGACTGGGATCCGCAACGGACCGCTCGCGCGCTCACCGAGTCGATTCGTGCGATCGAGGAGGCCGACGGTGCGTTCGACCTGGTGATCTTCGGCAACGAGTCGGCCGACACCGGTGGCTTCCAGGTCGGCATCCGCGTCGCGCGCTCGCTCACCCGACCGATCGTCAACGGGATCAAGGGCGTCGAGATCGCCGAGGGCTCCGATGTGATCGAGGCTCGCCGAGAGACCGACAACGGGTTCGAGGTCTACCGCCTGCCTATGCCGGCGATGATCGGCGTGAAGGAGGGGATCACGTGGCCGCGTTATCCGACGATGCGCGGGCGCCTCGCCTCGAAGAAGTTGGCGGTCGACGTCGCCGAATCCGACGCGATGCCAGGTGGCCAGTCGAAGGTGCGATTGAACCGCCCGGAGGAGAAGGTGTCGGAGACGATCATCCTCGGTGAAGGTGCCGACGCAGCGCCGAAGGTGGTCGAGTTGTTGAAGGAACTCGGCCTCTGGCCCGAAGGTGCGTCGGCATGAGCGTGCTCGTCGTCGTCGAACACGACCGCGGTGTGATGGCTCTCGCGTCGTTGGAGGCGTTCACGTTCGCTCGCGACGTCGCCGATCAGATCGAGTCCGACGTTGCGGCGCTGTTGATCGGTGCTGATGCCGGTGCGCTCGCCGACGAGTGTGCGGCGCACGGTGCGGGCTCGGTGTATCACGTCGCCGCTGCTGCGTTGTTCGAGTACGGACCCGAGGCCTACGGCTCGGTGGTTGCGGCTGCGGTCGGTTCGGTGGAGCCGTCGGCGGTCGTCGCGTCGGGGTCGGATCGGGGCAACGAGGTGCTGGCGCACGCGGCGGCCGAACTCGATCTGCCGTTCGTCGCGAACTGCCTCGACGTGAAGGCAGCCGAGGAGTGGGAGTTGACCCGGGTCCAGTGGGGTGGGTCGCTGAACGAGGTCGCACGGCTCGCGTCGCCGATGCCGATCGTGTCGGTCGCGCCTCATGCGGTGGAGCCGGTGGAGCCGGTGTCCGGTGCGTCGGCCGTGACGAGTGTGCTCGATGTGTCGGTGCCCGAGTCGGCGATGTCGACGATGATCCAGGACCGGATCGTTCTGTCGGAGGGCGTGACGTTGGCGACGGCACCGGTGGTCGTCGGTGGCGGCCGGGGTGTCGGGTCGGCCGAGGGCTTCGAGGTGCTCGAAGCGTTGGCGGCGAAGCTCGGCGGCGTGGTCGGCTGCAGCCGTGCGGTCACGAACAACGGCTGGCGCCCTCACTCGGACCAGGTCGGCCAGACCGGGACCCGGATCGCGCCGCAGTTGTACATCGCGTGTGGGATCAGCGGTGCGATCCAGCACTGGGTGGGTGCGAAGGCGGCGAAGAAGATCCTCGCCATCAACACCGACCCCGCCGCCAACATGGTCGTCAAAGCTGACTACGCCGTGATCGGCGATCTCTTCGAAGTGCTCCCGGCGATCGAGTAGGAGACTGCAGTCGGTGCCCCATCCGACGGTCGATGTCGTCTTCCGTCGTTGACGAGAGCGAGGCCGAGATCTCGAAGAACACGGCGAACGACCGGTGCTCGGGTCGGGCCACGGAATAACGGACGGTCGAACCAGCGCAGGTGGTCGAGCACCTCGAGGGTCTTTCGTTCGTTGCTCATCGGACTCTCGACAACGTTGTGCTAGTTGCAGCGCCAGGCGAAGGTCACCGAGGCCTCGTCGTCGAGCGCGAGGGTGATGCTGCCGCTGCCCGAGGGGTCGACGTCGGCCATCGACGCGATCGGGATGGTGACCGGCGCCTGGTTCGGCGTGCTCGCCGTCAGAGTGCCGGTTGCCGGATAGGAGCCGGACCCGGTGAACCCGGCGACGGCGAGTTCGGCGACGAGCAGTAGGCCGGCGTCGTTGTCGGGCAACGTGACGGTCACCGTGAGTAGGCGTCGATTCATCGCACACGTTGCGTCGGCCGTGGTGTCGAACGCGGCAAACGCCTCGCGAATCTGCTCCTCGATCTCCGGCTCGACCGGCACATCCTCGGGCGTCGCGATTGGCTCGTCGATTGACGCGTCGCCCTCCGCCTGCGAGGCGACGGGTGCGAGCCCGAGAGCGGCCGACGCGTCGAGGATGCCGGCCCCCAGTCGTGGATCGCCGCTCGGATTCGCAGCGGTCTCGGTGAGCAGCTCGGCAACCGTTGCGTGATCCACGCCCGCAGCGATCGCGAGCGCTGCCACGCCCGATACCAGCGGCGCCGCCATCGATGTGCCGTCGAGAGGCTCATAGCCGTCGCTGCCCTCGGGCCAGATGGTTGTCGGCTCGGTCGGTGCGGTCGACAGGATCACGGCGCCCGGTGCGCTGATCGCTCGCGTGTCGCCCACGTTTGAGAACGCGGTGAGGGTGTTGTCACGGTCGGTGGCGTTGACCACCAGCACGTCGACGCCGATCCGGTACTGCTGTCCGGCACTCCCCTCGTTGCCGGCCGCAGCGACGACGACGACCCCCTGTGCGCTCACCTCGCGGATCGCTGCGTTGAGTGCACTGCCGCGGGTGAAGCGCGAGATGAAACCTGACTCGCCGAGCGACAGGTTGATGACGTCAGCGCCGCTGTCTGCCGCCCATCGGATCGACTCGGCGATCGTCTCGTCGCTCCCTGCGCCGTCTGCGTCGAGTACTCGGATCGGCATGATCGATGCCAGTGGCGCAGCGCCAGCGATGCCGATGTCGTTGCTCGACGCTGCGGCGATTCCGGCGACGTGCGTGCCGTGGCCATTCGGGTCGTCGGGCTGGTCGTCGCCGTCGACGAAGTCCCACCCGGACACGAGCCGATCGACGAGGTCGGGGTGATCGAGGTCGACACCTGAGTCGATGATGGCGATCACTACGCCCTTGCCTCCGGTCGCCGACCACGCGTCGGGAATGTTTGTCGCGTCGAGGGCCCACTGCTCGCCAATCAGGGGGTCGGTACCCGCGACGCTCTCGACCTGCGCCAGATCGGTCGCCGGGTCCTCATTGCTCGGGTCGCCGCCGGGGTTCTGAGTCGGAGTCTCGTCGGCAGGGGTCCCGCCATCCTGAGTGGCTCCCTCCGGGGACGTGCCGGTGCCTTCGGTGAATGTCGGAAGTGCGGTGTCGGCCGGAGAGGAGCCGGAGGCTGGAGCCTCGACCGGCGCGGCGTCGATGGTCTCGCCACCGGAGTCGGCGTCGTCGCCACTGGCGCACGACGACGCAACGAGAGCCGCGGTGAGTAGGAAGACGGCGATTCGCCGTACGTGTTGAAGGATGAGGGGACGTTGCTGGTCAGGCGCGTTCGGAACAGACGAGTGGGCACGTTGACATTTTGACGATTTTCGCTGATACGTCAAGTAAGGAAATCAATACACTTGTTCGCGTGGCAGGGAAGACGTTGGGGCTCAAGGCGGAGCGGAGTCGACAAGCGCTCATCGACGTCGCCATCGTGCGGTATGCGCGAGATGGTCTGCGTGGGTCGTCGATCGCTGCCATTGCACGAGATGCCGGCGTCAGCCGCACTCTCGCCTACGCCTATTTTGCCGATGGCGCGGACCTCTTCCGTTCGGCGCTCAACCAAGACGCCGCGGGGCTCATCGACGAGGTCCTGACCCCACTCATCACCGAACAGTTCGACGATCTCAGCTGGCGGGAGGGAGCCATCCGCGACCTGGTCGAAGGTCTCGACCGGTACCCCCTCGCCCGGCGAGTGATGGGCGGCCTCGAACCCGACGCGACCGCCGAACTGCTGGCGATTCCGGCCCTGGAGGCCCTTCGCCGCCAGATCGGAGATCGGATCGCTGAGGGGAAGGAAGCCGGACTCGTCCACGTGGACGTCGACGCCGCGCTGATGGGACGGGGAATCGTCACGATCTGGATCACCGTCCTCATGGCAGCGGTTCAGTTTGGGCTCAACGGCCTCGAGAAGGAACTCCTGTCGGTCCGCGCCATCGTCGAATCGGCGGTCCTCCGTCGCTGACTGCCGGCGCGGCAGTCGTGAGGAACCGTGTGGCATCAACGGGCCCGAAGAGATGATGCGGGACCGGACGACCGATTTGCCACCGCGCTGCTGGCACGTTCTGACCGGGCGTGCGCGTCGCGCCGGCGAGGAGTCGCGCACTACGGTCGCCCCCGAACCACGCACGACCGGAAGCGAGAGCCCATGTCGACCATCGCCGAACACCTCGCGCCGCACGTCGTCCCCCTCGACGATCTGCATGGCACGTACAGCCCGATGCTGCACACCGTCAACGAGCTCATCGGCGTGGTGCCTGACTGCGACACCTATCTCGAGATCTGGCCGCCCGGGTTCCGGACCTACAACCTGTGCGTCCCGAACTTCTTGAACCTGCCCGCGTCGATCGTCAAGCGTGATGGCGTGAAGGCGCAAATGGGTCTTGCCATGTACATCGCCAGTCGC
>JBGCFW010000289.1:0-3874 GCA_045107155.1 Ilumatobacter sp. | reverse complement strand
GTCGTCCAGGTTCGCAGTGGCTTGGCGATCCTCGATGGCAGCGAGTTGCGCGTCTCAGGGGAGCATCGCCTGACCACGCTGGAGGTCGTCGTCCCCTGGACCGCCCAGGACTCCGACGGCAAGAAGCTCCTCGCAGCCAGCACATTCATCGACACCGTCGCGTCGGAGCTCGCCCGCGCGTCGTGAGTGGTCGCCGGAGCGCCACGCTCCAGACCGTCGCCGACCACCTCGGCGTCTCGCGGACGACGGTGTCCAACGCGTACAACCGACCCGACCAGCTCAGCGAGGAACTTCGCACCCGGATCCTCGACGCTGCGGCCGAGCTCGGCTATCGAGGACCCGCTGCGGCCGGACGCATGTTGCGGACCGGTCGCATGGGCGCGATCGGGCTCTTGTTCACCGAGGACCTGGCGCGAGTGTTCGCCGACCCGAACACGGCGCTCTTCATGCAGGGTTTGTCGGAGACGACTGCGTTCAACGAGACCGCCATCACTTTGCTCCCGGTGCCGGTTGGCAGCAATCTCTCCGAGACGGCCGTGCACCACGCGGCCATCGACGGCGTGATCGTGTTCTCGGTACCGCACGGACACCCGGCACTTGCCGCGCTGCTCGACCGGCGGCTTCCCACCGTGACCGTCGACCAACCCAACCTCGGCGCCGCTGCGTCGTACGTCGGGATCGACGATCGTGAGGGGGCCCGGCTGGCGGCCGGCCACCTCCTCGAGCTCGGCCATCGCCGTCTCGGGGTGTTGCTCGGGCGCGCTCGGCTGGGTCGCCCGCATGGCCGCCTCGACCTCGATGACCAGCGCGAGCTCGATGTGCGCATCGCCGCCGAGCGCCTGGCCGGATACCGCAGCGCGATGACCGAGCGGGGGCTCGATCCCGATGAGCTGATCGTCTGGCATGCCGCGTCCCTCGACCCCGACTCCGGCCGCAACACCGCACTCGAGCTGCTCGAGCAACACCCGGACCTGACCGGGTTGCTCTGTTTCAGCGATGGGCTCGCGATCGGAGCAACTCAGGCAGCTCAGCGGCTCGGCTTGGTGGTCCCCGACGACCTCTCGGTCGTCGGTTTCGACGACGTGCCTCGTGCCGCCGCCTGGGATCCGCCGCTGACCACCGTGCATCAATCCCTGGTGGATAAGGGACGCGTGGCCGCCGAACTCCTCGCCGCGCAGATCCGCGACGGCCGAGTGGGTCGGGTCATGCTCCCGATTGGCCTCGTCGAGCGCGGCTCGACGTCGGCGCCGAGGTCGTGACGGACGGCGGTTGAGCGCTCAGCAGCCGAGTTCGATGACCGTGTCGGCGGCACTGCCGTCGTAGTCGACGATCGAGACGATCGCTCGGTCCGGCGCGCCGAACGCGTGGAGCACCACCTCGGTGAGGCCGTCGCCGTTCAGATCGACGACCGCGAGCACTCGGTGATCGTCGTTGGGGGTGCTCAGTGGTGCCGGCGATCCCTCTTCGCCACTTCCGCCAGGTGCGAGCGTCGAGGTCTGGACGCTGCGAGCGATGGTCTGACTCGCTCCGCTCTGCGCGTCGATCAAGAGTGCAGTCGAGAATCCCTGACCAGCGAACACGACCACCGACTCGGTGTCGCCATCACCGTCGAGGTCCGACACGACGATCTGTTCGACCTGGCCGCCCGACGCATCGATGTCGAGATCGTCGAAGGCCGCGATGCCCGCGGTCACGTAGGCGTCGACGTCGGCGTCGACCGCTTCGATGCGACGAGGTCGGGTGTTCCAGTCGGACGCGAACGCGATCGCACGGAACCCGAATCCGGGCTCCTCAGGCGACCTCGCGTTCGGGGAGATCATCGGACCCACACGGCCCGACGGACACGCCTGCGCCAGTTCGCCGACAGCTCCGTCGATCGGGTCGACCTCGAGCTCGTGGATCGTCACGTCGGTGCCCGCCTCGATCGACGGCGTGGTCGTCTCCTCGTCGACGATCGAGCTCGTCCATGTGGAGCCGGTCCAGCTGCCCAGGTACAGCCAACCATCGGCGTCGCCGCCGGCGAAGAGCTCGACGATCGATGAGGTGGGATCGCCTGACGGCGCCGGAACCGTCGTGGTCGTCGTGGTCGTCGTGGTCGTCGTCGTGGTCGTCGTGGTGGCCTCGACGACGGGCGCTGGCGGGACGGTCGTCGTGGTCGTCGTCGCGGGCAGCGTGGCCAGCGCGGTCTCGGTCGGCACCGCCTCCTGGGACGTGCACGCGACAGCCGTGATCAGCAGCGGAGCGGCGACGAGTGCCACTCGGAATCGGGTCATGGGCACAGTGTGGCGCGCCGAGCGCGGTGCGCAGCTTCGTCGCGCCGGATCATCCGAGATCGGGCCACTGCCGGCGACGGCGGCGGCGCACCCCCGCCGTGCTGAGCCGGCGCTTCTCCCCGAGCTTCCACTGCTTGCGCCAGCTGTTGTGCTCGGGCCCTGACAGGCTCGGGCTCGACCCGGACGCAGCATTTCGAGACGCCGTCCAGAAGTCGGTGAGCGCTTCGTCGCCGAGCCGGGTGACCGCGGCTTCGATGCGTTCGTTGAATCGGCGAGTGTTCTCGCCATCACGAACGGTCATGGGCGTGCCGAAGACAACGGTCGTCCGGCCGGGTGACAGCTTGTCGGCACCCTTCCCGAAGATCTCACCGGTCCCGTCGATATGCACCGGAATGATCGGCGCACCCGTACGAGCCGAGAGGTACGCAGCACCGCCCTTGAAGTCCTGACCCCAACCGTCAGGCGAGCGTCCGCCCTCTGGGTAGATGATCAGTGAGTTGCCATCGGCGATCGCGTCGCGCATGCGGTCGAAGGTGGCGCGGCTGGTGGCATCGCGATCGATCGGGATCGCGTTGAGTGCGAGTGCCGAGAGCGCCGCTTTCCAGGTCGCGTCGAAGAAGTAGTCGGCCGCGGCGCCGACGACCAGGTTGCGCCGCCATGCCATCGGGATCGCACGGATCATCACGCCGGTGTCGATGTGGCTGTGGTGGTTCGGCGCGAAGATCACGGGAGTCGGGTCGTCCCCGTCGGCGGCTCGCAACCGGTCACTGAGCCGGTCGAGGCCGGTCACGGTGGGGCTCGCCACGCCGGCCACAGCGAGGCGCAGCGGCCCCTCGGTGATCAGCCCCCGGACCGCCCGAGCGATCGGTCGTCGAGCCCACTCGGTGTCGTAGTTGTCGCCGAGCGAGCTGGGAGCTCGGGGGACCGTGACCGACTTCGGTGCGGACGGCTTGCGATACGGGAAGCCATAACTCCCGAGAGGTTTCGCGGCCCAGCGGACCGCGCCCTCGACGCTGCCCGCCGCGCGCTGGGCGACACGAATCGCGTCGCCCGACCCCTCGGGACGCTGCGCCCGGCGGATGTACTGGCGTGTGGTTCGACCGGCCATCTGGATCGCCTCGATTCGCTTACTTCACGTCGGCGACGAGGACGCCGGGGACATGGAGGTGGCTGATCGTGGGAGAGCGACCGACCGTGTCGGAGGCGATCTCGAGGGCATCGTTCATCGTCTAGGCAGGCGTGAAGCCGAGTCGGCGTACGGCGGGCGCATAGCCGCCCACGATGATCACCTTGCCAGCATGTTGCTGGCCGTGTGCGCCCCAGTACCAGGCGTAGAACGGGTGCACGCCGTGGTACGCGTAGCTGGTGCGGTACAGGTGGCGGTACCACTCGTCCTCGGCGTACTTCTTCTCCCACTTCGTCGACATGACGGCCGGGTCGGTGGTGTCGGCGAGGACTTCGTCGAAGAAGTCGATGTAGCTCGGGTGATGAACCGGGTGGAACTCCTCGTAGGTCGGATGCGTCATGATGACGACACCGCCCTCTCGGACCAGGCGCTGTCCTCGGTACATGTTGAACAGGTAGCCGAGCCCCATGCACAT
>JBGCFW010000288.1:0-2905 GCA_045107155.1 Ilumatobacter sp. | reverse complement strand
CGTCGGGCTCCTGCAGGATCCGCTCGGCCAGTCGTTCTCGGGTGCGCTCGGCATCGAGTCGCGGCTTGTCGACGGTCGCCCAGTGGACCATGCCGTCCCAGAACCGATCGACGAGCTCGGCGCCGGCAATCGTCCCGCCGTCGAGGGTGCGCACCGTCACGCTCTGCAGTTCGCCGAGGTAGAGGTTCAGCGAACGCACGTGGATCTCTTCGTCGGTGCGGATACGTCCGACGATCTCTGCCGCGAGCACGGCATCGTCGGAGCGCTCGCCGAAGAGGCCGGGCGTGCGGAGGACCTCCTGCGTCTCTGCGAACCCGATCTCGGCGCGGAACTCGATGATCAACACGTTCGCGATGAACGAGAACAGGTCCTCGACCTCCTGCGCGACCTCAGGGAGGTAGCGCCCGCCATCCTCGCGAGCAAGGCCCGGTTGCGGCTCGACATCGGGGTGCGCACCGGGGCCGAACGCGAGATCGCGGGCGGCGAACCACATCTCGTCGTGTCCCCCGATTCCCTCGGCCGGGATGCCGCCCTCGTCGATCCCGTGCGCCTCGAACAGTCCACCGGCGAGATGTCCGATCGCCATGGTGGTGGTGTCTTCGACGATGTACTCGCCGAGGTCGGGAACGGGGAACAGCCCGATGAAGGCACCACGGGCTTCGATCTTGCCGACCACGGTGAGCATGTTCCAGAACTCGTCGGTGATGCCGTTGCGATGGAGGACGAGTCGCTGCGCAGTGTTCGGGAGGCGAACGCCTCCGAGCAGTGACGACGACGCCGGGAACGGCTGCCCACCACGTTCACGCAGCGCCTGCTCCCAGGCCTCGAGGGCCGGGACGCGCCCGAGCGCCCGCGGTGGCATGTAGGTGCCGTCGGCGAGAAACCCGCCGTGCAGTGTGCGACCCGCGACCACATGTGGTGCCGCGTAGTCGTGCGAGCTGAGCAGCTCGTCGCTGGAGTACGAGAGGCGGGGCTGATCGATCGTCGATGACATCGGTCAGACGTTCTTCGGGAGTTCGGAGAAGGGACGGACCTTGTCGTCGTTGGGTTCCTTCGGGAGCCCGAGCGCGCGTTCGCCGATGATGTTGCGCTGGATCTGATCGGTACCGCCGTAGATCGGCGGCGCCTGGGCGTACAGCGCCGTACCGGTGACCATCCCGAGCATCGGATTGCCCGTCGCAGCGTTGAGCGACTCGCGCTGCTCCTCGGTGTATGCGTGCAGCGTGCCCGACGCACCGAGGATCCGCAGCCCGAGGTCGCGGGTCAGGCGAACCGTGTCGCTCATCAACAGTTTCGAGATGTTGGCCATGCCCGGGATGTCGTGGCCGGCGTTGCGCATCGCCTTGGCGCGCTGGCCGTTGAAGCTGCCGATCTGGTTGAGCGTGTGAAGCCGCATCAGGTCCTGGCGGATCGACGAGTCGTCGAGCTTGCCTTCGGATCGTGCGAAGTCGACCAACATCTGGTTGTTGGGCCGCGACGCCGCCGTCGCCCGCTTGGCCGCCTTCTTCGGATCGACGGGTGCGACGAGGTCGCCCGCGCGCCGCTCGAGTTGTTTCGAGATCGTGCCCGGTTGTGCACCAGCGGCGCCGCCCGACCCGCCGGCGCCGAGTCCGGCACGTTCGGCCTGCAGCGTCGTGTTCGTGACGGCCCACCCGTTGTTCACTCCGCCGATCACGTCGACCGCTCGGACGCGGGCATCGGTGAGGAACACCTCGTTGAACATCGCATGGCCGGTCATCTCGTGCAGCGGGCGGATCTCGACGCCCGGCTGGGCCATGTCGATTGCCATCCACGAGATGCCCTGATGCTTCGGGACGTCGACGTTCGTCCGGGCGATCAGCATGCCCATGTCGGCAGTCTGACCGAGTGAGGTCCACACCTTCTGCCCGTTGACGATGTACTCCTCACCGTCCTGCTCGGCGCGGGTGGTCAGCCCGGCGAGGTCCGAGCCGGCGCCCGGCTCGCTGAACAGCTGACACCAGGCCTGCCGGCCGGTGACGATGTCGCGCACGTGCTCGGCGATCTGCTCCGGTGTGCCGTGCGTGGCGATCGTCGGCGCTGCCAACAGCAGACCCAACCCGGACGGTGGACCGAGCGCCCCGAACCGACCGATCTCACGCATGACCGCCAACGAGTCGGATCGCGACAGGCCACGACCGAACGCGTCATTCGGCAGGATCGGCGACGCCCACCCGGCGAATCCGAGGCGCTGCCACCATTCAGCGACCGTCAGATCGGGGTCCCAGTTCTCCTCCAACCATGCCCGCACCGCAGCGACCGGATCGGCAGGTGTCTCGTTCACCGGCACCGTGGTCAGTGCGTCCTCTGTCATCGCCATGGAGATCCCCTCGATGTTTGTGCTCTGCAACCTTCTGCCAACCCTACGGTGCCGGGTTCCCCGCGCGGGAACCCACCTGAGACATCGCACGGACGGACCCGAGCTGAGCACCGGTGCCACTTTCGCCGCCCGCTCCGACCACCACGTCGATGGAATCATTCGACCCGCAGCATTTCGGCGAGGCCGCTACGGGCGATGCGCAGCGCGATAGGCAGCTGGCGGGGAGCCGACCACCTTGCGGAAGTGGCGGCTGAACGCGCGCTGGTCGTAGTACCCGCAGCGGTTCGCGACGTCGGCCATCGGCAGCTCGGTCGTGGTGAGCAGGCGCAGTCCCTCCTCCAGCCGGAACCGCATGACGAGCTGCTTCGGGCTCAAACCGAGCACCCGGCGTGCCGTGCGCTCGAGTTGGGCGACCGTCATCTCTGCCGCGCCGGCGAGATCAGCGACCTCGAGCGGCTCGGCGAAGCGGCGCCGAGCGACGTCGACGGCGGCGGCGAGCCGGGCGTGCGGCGCGGCGGCGTCGACCGGCGTCCGGAGATCGACCGAGACGCTGACCACCCCCGCAGG
>JBGCFW010000287.1:0-27301 GCA_045107155.1 Ilumatobacter sp. | reverse complement strand
AAGTTCAGTGAGTTCGCGCTCACCCGCAACAGCGTCGCGCGAGTCTCCCTGCAAGAAGCGGTCGCCATTGCCTGCGGCGTCCCCGCTGCCGACCCCAATCGCTCGGAACTCGACCCCGACGTCGTCAACGAGCTGCCGGAGTCCCTCTGCCGCGATCACCTCGTGATCGCCGTCGCCAAGGTCTCCGACGAACTCATCGTGCAAGCGGTCGATCCTTCGCCGGCGCAGCGCGCCGAAGTCGAACGACGCGCCAAGAAGAAGATCAGCTGGCGCGCATCGGATCACAGCACCGTGACCTCTGCGATCGAGCAGATGTTCCGCAGCTCGATGAACCTCGACGCGATCCTCTCGACGTTCGCCGAAGAGGACGATCAACGAGCCGCGGCCGAGAAGTCACAAGCTGCGATCAGCATCGATGACCAGGCACCCGTCGTCCAGCTCGTCGCGAAGATCGTGAGCCAAGCGCTCCGTGACCGCACGTCGGACATCCACATCGAGCCGCTCGACGATCGACTCCGCGTCCGATTCCGCATCGACGGTCAGCTGATCGAGGCGTTCAGCCTTCCGCTCTCGGCACACAACGCACTCACCTCGCGCCTGAAGATCATGGCCGAGATGAACATCGTCGAGAAGCGTGCGCCCCAGGACGGCCAGTTCTCGACGACGGTCGACGGCAAAGACCTCGACGTCCGAGTGTCGTCCGTCGCCACCGTGTTCGGCGAGAAGATCGTCATGCGCCTTCTCGACAACTCGCGATCGATGGTCGGACTCGGCGAGCTCGGCATGCCCGACGAGACGTACAAGACCTACGCGAAGCTCGTTCACGCTCCGTTCGGCATGGTGATCTGTGCCGGGCCGACCGGTGCGGGCAAGACCACGACGCTCTACTCGACGCTGCTCGAGATCAACGGCGGCGGCAAGAACGTCACGACGGTGGAAGACCCGGTCGAGTACGTGTTCCCCGGCATCAACCAGGTGCAGACCAACCCGAAGGCTGGACTCACGTTCGCCACCGGCCTCAAGGCCCTGCTCCGACAGGACCCCGACGTGATCCTCGTCGGCGAGATCCGAGACGTCGACACCGCTCGCATCGCGATCCAGTCCGCACTCACCGGGCACTTCGTGCTGTCGTCGCTGCACGGCACCGACGCGGTCGCCGCGTTGCACCGCCTGCTCGACATGGGCATCGAAGCGTTCCTCGTCGCGTCGGCGGTCGTGGGCGTCGTGTCACAGCGACTCATCCGCAAGATGTGCGACTCGTGTCGCGAGCCCTACACGCCGGGTCCCGAAGAGATGGAAGTGTTCGCAACCCACTCCGAAGGAGCGGTGAAGACCGAGTTCTTCCGGGGCACCGGCTGCTCGTACTGCAACGGCACCGGGTACCGCGACCGCATCGGCATCTACGAACTGCTTCGGATCACGCCCGAACTGCGCCGACTCATCGTCGGGTGGGCCACCACCGAAGAGCTCCGCCGACTCGCGGTCGCGCAGGGGATGCGCACGATGCTGCGCGAGGCGATGCAGCTGGTCGAAGACGACGTCACGACGGTTCCCGAAGTGATCCGCACGCTCTTCGCGCACTGACGCCGAGCGCCGAGAACGCGCGAACGAATCTTCGAGATCGCGCTCACGCGACGGCCCAGAGCTGCCGATGAACCTCCTGCTGACGCCGTGACATCGCTCCTCGGAGCAATGCCACCCAGGACTCACAGGACCATCCGATGCCCAAATTCTCCTACGCCGCCATCGATGCCACCGGCGCCCCGACCGAGGGGACGACGAAGGCTGACACGATCGGTGCAGCCCGTGCCATCCTCGCCGAGAAGGACCTGTTCCCCACGAAGATCGAAGAGTCCCGCGGAGTGCTCGACTTCGAGTTGACCGCGCAGAAGGTCAAGCGCAAGGAACTGATGAACTTCACCCGCCAGCTGGCGGTGTTCGTCAAGGCGGGCATCCCGTTGACCGACGCGCTCACGGTCATCGGCGACGAGACCGAAGACGTCGCGCTCCGGCGCGCGCTGAGCCACCTCACCGAGGAACTCCAGAACGGTGGCCTGCTCTCCGACGCGGCGGCGGAGCACCCCGAGGTGTTTCCCGACTTCTACATCGGCATCCTGCGCTCCGCCGAACTCACCGGCCAGCTCGACAACGCCCTCGAGAGCCTCGCCGAGTACCTCGAGCGAGCGCTGGAGACCCGCTCGAAGATCGTCGGCGCACTGTCGTATCCGCTCGTCGTGATGGTGATGGCTTTCGGCACCGTCCTGTTGTTGGCCGGCTACGTGCTCCCGCAGTTCAAGCCGCTCTTCGAGGAGCTCGGGGCCGACCTCCCGCTTCCGACGCGGATGATGCTGTTCGTGTCGCGCCTCTTCACCGACCTCTGGTTCGTCACCGCCGGCTTCGTCGCCGTGTTCGTGGCCGTGTTGCTCTTCTTCTTCAAGCATCCGACCGGGATCCTCCTCAAGCAGCGGCTCTCGCTGAAGATCCCGGTGATCAGCGGCATCGTCGAATACTCGATTCTCGAACGGTTTTGCCGGATCCTCGCGTCGATGGTGCGAGCGGGCGTGCCGCTTCCTGACGCGCTTCAGACGACCACCCAGTCGACGTCGAACATCGTGTACAGCGAACGTCTCGAGGTCGCTCGCGAACAGGTCCTCGACGGCCGAGGCTTCTCGGAGCCCTTGATCGAGACCGAGTTGTTCCCGGGTGCCGCGAAGCAGATGTTCAAGGTCGGCGAGGAGACCGGCACGCTCGATGAACAGCTCGAGATGGCGGCGGAGTACTTCGACCGTGAGCTCGGCAATCGCATCAAGAACTTCACCACCCTGTTCGAACCGCTGATGATCGTGGGCGTCGGAGGAATCGTTGGTTTCGTCGCCCTGGCGCTCGTGTCGGCGATGTACGGCGTCTTGGGCAGCCAGGGTGACGAAGACGGCGCCCCGGTCGAGCCGGCCGCCGTGGTCGTCGAGGTCCAGGTCGAACCGCAGGCCGGCTGACGTGAACGACCAGATCGTCTCAGACCTCGGTCGCGGTCGGCCCCGTCGCTCAGCGACGCAGCACGAGATCGAGGAACGGTTGACCGAAGAACACCGCCAGGAACGACCCGAGTGCGAGGAACGGCCCGAACGGCACCTGCGTGCGTGCGCCGTCCGATCCGGTGAGCAGCACGGGGATCGCGCCCAGCGTGCCGAGCACGAACCCGAAGAACAGCCCCGGTGGCACGATGCCCGGGTTCAGCCAGCCGAGGAACAGGCCGAGGAACGGCGCCAGGATCACGTCCCCGAATCCGAAGGCCACGTCGGGCCCGTAGTACGCGTTGCTCGCCAGGTACACACTCCCGATCAGCACCAGCGCGATCACTGCACCGAGCAGGGCCATCGCGATCCGCTCGGGCTCACCGAGCAGCAGCGATCCGACGACGAGCGCCGCGCCGCCGAGCGCGGCGCCCACTCCGGTCACCTCGCGTGGCAGCCGTCTCGTGCGGATGTCGATCCACGACAGCGCGACCAAGGTCGAGCCGAACACCAGGAACGCCGGCAGGACCTCGAGGCGACCGTCGCGGAACTCCACGGCGAAGGCCACCCACACGACGATGTTCGCGAGCTCGATGACCAGTGGATCGACGCCGATCGGTTCGCGACATCGGCGACATCGCCCACGAAGGGCGAGCCAACTGAACACCGGCACCAGATCGAGGACGCCGAGGCGGAGCCCGCAGTGGCCACATGCACTCGGAGGCTGATTGATGCTCGCCCCTCGTGGCACGCGATCGGCAACCACACTCAGAAACGAACCCACGAGCGCGGCCAACACGACCGTCGAGGGGATCAACCACACATCACTCATCAGCTCGGGGACGCCAGGGCGACCCCAGCACTGGTTGGAGGCTAGACGCCATGTTCAAGACAGAGATAGATCCCGAACTGGCGGCACTCGCCACGGCTGCGGTGGAGGCAGGGGCTTCGGACCTCCACCTGACGGTCGGGCGTCCCGCCACGGCACGTCGTGACGGTGCGCTCGTGGCATTCGAGAACGTGCCGACCCTGCGCGCCGACGACATCGAGCGCATGGTCGGTTCGTTGCTCGACGACGAGACAGGCGCCGAGATGGAGCGCTCACGTCAGGTCGACTTCTCCTTCGGTGTCCCGGGAGTCGGGCGATTTCGTGCCAACGCGTTCCGTCAGCGCGGCTCGCTGGCGCTCGCGCTGCGCATGGTCCCGTTTCGCGTGCTCACGCTCGATGAGATCGGCGCTCCCCCCGTTTGCGTCGACCTGTGCGAGAAGCCCTACGGCATCGTCCTCGTGGTCGGTCCGACGGGTTCGGGCAAGTCGACGACCTTGGCCGGGATGATCGATCACATCAACGAGACGAAGCCCGTCCACATCCTGACGATCGAAGACCCGGTGGAATACCTCCACAACCACAAGATGGCAATGGTCAACCAACGCGAGGTGGGCACAGACGTCCGCACGTTCGCCGACGGCCTGCGCAGTGCTCTGCGAGAAGATCCCGACGTCGTGCTGCTCGGTGAGATCCGCGACCTCGAATCGATGGAGATCGCACTGTCTCTCGCCGAGACCGGCCACCTCGTGTTCGCCACGCTGCACACGAACGACGCGTCGCAGGCGCTCGACCGCATCATCGACGTGTTCCCGGCGGAGCGGCGCGATCAGATCCAGGTGATGCTCGCGGGCGCCCTGCAGGGAGTCGTCTCGCAACGTCTCCTCCGCGCCGAGGGCGGCGGCCGGGTCGCCGGGTACGAGGTGATGGTGGCCAACGAGGCGATCCGGAACCTCGTGCGAGAAGGAAAGTCGCGACAGATGCGCAACATCATCGCGACCGGCGCCGGCGAAGGGATGCAGACCTTCGAGCAGGACCTCGCCCGTCTCGTCGCGACCGGCAAGATCACGATGGAGACGGCCATGGCGATCACGGCCCATCCGAAGGATCTGCAATCCCAGATCGCCGCGGCTCGCGGCCGGTATGCCGTTGCCCAGCCGGCGCCCGACTCGAAGGGCCGGATGTCGGATGCCCGCTGAGCCCCGCCCGTACAAGATCCTCGCCGGCATCGTCCCGTGCCCGGCGGGGTGGTTGGTGCTCGGCGCACGCATGGCGGGCGTGACGATCGCGGCCGAGGAAGCACGCGTCTTGCCGCACTTCCGCGACGTGCTCGACGAGCGGCCGGTGTTCGACGCGGCGGCCGTCGACGGTCCGCTCGGGTTCCACGATGAACCCGGCGCCGAGTTTCGCGAGTGCGACCTCGAGGCGCGCGACTACGTCGGATGGCCACGAGCGGCGTCGATCTACGGCGTCTCGAGTCGTCGCGGCTACCAGAGCGACAGCGGTACCGAAGCAGCGCACATCGAGACCTGGATGCGCCGCGCCGACAAGCGGCGGCATCGGTGGTTGCACGAAGTGGCCACGGAGGTACAGCCGCATCATGCTCGCCGGATCGCCGCAGCACACCCCGACGTGTCGTTCACCGCGATGAACGGTGACGAGCCGCTTCGGACCTCGCCGTGGCACGCCGACGGCCGCGCCGAACGGCTCGAGCTCATCCGTCGGCAGCTTCCCGGCGTCGACGAGGTGGTCACCCGCACGCCGCCCGACGGAGTCCACCCGAAGCAGCTCATCGACGCCGGTGCGATGTTGTGGACCGCTCGCCGCCAGGCGGGCCGCGCCATCTCCCGATTTCCCCGCGACGCCGTGTGGGACTCCGAAGGAGTTCGCATGGAGATGGTCCGCTGAGGAAATCGCGGAGAAATTCGTGTGGATTTCTCAAGTGCCTGGACGATCGCGCCGAAATAGAGAATGCGCTACGGGAGACACCTCACGGAGCATTACTGCACAACCGTTGATCCGTAACCGGACGCATTCCAAAGGAACCATCATGAACAAGAACCAGGACAAGGGATTCACGCTCGTCGAGCTCCTCATCGTCATCGTCATCCTCGGCATCCTCGCCACCGTCACGGTCTTCGCCGTGTCGGGCGTGACCTCCGAGGCGAACGAGAACGCCTGCGGCATCGAGCAGAAGAACATCGAGACGGCGATCGCCGCGTACAACGCCGAGAACAGCGGCGCCTTCCCGACGCAGGCCTCCGACGTGTCGACCTACGGCGTCGACGCCGCTGCGGTCGCGAAGTTCACGATCACGTGGGGCAACTCGTCGACTGCGCCGACCATCGCAAGCGGCAGCGGCACCGGCGCCTGCACCGTCTGATCGACCTGATCACCTGACCACGAGTCGAGGCCTCGCCCTTCGGGGCGAGGCCTCGCTCCGTTTTCGAGCAGCGTCCGACACGCGAGACGACCCGGCGCGCATGCGCCGGGTCGCCTCGTCGTTGCGGGTTCGCTCACTCGTCAGGCGTTCTCGGCGGCCAGGCGGAGCACTTCGTCCTTCGGGAACGGCCCGATCCAGCCGGTGATCGGTGATCCGTCGGCAGCCAGCAACACAGCCGACGGCTGCGAGGTGATGCCGATCTCGGTCCAGGTCTGGAACGACTCGTCCCACAACATCGTGAACGACGCGGTGCCGTGATCTTCGACGAACTCATGGGCATCGTCGAGTGAGTCCTGCGTGCCGAGTCCGACCACGATGATGTCGTCTGCGTTCTCTCGAGCGAACTGCTCGACGTCGGGAGCTTCCCGACGGCAGGTGGGTCAATGTGGTGCGTACATCCAGAGCAGGATGGGTTTGTCCTGCGGGACGAGGTTGCGAAAGTTCACCTTGCGGTCGTTCGACAGATCGTCGATCACGACGTCGGGCAACAAATTGGTCTCGATCTGCGAGGCGGCCTGCACATCGGCACCGACCAGGTCGACCATCGCTGCACCATCGGCGATTTCCACCGGGACGTTGTCGGCTTCGAGCGTCGGGTCGCCACCGCTGGCGTCGATGCCGCCGACCTCGGGAAGCGCCTCGCTTCCGGTCGACGCATCGTCACCGCCGCACGCTGCGATCGCCAAGGTGCCTGCGAGAACGCCGGCGGCGATCCGTCGCCGTTGCCGGGCGCCCGGTTCGTGTCGAAGTGCTGACTGCCGTGGTCGCATCGGCGCAGTCTCGCGCCTGCGACCTTCAGATGAGGTCGGACCGCGCCAGTTCTTCGAACGTTTCGACGTGTGAACACTGAGTGTCGGTCTCGTCAATCTGGTGACGGCTGCTACGTTCGAGCCCTTCGGATCGGCGGGAAGGTCGTCATGGAACGTGCAGTGCAAACCGGGGGCGAGCCAGCCTCTCGTTCGAGCGGCGCGAAGCTGCGAACCGGCATCGCGTTGGCGGTGGCAGCAGCATCGAGCATCGTCGCGGTCCCCAACGTTGCCGAGGTGTCCGCCGCCGGTCGCGTCGAGAACGTCGTGGTGATCGTGGTCGACGACATGGCAGTCACCGACATGGTCGCGCTGCCACAGACGAAGAGGCTGCTCGGCGACACCGGCGTCACCTTCGACCAATCGTTCGTCAACACGTCGAACTGCTGCCCCTCGCGCGCCACCTTCATCACCGGCCAGCGATCACCGAATCACGGCGTGCTCACGACGAAGTTCCGGGAACCGAACTCATACCGGGCGCTCGATCACTCGAACACGCTGCCGGTGTGGTTGAGCGAAGCCGGCTTCGACACGACGATGGTCGGCAAGTATCTCAACGGGTACGGCCAGGTCGGGATCGATCCCAAGGTGCCGGATGCGAAGGAGATTCCCCCGGGCTGGAGCAACTTCAACGCGCTGCTCGGCCAGAAGCGGTGGACGAACTTCACGTTCAGCTCCAACGGTGAGGCGATCAACTATCGCGGTCAGCATCAGACCGACGTGATCGCCGAGCTCGGTCTCGCAGCGATCAGCGAGTCGGTCGACGCCGACCGTCCGTTCTTCATGTGGCTCACGCCGTTCGCACCGCACACGCAAGGCGGGAACCCTCCGGTCCCGCCCGAACGCCACGAGCACGCCTTCGACGGTGTCGCGCTCCCGATGCCGCCGAACTTCAACGAGGCGGACGTGAGCGACAAGCCTGGCTTCGTCAGGAACCAACGTCTGCTCCGCGAGCGCGAGATCGAGGAGATGCGCCGTCACCACGAAGGGCGCCTCGAATCGCTGCTCGCCGTCGACGACCTCGTCGCATCGACGGTCCAACGACTCGAGGACGAAGGTGTGCTCGACGAGACGATGATCGTGTTCACGTCCGACAACGGGTGGCTCGCCGGGAACCACCGTCTCGAGGGCAAGATCCGGGTCTACGACGAGTCGGTCCGGGTGCCGTTGTTGATCTCGGGTGGCCCGTTCTCGGGTGGTGTGCGCTCCGATGCGATGGTCTCGAACCTCGACCTCGCGCCGACGATCGCCGCCCTGCTCGGCGTGTCGCCCGGGTTGACGGTCGACGGCATCGACCTGTCGAAGGTCGTGTCCGAACCCGAGCGCTATCGAGATCGTGCGCTCGTCGTCGAGGCTGCCGAGGGCCCGGGCTACGCCGCCGTTCGGACCGCGGAGTGGGCGTACGTGGACTACGACGGGAGCTCCACCGAGCTGTACGACATGGTTGCCGACCCGTATCAGCTCGAGTCGCTCCATCGGGAGGGCGGTGAGCTTGCAGTCCGCCGTGAGCAGCTCGCGGACCTGCTCGATCAGTTGGTGAACTGCGTGGGCGAGCAGTGTGCGATCGACTCGTCGGGTCGACCGCTCGGCGTCGAGCCGAGCCCGCCGCCGACCGAACCTGCGGACAGCGATGGGGACGGCGTCGCTGACGCGGTCGACAACTGTCCGGCCGATCCGAACCCGGATCAGGCCGATGCCGACGGCGATGGCATCGGCGACGCATGCGACGAGCCCGACGGTGACGGCGGCGGCGGTGATGGTGATGGTGATGGCGATGGTGACGGTGGCGCCGGTGGGGGTGATTCGGTCACCGTCGTCGGTGTCGGCAACCTCCCGACGGTCACGTTGACGTCCGAGCCCGAAGCGATCGTCGCGGCCTGGGAGGTCACCCCAGCGGCGCAACGCATCCGGTTCCGTCTCCGCCGGGCGGGTGACGAGTGGCCGCGTTGGCGTTGGACCCTCGACTCGGGCATCACGTTCGAAGAACTCGAGAACGACGTGCTGTACGACGTCGAGGTCAGCGTCAAGGTCGCGAACCGGTGGCGTCCGGGCACGGTGGCCTCGATCGCACCGTCGGAATCGAACAGCGTGACCGTCGAGGGGGCCGGCCTGGCGCCATCTGTCACCGTGACTCCCGACGACGATCGCTTCGACGTGTCGTGGACATCGGTACCGGGGGCCGAGCGGTACCAGTTCCGGGTCCGGCTCTTTCAGCGCCGATGGGTTCTCGTGTCGAACGATGCCTCGACCTCGGGTGTCGTCGAGCGGCTCGTTCCGAACGCGCCGTATTCGTTCTCGGTGCGCGCATTGGTCGACGGTCGTTGGCGGGCCGCGACCGTGGTGAAGATCGACCCCGAGTGAGTTCCGTCGGCGGCGACCGAGGATCTCCTGCGTCGGTGTTCAGCTCACCGCGGTGAGCAGCTCGCGGCGCAGCGCGACGAGCTGTGGTGCCGGTTCGCCGTCAGACCAGGTGTCGGCCGTGATGATGCGTTCGTAGCTCTCCCATTCGCTGCGGACTCCGGCCAGGTCGCCGATCCGAGCGTGCGCACGCATCCGCAGAGCGATCGACTCCTCATGACCGGGCAGCACCTTCAGGCTCTGCCCGGTCGCCCAGAAGACGAGGTCGGTGTCGCCCCTCGACAGCGCGTGTCCGGCGAGCTCGCAGGCAGCGGTCGTCGCAAGGAGCACGAGGTTCGATGTGGTTCCGTCGGCGTCGGGCCAGAGGTAGTTGGCGCCGGCGAAGGGCATGCCGGAGATCATCGCGACCGCTGGTCGGAGCACCTCGATCGCCTCCGCCGGAGGCGCGATGCGCGCGTGTTCCACTCGCTGCGCCACGAGGTCGGCATCGGTCACGACCCGCTCGTGCATCGGCAACGACTCGTTGAGCGTGCGCGCCAGCCACTCGGTTCCCGTGGGCGGCTCCACCAAGCGGGCCAGACCCCGCCGCGCCTCTGACACGACATTTGCGAACGTCGCGTCGCGTACGTCGAGGTCCCACAGTGCGGTACGTGCTCCGGACCGAGTCGCACGGTCGCGATTGGTCGTGAGCCACACGATCAGCTCGACGGTCTTCGACCGTTCGACGCTGGCTGGCGTGCCGTCGGCCGCCGAGATCCCGACCGGTCCGAGCACTCCGACGCCGAGGTCGCGGGGAAGCGGCACGAAGTAGCCGCCGGCGGCGTGCCGCCAGTTCTCGGGAACGAGGGTCATCTCGACGTCGTCGATTGCTGGCTCACCCGCGTCGGTCACCGCATCGGTGAGCAGGTCCAGATCGTCGTCGTCGATGCCCACCGGAGTGAATTCGAGCCGTTCACCGAAGGCCTCCAGGGTCCAACCATCGGGCCCGGCATCGAGCCGTGCGCCGATCGACTCCTGGGGCAGGGTCGGCGTGGTGTCGGCAGCGACGATCGCAACGCCTGAAGCGGGTTCGGGCAGGGTGCACCGGCCCAAGGCGGTTCCGGCGTCGTCTCCGTGGCAGAGCAGTAGCACCGACGGTTCCCACACGTCGCCGCCCGTGCGTCGAACACGCCGGTCGAACGATCGGTCGGTGTCGCTTGCTGGTGGACCGACGAGCGACGACGCGAGCTCGAGTGCTTTCGAGGGCGTCGAAGCGCGACGGGCGTTCGGGTGATCGAACAAACACTCGGAGCTCAGCCCGGCGGTGACGAGGTGGACGACCTCCCCCGAGTCCGAGGTCGCCAGACCCACGCCGACCGCCCGGACGACGTCGTCGGCTTGGGTCGGCTGGGCTGCGACGACGGTCGTTCCCGCCGCCTCGAGGTCGACGAGGAGGTCACGCCCGTCCGCGTCGATGCCGATCGTCGCCAACGCCAGACACGGCTGACCCATCGACCGGGCCATCGCGCCGAGCTCCTCCACTGCGATCTCGGCGGGCAAGGTCCAGCTCGCCTCGTCGCCCACCCAGGGTGTCGGGAGCTGTGCCGGCCCGGTCAGGCGCACGATCAGTTCGCCATCGGCGGCGACTCGGATCGAGCCGATCGTCACCCCCGAACCGACGATCGTTCCGCCGATCGCCCGGCACGCGATGTCGACGCGCGCGCCTCGTTCTGCTGCATCGGCAACCCTCATCCGGCGTTCGAGCGCCACCCGTTCCGGAGGCGGCGCGGGAACGCGGGCGTGCGGGCGTGCTGCTCGGAGAGCTCGACGGCGACGGATCCCGAGCAACGACAGCAGGCCGGCGGCGACGAGGGCGGCGTGCTCGAGTCGGATCGGCGTCGGGGCGGCGGGCGCGGTGATGTCGGCGCCGACTTCGCTCGCTCCGGCCGGACCACCGTCGACCACCCGTGGCTGTGGGGTGGACGGCGGTGTCGGCGACCGGGGTGTTGCGGGTGAGGCGGTGGGCGTGGACATCGAGGGATCAACCACCTTCGAAGGCGGCACATCGCTGTCGGTGCCGGTGCCGGTGCCGGTGCCGGTGTCGGTGTCGGTGTCGGTGTCGGTGTGGTCGCTGGCGTCGGTGTCGACATGGCCGGCGGGGTGCGTGTCGATCGTCGACAGGTCGTCAGGCAGGGCCTCGCCGCCGGCGTTGTCCGAAGTGCGATCCGAGGGCGCATCGGGAGCGGTCGCAACGTCGAGTTCCCAACCCGGCAGGATCAGGTGCGGGTCATCGAAGATCCGTCCGTCATGCATCACGCGCTCGGCGTTGGTCTCCCAGAGTTCGGTCCAGTCAGCCGGGTCACCGAGGTGTTCATCGGCGATCGCCGAGAGGGTGTCGCCGTCGCGCACCACGTATGTCGACACCTCCCTCGTCGAGTCCGGATCAGCAGCCGACTCGGCATCGGCGGGCAGTCGAAAGACCCACCCTGCGTGGATCACGAACGTGTCCTCGTCGAAGACGACCCCGGGCGCCACTTCCTGACCGAGTGCCAACTCGGCCATCTCGACGTGGCGACTGCCGTCGCCCAACAGTGCTTCGGCGACGTTCCACATGCCGTCGTCATCACGCACCTCGTACTCCCGGGCGAGGGGTGCCGTGTCGGGCGTGCCCGGGACCACCGTGTTCCCGGGTGTCGCATCACCTTCGGCGACGCGAGGCACCGAGTGGCCGGAGGCTCCCGCCGGGAGCTTCAGCACCATGTGAGGAGCGAGCGCACGCGCTGTGAGCCCCGGGTTGAGCCGAACGATGTCGTCGACGAGCGACCCGTCCCCGAGTGCCGTCTCCGCGATCGACCACAGATCGTCGTCAGGGCCGACCTTCCATCGAGGCGCATCGTCGACTCGGACCGCGCCTTCAGCGGCGGCGCCGAGCACCGTCGGCGCATCCTGACCGACGGTCGCCGGCACTCGTGGGTCGAGGCCGAGTCCGCTGGGCGTCGACAGCGCGGTCGCTCCGCCAGGCGTCGCCGTCGCCATCACGCCGACGGCGAGAACCACCGACACGAGACGAGCGACACCGTTCCCGACCGGCGACAGCACGAGCGGGGGAGGCCGCCACGTCCGACCGGAGGACAGCCGAGGGACGTTCACCGCTGTCTCCCACAACACAGACCATGCGAGTTGCGCCCAGGCGAGCCAGACAACGACCGCGATCGTGTCGATCACCGCGTGAGCTGCGATATCGCCCTGCCGAATCCTCTCGGCTGTCGTGCCGAGATCGGGGACCGAGCTCGGGAGCGGCCAGCCGGCGACGAACCACAGGACGATCGGCACCCCGATCGTCAGGAACGACAGCACTGCTGCAGCGGCGATCGCCTTCGCGAATCGGTTCATCTCAGTTCTCCTCACTTCGAACACCACGGACCGCGGACGAGTTCGCCTCGGCGGTCAAGGAGCCCGGGAAACCGGGCGAAGGAAACGCGTAGACAACGGGGCCGGTCGCTGTGACGGTCACGGTGAGTCCGTCGATTCTCACGACGCCGCCCGAGTGTCCCGATGCCGACAGCACGGTCGCCGCACGCTCGGCTGCGAGCGTCGGGTCGATCACGACCTCGCCGCCGCGGATCTCCTGGGGAGTCACCTGGGCTGCCGCTCGCGACGCCGCCGACGCGGCAGCTTGGACGTCGCGTCGCGCACTCCACTGCTGCGAGGCGGAGATCAGGGCCCAGGAGGCAACGAGGAGGAAGCTGATGAGGACGGTCGTCATCAGCATCGTGTCGCCTCGATCGTCTCGACAGCGGCCCGGGGCGCTGCGGTCGGTGGGCTCGTTCATCGTTCGCCTCGGATCTGGTCGACGTACTCCACGGCTGAGGCAGAGACGGTTCGGGTACCGGGAAACCCGGCGGCCACCACATCGCGAAGTGACACGTTGCAGCTCACCTCGACGGTGACTGCTTGCCCGGGCTCCCCGGCTCCTGACACGCTCACACGCGGTCCACCGGTGCACGCGACGCCGCGCCCGGAGAGCGCGCCCGCCACGACAGCTCGTGCCGCTGCGTCGGCGTCCGCAGAAGAGCGTGCGGAGGCAGCCGCCCGCGCGCCGGCGCGAGCCGCTGAAGACACATCGCCGTCGGCACCGACGAGGCGCATTCCGCCGACCACGAAGAACAGCACCAGGAGCAGTGCCGTGACAGCGAACGCGGTCTCGACGCCAGCGCTCCCGCCGTCGTCGTGCACGTCCGGCAGGTTCGACAGCATCACGAACCCGCCGGCACGAACTGTTCGACGCTCGCGCTCCCAGTCGCACGAATGGTGATGACCGGGAACAGCGGCAGCAGTCGAACGACGTCGGCCTCGGCCGAGATCGTCACCACATCGCCGGAGGACTCGCCCGATGACGAGAAGCCGGTGATCAGGTGCCCGCCAGCCAGACCGACGAGCGAGTCGGTCGTGGCGAGGCCATCACCGATCGAGGATCCCGATCGTGCTGCGGTGTCGGCGCCGTCCTGGGCTGCGCCCTGGACGACCTGCCGGGCATAGAGCCCGATGCCGAACTGCACGACGAGCAGCATCCCGATGATGATGAAGGGCACCATCAGAACGGTGACCGATGCACTGCCCGCATCTGACCGGGAGCGGCGTGCCCCGGTCGGTCGCGACCCGCGAATCAGGGCGTCGGGATGTTGGACGTGTTGGCCTGCATCGCCGCCGTGATCGCCACGCCCGCCGCGATCGCGCCTGTGACGAGCAGCACGATCATCGCCGTCTGGCCGGTGACCTCGCCGCGTTCGTCGCGCGCCGAGACTGCGAGCGAGCGCAGCCTCTCGTCGGCGCGAAACCAGAGGGAGAGGATCTGAATGCTGGCCTGTTGCATGGTGGTGTCGCTTTCGTTGGATGTCAGAAGCGCTCGTGCTGATCGCCGTTGTGGCGACGTCGGACCTGAGCGCGGCGGTCCGACGGGCGGTCATGGTGTTCGTGCTGGTGTTCGCGCTGGTCATGTCGTTGCCGACAGACCGGCGATCGCGGGGTAGCCGATGAGGAGTAGAAATCCGGCAAACGTCATCACGACCGGCAAGACCATCGACTCGGTGGTCTTCTCTGCCTCGGATTCCTGCTGCGCCCGATCCCGATCGCGCATCGCTTCGGCCTTGGCCCGCAGGGACTCGCGAACACGTGCGCCGTCACCGGCGAGCGTCATCGACTGTTGCAGCTCCACGAGCTCGACGATCCCGAGCCGGCGACCGAGCGCCCCGAGGGTCTCCCACGGCGCCTCGCGGCGCGAGCGTGCCGCCGACAACGCGGTCGTCAGGTGACGGAATCCGGGGCCGCGGCCGATGGATGCTGCGTCGTAGAGCGCACTCTGGGTGCCGGCGCCACCAGCCTGCAAGATGGCCACGAGCTCGAGGTATGCGGCCAGAGCGTGGCGGAACTCGCGTCGCTTCGCCTCGGCGTCGGAGCGGAGGTCGAACACGGAGAACACCCACCCGGCGACCGCGCCGACGGCGACCGCGCCCAAGGCGACCTGTGGCGTGATCGCGTCGAGCAGACCGATGGGTGCGATCGCCACCGCGAGCATCCCGGGCATCGCACCGATCGCCGTCCAGGCAAGACGATCTTGCGCGAACTTCGCCGCGGGACGTTCACAGATGTCGAGGTCCGCACGGTGTCGCTCGCTGCTCGCACCCGCGACTCTTCCCATCGCGACGTCGCTCCACGGCGGCGGTGGTGCGATGGTCGAGCGACGGGTGCTGTGAAGGTCGTCGACGAACGCCGGCAGCGACCGAGTCTGCCCGAGCAGCCCGCGTACCGCGAGGAGCAGACCGCCGCCGAACATCCCGCCCGCGATCGCCACCATCAGCGTCATCACGACTCGATCGCCTCCTCGACGCCGGCCAGCAATCGCGGCAGCGGCTGAGGGCGGCTCATCACGATGAGCGACCAGACCGCGCCGACGAACAGCGCGCCGATCATTCCGAGCACGATCTGACCGCCGAGCTCGTCGTACGGCGTGAGGAAGTCCGGCGAGAGCACGATCAAACCGGTCGCCATCCCGAACGTGATCACCACGATCGAACGCACCGAGGCATAGGTGCGCGCTCGCCCCGTCTCGATCCGCAGTCGCATCGACGACTGTTGGCGCGAGGCCCCGGCGATGTCGGAGAGAAGTCGGTGGAGATTCTGTGCGTGGTACTGGTCGGCAATGATCAGCGCCGCCACGATGAGATCGGCGACCGAGTCGTCGACATCGGCGGCGAACCGCCGGAGTGCATCGGCCAACGGCATCCGCTCGGCGTTCACCGCGAGCTGGCGCACCTCGCGTTGGATCGGCAGCGGCGCGACGCTCGCGGTCATCGCGATCGCCTGGTTGAGGCCGGCGTGCGAGGCGATCGTGTCGCGGAGCATCTCGGCCCAGGCGGCCAGCGCATCTGACGTGTCGAGTTGGTCGGTGCGGGCCCGACGCGTTCTGACGAGCACGGGGATCATCGCCGCGACCGCTCCGGCGGTCATGCCGGCCATCGGCCAACGTGTCACCGACCAGACCGCCGCGGCGACGGTGATCGCGATCGCGAACTTCACGAACAGAGCGGGCCAATCCAGCTCCGGCATCGAACGCTGTCGGGTCGAGACGCCACGCAACCCGGCCGTCACGAGCCAGAGCCCGGTGCACGCGAGCACGGCGGCACCTGCCCCGGCGGCGGCGATCATCGCCACACCCCACCGAGTCGTTCCGCCTCGAAGCCGCCACGCCGCAGCTTCGCGGCGTGTGCGTCCGACATCCGGTGCAACGCGTGGCCGTGGCCTTCGGACTCCGCCTGGTACACGACGTTGGTCGTCACCTGTGAGCCGTCGAACCCCGCGACCTCGAGAATCTCGGACACGAACCGCCGACCGTTGCGCCCGCGGCTGACGTGGACCACGAAGTCGAGTGCCTGCGCGAGATTGTCGTGCGCGTTCTCTCGGCTCATCGACTGGTCGCCCTTTCCGAGGAAGAGTGCGAGCTTCGACAGCACGCCGCGTGCATCGTCGGCATGGACCGTGGTCAATGACGCCTGACCGTGGGTCATCGCTTCGAGCATCGGGACAGCGGCGTCCGCGCCGCGGACCTCGCCGACGATCAGGAGATCCGGTCGGTTTCGGAGACCCTGTCGGACGAGCTCCGAGAGCAGAACCGAGCCTTCCCCCTCGCCGTTCGGTTCGCGCTGCTCCCACGACTCGACGTTCGGATGGCTGTCTTCGTCGAAGAGATCGAGTTCCGCGGTGTCCTCGATCACGACGATGCGACGCGCGGGTGGCTGCTCGTTCAGGATCGCTCGACAGACGGTGGTCTTTCCCGCTCCGGTCGCACCGCCGAACGCGACTCGCAGCTCCGGCCCGCTCCCCAGGGCCCGGAGGAAGTCGCCAATCACCTCCGGAAACATTCCGAGGCCCACCAGATCGGGGATCGAGACCTTGTCGAGGGTGTTTCTCCGAAGCGTGAACGAGACGTGGTCGGAAACGTCACGCTGTGCAGCGAGTCGAAGTCCGCGACCGATCCGCATCGTCAGCAAGGGGTGTTGAGCGTTGAACTGGCGTTCCGTTCGGCCCTGTGTGCGGGCGATGTGGCTGAGGCTGTTCGCCAGTTCGGTCTCGCTCGACCAGTCGCCGGGAGGACGACGTCGTACCGATCCGTCCGAGTGGTACGTGAAGACGAGGTCGAAGCGGGTGGCGGCGACGTCTTCGATGGTCGGGTCGGCGAGAATCAGATCGAAGGGTCCTCGTCCGATGGTGTTCGCGAGCACGGATGCGACGAGCGCTGCTTCGTCGTCGTCTGTGAGCCGCTCGCGCCCCGCCGCCACGAGTGATTGGTCGAGCGTTCGCAACTCGGCTCGAAGCGTTCGCATCGCGAGCGCTTCGCGAGCTGCTTCGGACAGCTGTGCATCGCCGGCCTGAGCGCGACGGCCGGCCTCGTCGGCGAGCACCGCCTGCACCGCGCCGCGCACGGTCGCGACTGCGGATCGGTCAACGGCCATCGCGATCTTCGGGGTCGTTGTCGTCGCGCTTGGCCGCCACGGCGTCGGCGAGGTCGGCAGCGACGGCGACGGCTGCTCGCCACAGTTGTGAGCGCCGCACTCGACGTTGAGACCACACGTTTCGCGATGCGGCGACGAGCTCGAGGTCGGCATTCGCCGTCCACGTCTGGTCGGCCTCGAAGAACCCCGTGAGCTCGGTGTGCGAGAAGGTCGGAGACCCGACGACGAGCACGCCTACGCGCGTGCCGGTACGTCGTAGGGCGGCGACACGGGCGGGAATTTGAACCAGTGACTCGTGTTCGGCGCGAGTGACGACCACCGCCATCGCGCTGCGATCGAAGAACGGGCGCATCGGGCCGGTCACCGCGGCGCGACCGACGTCGCAGATCCAGATGCGGTCGTCGAGTGCAGCAGCCGTCGCGACGTCGTCGCTGGCCGATGGTGTGCCCCACAGTTGTGCGGCCGACTCCGAGCTCTCCGGCCCCGGAACCAACCACACCTGATCGTCGACGCGCCGACCGAAGTCGCGTAGGTCGAGCGGTGCTCCGGCCGCGTGGCGTGCGCTCGCCACCAACGTCGACGCGCCCGGTTCCACGCCGATGCCGAAGCGGGCGCCCATCACGGCGCCATCGAGATCGGTCTCGACGACCACACGATCGACGAACGAGCCCGTCGGCCATGCCGCCGCGAGGAGGACGGCCCACGATGTCGCGCCCGGTGCACCGCTGACCGATGACACGGTGACGATCATCCCGCCACCAACGTGAGTCGAAGGACCTCGCCCGACGCTGCCTGCGCGACCCGAGTCTGGAGTTCACGGTCGACGAGGAGCGACACCCAGACGCGTTCGGATGCCCCACCTGTGGAGGCCTCGCCGACGAGATCCCAGATCGTCGCGGCACCGAGCACCGTCGCCTCGGCGGGCTGATCGTCGTTGGGCGTGCCGGTCAGGGCTTGTCGGCGAACGACCACGAGCTCGACTCGGTCACCGATGCCGAGTGACGGGGTCGCGATCTCGCCGGCGCTAAAGGCGGCACCGACGACGGCGTACCCGACAGGAACGACCTCCTCGGGCGACACGAACAGCCCGGTGTTGAGCAGGGTGCCCTCCGGGATGACCGCTCGCGGAGTCTGCCCGATCACGAGCGACTGCTGGTCGGCCAGGATCGCTCGGAGGCCACCGGTGCGCCCCATCTCGACGACGCGGAGGTCGCTCGGGTCGATCACGTCGCCCGGGGCGAGGTCCCCGTTCGCGACCGTGACGCGCAAGGTGTCGGTGGCGCTCGAGAACACCGATGCGCCGAGCAGCGCCGCGAGTCCGACGAGGAGGACACCTGCAACGACCCACGACGGACGTCGTCGGGTCGGAGGCGTCAGCGAGACGATCGGCGCCTCGGCCGAAGCATCGGTGATCGGCCGTTCGATCGGCCGTTCGATCGTCGAGGTCATGTGGTGGCGGTCCTTCCGGCGTCGGTGACGGCAGCGGAAGCGTCGATGGTCGGGTTCGATGGTGGAAGCAGGGCCGGATCAGAACCGGTGGCGGTCGCGGCCACGGTCAACACCGCGCCCACGAGGAGCCCGGGTCCGAACGGAACGGTGCGGCGACGCGTGACCAGCCCGTGGAGCACGGTGATGGCCGCGCCCGCAGCCAGCGCGATGAGGGCGTGGATCGGATCGCCGACGCCGAGCCCTGCGCCGAGCACGGCTGCAAGCTTCACGTCGCCGAAGCCCATCGATGCCGGTGACACGAGGTGAGCCAGCAGGAGCGGCGCCGCCATCGCAGCCGCCCCGAGGGCGGCATCGATCACGTGGAGATCTTGTCCGGTCGCCACTGCCGTGAGCGCCGCTGCCACACCGGCGAGTGCAGCTCCGCCGACGAGCCGGTTCGGGAGTCGGTGGATTCGCAGATCGACCAGGACCGCCGGCACGAGCGCGATCGCGACGACCGCGGTCACCCACGAGACGTGTCCGCTGCGCGCGGCGAGCAAGGTGACGATGACGATGGCGGCTGCAAGACGGCGAGCGGCTCCGTCGCTCATCCGCAGTGCGCGGCGCACCGTCCAGCGCGAGGAGCGAGCAGCCGCGTCATCGGCGGCGGAGTCGGAGGTCGTTGAACTTGGGCGCATGGTCGGAGTCGACGAATCGGTCCTGTCGAACGTAAGGACGACGACGGTTCCGGGGAACGGGGACGACTCCCCACCTCCCCTGCGATCCGCCTCGCAGGTTGGTCACGAGGGCGTTCCGCAACACCCTCGATTGGACCGCTGAGACTAGAGAGCGAAACCGACCGACGCTCGCTGAGTGCGGTCGCCGAGGATCGTTTTCTCACGCTGCGTCCTCTCAGGGCCCGTGGATTCGGGCGCTGCGGCGATCGGCAAGATGTCGGCAAGATTGACAGAACACCGACAACGGCAAGACCTGGGGTGCCGGACGGGCACGGTGTCGGCCCAGTGTCGGCCCAGGTTCGGCCCAGGGTCGGCGGAGGGTCGCTGGTGGGTGCGCGTGGCTCGACCCGAGGCCGTTCGATGAGCGGTCAGAGCCAAGCGAGCGACGCAACCACGCCGACGGCGCCTGCGACCATGCCGGGAGCGAAGACCGTCACCGGACGCCGCCGAACGAGCGAGGCGGCAACCGTCAAGGTGGCGGCGATGCTGATCGCCACGAGACCGGCGGTCGGCTCGACGATCCCCAGCGCGCCGCCGAGCACGGCGGCGAGCTTCGTCTCGGTCGCCCCGCGTGCCGACGGCACCGTGAACTGGGCGACTGCGAGTGGCGCAGCGGTGAGTGCGGCGCCCAACAGGATCGCCCCGAGAGGTCGTGGCGCACTCGGCTCCGCCGTCGCGACCCACGTGAAGAAGCCGATGACTGCCGCGCTCGTGATCAGGGAAGGCGGCAGCGTGGTCCGACGCTGTCCCATCAGCAGGACCGGGAGCAGCACCACGATCGTGACGGTCGTGGCCCAGGACACCGTGCCGTTCGATGCCGCACCGGCAAGAAACGCGGCGATCACGGCGCACCCCAACCGAGCTCGATCGCTGCTCGCGCCGAAGATCGCAACGATCGAGTTCGGGTCGCTGCGCCGATGTGCTGTCGCAGTCGGCTGGGTCCGTGTGGCGACTCCCTCGTGGAACGCGCTCGTCTCGGCCATCTCGCCTCCGTTCTCACATCCGCCTGGTTCGGTGCGAACACTAGAGAGGTCGCCGGGTCGGCGCTGGCGGAGAGCGATCGGGGCGCGGTGGTCGATCGGTGCAGAGCCAAGCGGGCGTTGACGCAGAGCGGATCGGCAAGACCTCGTCAAGATCGCTCAAGTGCGATCGCTTCCGTGCCGAGAGGCGTCAGTTCGGTGTGGTGCCGCGCATCGAGCGGACGATCCACTCCAAGAGCCACGAGAGGTATCCGTACAGATGATGCTCGGCTGCGGCCGGATGCTCGTCGTCGACATCGATGTCGTCCTCGCCGATGTCGAGCATCGTTCCCAACACGATGCGCACCGCGTTCACCGACTGCATCAGGGCGATCACCTCGCCTTCGTCCAGCGTGCGTCGGCGTGGGCCCTCGTCGGCGTCCACACCGAGCAACCGTGACACCGCGTCGATCTGATGGATGCGACTGGTGACGAGCTCGCCACGCATGAGGCGTTGGTACTCGGCGTCCTTTTCCTCGTCGTCCGGGTAGGCGGTCGGGAAGAGGCGCTGGAGGAGCGGTGGAACGGGCCCGTCGTCGGTCCCCGACTCCAGCAGTTCGCGCAGTTCGCGCAACAGCCGCGCGATGACCTCGAGTTCGTCGTCGTCGAGTCGCAGGGTCCAGCGCATTGCCTCGCCCGACCCCGCCGACGAGATCGGCCCGCGGAAGCGGCGAGTCATTTGTCGTGTTCCATAGTGGCCCAGAGACTGTGTTCGTGCAGCCGGAAGACATGCATCTCCGCCTCTTCGCGCGAACACGTGGCCACCGCAGCGCGACCCTTCTCGTGGACGTCCATCATCAACTTGGTCGCCTGTTCCAGCGAGTAGCCGAACAGCTTCTGGAAGACGTGGGTGACGTAGCTCATCAAGTTCACCGGGTCGTTCCAGACCAGCACCACCCATGGGCGGTCGGTGGCGACGTCGTCCGCGAGGTCGGGTTCTTCGACCTTCGTGGGCTCCAGCGTCGTCGGCACGTTCCGATCGTATGCCGGGGCGTGGCCCGGTGCCGACTCGCCACCAGATCGAGGTGACCTCCGACGACGGCTGGTCGCGATCGCTCGCCGGGTCGTACCATGTGGCCGTCATGGCTGTCGGCTCCCGCCCCCTCGTGCCCTCCCGGCTCGCTCCTGGAGGCGTCGCGGCGCACGCCCCTCGCCGCAAGCCGAGCTCCGTCATCGGTGCCTACGTCGCGCTCACCAAGCCACGCATCATCGAACTCCTGCTCATCACGACCATCCCGACGATGGTGCTCGCCCAGCAGGGCTGGCCGCCGGCGCGTCTCGTGATCGTCACCCTGATCGGCGGCACCCTCGCCGCGGGCGGGGCTAACGCGATCAACATGTACGTCGACCGCGACATCGACGCATTGATGGAACGCACCCAGAATCGGCCACTCGTGGTCGGGATCATCGAACCGCGTCACGCGCTGGTGTTCGCCGTGGCCCTCCAGGTGCTCGCATTCGCCGTGCTGTGGTGGGGCGCCAACCTGCTGTCAGCCGTGCTCGCGTTCTCCGCTGCTGCCTTCTACGTGGGGATCTACACGCTCTGGTTGAAGCGGACCAGCCGACAGAACATCGTGATCGGCGGCGCCGCCGGCGCGGTGCCGGTGCTGGTCGGATGGGCCGCCGTCACGAATTCGCTCGGGTGGGAACCCGTCGTGCTGTTCGTCGCGATGTTCCTGTGGACGCCACCTCACTTCTGGGCGCTCGCTGTCAAGTACGCCGACGACTACAACGCCGCCGATGTCCCCATGCTGCCGGCGGTCGCCCCGATGGGCGACGTCGTCCGTCAGATGATCGTCTACACGATCGCCCTGGTCGCCAGCACGCTGGTGCTGTGGCCGGTCGCGAGCCTCGGCTGGATCTATGGCGTCGCTGCGATCGTGCTGGGCGCGATCTTCATCTGGGGAACGTTCGCGCTGGGCCGAGAACCCACAGCGGCGGCGTCGATGCGGCTGTTCGGCTACTCGATCACCTACGTCACGCTCCTGTTCGGCGCGATGATGCTCGACGTGTTCGTCGAGCACGGCGTCAGCTGACCCACCCCGCCGAGGTCGATTCTTCGTGGTCGTCGCCCACTTTCCGTGCCCGATTCGGCTCGTGCACATGTGCCGTGTCGCGCGCCACGGGACGTTGGCGATGAAATCATGGGGGAATTCTGGCGAAACGACGGCGTGCAAGTAGTCTCGGGCCGTTGCGCCTGGCAGAGCCCTGCGCGACCCCACAGACGAACCGATTCTGCCCCCAGGCGGCCTCGGACGATCAAGCCAAGTGAGTCGCATCAACACATGACCACCATCGATTCCAGCCCCGACGCAGCGGCCGACTCCACGTTCGCCCGACTGCTCGCCGCCGATGTCGACTGGCTCACCAGTACCGACCACAAGAAGATCGGCCGCCTCTTCGTCGGCGCCGGCCTTCTGGCGTTCCTCGGCACGATCGTGGCGAACCTTCTCGTCGCGGTCGAGCGAGCCGACGGCGGCACTGTCAGCTTCGACATCGATTCCTGGACCCAGCTGCTCGGCAGCCAGCGGGTCGGACTCGTGTTCGGCACCGCACTCCCGCTCACTGCGGGCCTCGCCATCGCGGTCGTGCCGCTCCAGCTCGGCGCCCGCGCGCTCGCGTTCCCGCGTTTGGCGGCGTCCGGGATGTACCTGTGGCTCGGAGGCTTCATCCTCACACTGGTCGCGCTCGTCAACAACGGCGGCATCGGCGGCGGAGACGCAGACATGGTCGACCTGTTCCTGGCAGGCCACGGACTCATGGCCTTGGGTTTCACCGCCGTCGGCATCTCTCTTGTCACGAGCGTGCTCACCACCCGGGCGCCGGGCATGACCATGCGTCGCGTGCCGTTCTTCTCGCTCTCTGCGCTCGTGTACGGCATCGGTCTCGTCCTCGTGATGCCGGTCTTGTTCGGTGCGGTCATCTACCTGTTCGTCGACCATCGCAGCGGCGATCGCACGGCGTTCGGTGGGAACGAGGGCATCGCGACGTGGGCAGGCTGGATCTTCACCCAGCCGACCACGTTCCTGTTCGCGATCCCTGCGCTCGGGGTGTTCGCCGAACTGCTCGGACCCACGTTCAAGAAGCGCGTTCCCGCACGCGGTGTGGTGCTGGCGGGCCTGGCCCTCGTCGGCGTGTCGGCACTCGCCGCCACCACCCAGCAACTCCGTTTCGACGTGCCGTGGCGTGGCTCGCAGCTCTTCATCGCCGACGGCGAAGACTTCGGCACCAAGCTCGGTGACGTGCTGCCGTGGGCCATGTTCCACGTCCTGCCGATCCTCGGAGCGGTGATCCTCTTCTTCATGATGCTGTTCCTGGCGAAGCCCGAGAAGGACGAGGACGGCGAGTCGATCCGACCGAACGTGTCCGCAGCGTTCCTGTTCGCCTTCTTCGGGTTCGGCATGGTCCTCGTCGGGATGCTCGGCGCAGCGATCGAACCGATCCTCGATCTGGAACTGGTCGGCACGGTCTTCGGTGAAGCCGCCCTGGTCTACGTCGCCTACGGCGCGGCGCTCGGCGTACTCGGCGGCATCGTCCACTGGGCGCCGAAGCTCTGGGGCGTCGAACTCGACCTGAAGAAGGTCGCACCGCTTGCGCTGCTCGGCGTCGCCGGCACCGTGCTCGCCAGCTTCCCGCACTACATCGCAGGTTTCCTCGACCAGCCCGCCGGGCTCGCGTACGACGACAGCGATCTGCAGATCTGGAACATCCTCGTGCTCGTCGGCCACGGGCTGATGGCTCTCACGCTGATCGCATTCGTCGGCCTCCTCGCCGCCTCGGTGTTCGGCGGTGACGGCGACACCGTCGATGATCCCCAGGGCGGCCACTCGATCGAGTGGAGCACCACATCGCCCGCCCCGGCCTCGAACTACGTCGACGTGCCGACCGTGACCTCGGCCGAACCGATGCTCGATCTCCGGTCCGCCGCCAACACAGGGAGTGCAAGCTGATGGAAGCCCTCACCGCCGGCCCCGCTCCGGCTCCCCGTCATCAAGTGCTCGTCGGCACGGCGCTCGCATGTGTCGCCATGACGATGCTGACCGGCGGCATGCTCGGCGTCTGGGCAGTCCAGCGTCGCTCGACGCTCGACACCGGCGCGTCCTGGTTGCCGTCCGGCGTGACGATCCCGGAAGTGCCCACCAACGTGATGCTCATCGCCTTCCCGGCGCTGTGCTCGTTTGCACAGTGGGCGATCTGGGCGGCGAAGCGCAGCGATCGGGCGAACACGGTCTTCGCGCTCGCTGCCACCGCGTTCGTCGGACTCCTGATCATCAACGCGCAGGCGTTCGTCTACACCCAGATGCACCTCGGCGTGGCCGACGGTGCCTACGGTTCGATGTTCTTCGCCATCACCGGCATGTTCGTCGCACTGATGGTCGCCGGTCTGCTCTTCACCGTCGTCACCATGTTCCGATACCTCGGCGGTCGCAGCGAGCCTGAGCTGCTCGTCGCCCACGCCGTCTTCTGGTACGCCATGTTGGCCGTTTACACGGCCATCTGGTTCGTCGTCTACGTCACCAAGTGAGAACCAACGTCTGATGTTCACCACAGGATCCAAGCTTCTGATCGGCGCCTCGGTCGTCTCGCTCGTTGCCACCATCGTCTACGGCGTCGGCCAGGGCGGCGTCATGGGCACGGTCGGCCTCACGAGCGCCACGGTCGCGATCATGGGCCTCACCGGGCTCAACCTGTTCCTGCGCGACTCCAACGTCTTCGCCGACGACTCGCGCTCGATGGAGACGATCTCGGCGGCGCAGTACGCCCCAGGCTCGAGCGTCTGGCCGCTCGGCTTCGCCTTCGGTGCGGTGGTCGTGGCTGTCGGCCTCATCTCGTACCAGCCGATCGCCGTCATCGGACTCGTCGCGCTGCTCGCCACCGGTGCCGAATGGGCCATCCAGGCCTGGTCGGAGCGGGCGTCGGGCAACGTCGAACACAACCGCGAAATCCGGAGCCGCCTCTCGAACCCGCTCGAGTTCCCGATCGGTGCAGCTGTCGCCATCGGTGTGGTCATCTACGCGTTCAGTCGTGTGATGCTCTGGCTCTCCAAGACCAGCACCACGATCACGTTCTCGGTACTCGCCACGGTCGTGCTGTTGGTGGCGTTCGGCATCGCCAACCAACGCAAGTTCGGCCCGATGGCCATCGGCAGCGTCATGGCAGTCGGCATCGTGGCGATCGTCGGCGCAGGTGCGCTGGCGGGCCTCGACGGCGAGCGCGACATCCACGAATTCGAGACCACCTCGATCTGGCAGGAAGAAGCGATCCTTCATCCGACCGAGTACGCCGAGGGCGCCGAAGAGGGCAAGCATCCCGCTGAGCGGATCTGCGAGAGCCCAGAGGCGTTCCCCGAGGCTGACAAGAAGGCGAGCCAGACGGTCGCCAGCAAGTCGGGCACGTTCGCGGTGATCCTCCAGGCCGATGGCACGCTCGACGTCGACGTCCCCGGACCGCTCGGCGACAACGTGGACGGTCTGACCATCCCGCGTTCCAACCCGACGAACGTGATCTTCCGGAACGAGTCCGACGAAGACCGTCGCCTCTCCCTCGACCTCGGGACCGACACGTTCGAGGTCGACGGCGAAGACGTCGAGGATCGCCACCAGATCTGCACCACGCTCATCGAGCCCGGTGCTGCTCAGCTGTTGACGGTGCTCGCCGGTCAGCCGAGCTTCGCCTTCGACGGACAGATCAACCCGAACGGCCCGGGTGGCCCCGAAGATGACGGGACCTGGTTCTTCGTTCCCGGCGTCGATACCGCGCACGTTCGGGTGATCGTGCCGTGAGCCACTCGAATCACGATCGAACGACAGTGCGCGACGAAACAGCGGTGAGTACTTTGACCAACGTGACCGAATCTTCCAGCAGCTCACGTCGGCGGACGATGAAGCTCGCGGCACTCGTCGCAGCGGGCACGTTCGTCGCCGGTTGTGCCGAGAACGCACCGCAGGACATCTTCCAACCAGCCGGCGAGAACGCCGAAAACATCGACGGCCTCACCCGCCTGGTGTTCTACATCGCCCTCGCTGTGGGCATCGTCACCTTCACCGCGGTGGGCTACGCGGTGTGGCGCTACCGCGACCGCGGTCAGCCGATCCCCGAGCAGACCCACGGCAAGCCGGCGCTCGAGATCGGCCTCACCATCCTCCCTGCACTGATCCTCGTCGGCGTCGCCATTCCGACCGTGAGTGTCTTGATGGACCTCGCCGAGACCGACGACACCGAATGCATCGTCAACGTCACCGGCCAGCAGTGGTGGTGGGAGTTCGACTACCCGGTCCAGGACGGTTGCGGTGGCATCGAGGCTCCGATCGTGACCTCGGGCCAGATGGTCATCCCCGCCGACATGAACGTGCTCATCCGCGGCACGAGCCGCGATGTGATCCACTCGTTCTGGATCCCGAAGCTGAACGGCAAGCGTGACATGGTGCCGGGTCGTGTTCACACGCTGCGGATGCAGGCCAACGAGCCGGGCATCTATGCCGGTCAGTGCGCCGAGTTCTGCGGTCTCTCGCACGCCAACATGCGCATGGAAGTCGTTGCGTTGGACGATGCCGACTTCGAGACCTGGAAGGCGAACCAGCTCGAGGAGTACACGCCGCCCGAGGCAGGAACGCTCGCCGCCGACGGTGAACAGACCTTCATCGCGAACTGCTCGCGCTGCCACCAGGTCGACGGCCTGCTCGAC
>JBGCFW010000286.1:0-4944 GCA_045107155.1 Ilumatobacter sp. | reverse complement strand
AGATCGATGGCTGGAATCGATTCGGGCACCGTCGAGGGTGTGGGAATCAGGCCGTCTTCAGTCGCCACGATCAGATCCTCGGACACCGCGACATCGGTGGGGAGCACCGCTGCTTCCTCGCTCGACACGCCAGGTGTGTCGTCGCCCGAGGAGCACGCAGCGAGCGCGAACAGTGCGACGATGATGAGCTTGCTGCGCTGACGCTGTCGACTTGCCACGGTGTTGATCGTACCGAGGTCGTGCAAACGGGCCCGTCGGCTACCTGATCGTGGTGACGATGCCGTCGCGCATTTCCAACACGCGGTCACACCGATCGAGCATTCGAGCGTCATGGGTGGCGACGAACACACACGACCCCGAAGCGGCCGCTGCAACCAGTGCGTTGGTCACCCGATCGGTGTTGGCTTCGTCCTGATGGCTGGTCGGCTCGTCGGCCACGAGGAGCATCGGTGAGGTCACCAAGGCGCGCGCCACCGCTGCCCGCTGCTGTTCGCCGAGCGACGTCTCGTCGGGTGGACGATCGAACAACGCGGAGATCCCGAGCCGCTCCATCGCCGTGCGCGCATCGGTGTCACCCGGCGTACCCAGCCGGAGCGGGAGATCGACGTTGTCACCCATCGTCAGCTCGGGGAGCAGGCCGAGGGTCTGGGGCACGATTGCCAGCTGCGACCAATTGGATCGATCCGGGGTGTCGACCGTTCCGGAGTCCGGTTCGTCACCGCCGACGATCAGGTTGATCAGGGTGGTCTTGCCAGATCCGGATGGGCCGACCAGCGCCACCATCTCGCCGGTCGACAACTCCAAGGACACACCATTGACCGCGGTGACCGTTTCGCTGCCGCGTCGAAACCGCTTGGTCACGCCGTCGAGACGAGTGACGATGCTCATGGTCGCTCCAGTGTGAAGGTTTGGCGATCGGGGTCCCACACGACTCGTGCTCGCCGGTCGGCGAAGTGAGCGCGAGCTTCGGGTGGCAGCTGGATCCGGCCGGCGCGGTCGATCACGGCCAGTTCGGTACCGGATTCGGTGACCGACGCGATCGATCCGTCGCGGAGTGTCACGACTTGGTCGACCCGCTCGAGCACCCGTGGATCATGGGTGGCCACGAGTGCGGTGATCCCGGAGCGCGTCAACCGCTCGATCGCATCGAGCACCAGGTCGGTGCTGTCGGTATCGAGTTCGGCGGTCGGCTCGTCGGCGATGATCACCGCGGGTGAACCCACCGCGCCGCGAGCGAACGCCAGACGTTGCTGTTCGCCACCCGAGAGTTGATCCGGCAGATGGTCGGCACGGTGAGCGAGCCCGAGCGAATCGAGCATCTCGGCCGACTCGTCGATTCCGACGCCGCGCCGTCGGGCCACGCGCACCACCTGGTCGAGTGCGGTGAGATGGCCGAGCAGATTGTCCATCGGTCGCTGATGGACGTGCGCGAGCAGGCGAGCCCTGACGCGGCGTCGGGCCGACGAGCTGAGGCGAACCAGGTTGACGCCGTCGACCAACACGTCACCAGCGGTGGGGGTGTCCAGCCCGCCGATCATCCGCAAGAGTGAGGACTTGCCGCTGCCGGACGGGCCGACCACAGCGACCGTGCGACCCGACTCGATGGTCAGGTCGACGCCGCGCACGGCCTGAACGCGTCCCGTAGCGGACTCGAACACGCGCAGCAGGCTGACGCACTCGATGACCGGTCGCGGATCGTCAGCTTCCACGGAGGACCTCGGCATACGTTCGTCGCTCCGCCAGCCACTGGTTGGCCAACGCCGCAGCCACCACGACCACCACCGCAGCACCGGCGACTGCGACCACCACCGACCACGGAGCCTCGAGCCCCACCTCGGGTGCCAGCCCCGGCTCGGGTTCGAACCTGGCGAACACACGGTGTGCGATCACGAGCCCGGTGGATGTGCCGGCCACGAGTGCCACCGACACCAACCCGAGTACTTCGCCAACCGCGGCCATTGCAGCCGTACGTCGTCGCAGGCCCATCCGCTCGGCCATCACCGTGGACAGTTGGCGGCGGGCGCGCTGCTCGGTCAAGTAGAAGAGCAACGTTCCCAACGCCGCCAACCCGGCGATCACCGCGAGCATGCGGACGTACTCGAAGGTCCACCTGGCTGCACGGTTTCCCGCCTCGTCGCGCCGGTCGCTGAGCGTCACCACGTCACGCAGGCTGATGCCGTTGTCCTCAGCGAACGAAACCAACGCAGCGTCGTCGAGCTGCGAGATGAGGACCCGCGAGGACCGCAGCAGCGGTGACCGGAACTCTGCTGCCCAGACCTCCATGTCGACGCCGGCAGGGCGCTGATCATCGTGTGCGTCGCGAGCGGCTGTTTCGAGTTGATCGGCATCGACGAGCAACGTCGGGGCGACCCGGGATGCGAGCGGTGCTGCCTCGATGCTTGCGACCGTGGTGTACGACGTGACGATCGTCGTGCCGAACCCGGCGCGCGCCGGGGCAGCGAAGCGGCCCGCAACCACCGCGGTGACATCCGCGGTCTCGCCGGGGTCCGTGGGCTGATCGAGTGCGGAGACGACGTCGGCTGCCGACGAGCCGAACGTTGGATGCCACGACACCCCGGTCGCATAGGTGTCGCTGTCGATCGCGAGCACGGTCACCTGCGCGTTCCCGATCGTGGTGCGGGTGGACAGCACGCGCACGAGGGTGGTCTCGGCGGGAAGCTCCGCCTCGAACGGGCCATCGACCCGCGCTTGGGTGGGGCCGCCGATCGCAGTCGTCGCTTTTGCTGCAGCGGCGGTGTCGAGACCCGAGACCAAGCTCGACGCGAAGATGATCAGTCCGAGAGAGATCCCCATCGCGGCCGACAACAGTGATGCGCTCGAGTCAGCAGAGGTGATTCGCCGCCATGCGAGAAACAGTGCGGGCGGTAGTGCGCCGCCGCTGCGGTGGGCTCGACGCATCAGCGAGCGCGAGGCGATCACGATCACTCCGACGCCGGCGACGAGTCCGAGGAGCGGGAACGCGATCACCAGTGGGTCGACCTCGCCCGCATCACCCGCCGCACCGACCTGCACCCAGGCCGCGGCTGCGATGCCGAGGATCGGCAGGATCCACGCCGCCCGAATTGATCCGATGGCCGATCGTCGAGTCTGGCTGACCTGGCTCGCCGACCACCCGGTGACGACTGCGGCAACGGCGAGTCCCGTCGCTGCGACGATCACGATCGCCCGCACATCGATCGCGCCGGATCGGTCACCGTCGCCCGGTCCAGCGATCACGAGCCATGCCGCTCCGACCCCGAGTGCTGCACCCACCACGGCGGGCGCAGCGAACTGTGGGAGCGAACGCGCCGCGAAGCGCCATGGCGCATCGCCGTCCGCTCTTAGGAGTCGGAATGCCGTTTCGTGCTTGCGCACCGCGAAGGCCGCACCCGCCGCGGTGACGATCAGCCCGAGCACGATGCCACCGAGTGCGGCGGTGGCGATTGGTTGGTCGAGTTCGGCGACGATGCGCTCCAGCTGCCGACGAAGGTCGAACGCCTCGGTCGACAGGGTGGGCGTCGCGCCGTCGGCACCGGCGAACGCGGCGAGCGCGGTGGCCATCTCCGGTGACTCGGTGTACGAACGTTCGATCCCGCGGGTGCGAGCGGTGTGCGACGACAGGCCAGCGAGCGAATCGGGCGGATCGATGACGGCTGCATCCCACCGAACGAACCCGTTGACCCCGAGGTCGGTCAGTACTGACTCGGGAAGGACCACCGTCTCGAAGAGTGGCCCGGACAGGACGCGTGAGAACCGGGGAACGAACGCGGGCGGCACATCGTCCCAATACGGGTCTCGCTCGCCTTCCCACAGGTTGGCGAACACGCCGGCGACGGGCAGCGGTGTGCTGTCGGCGATCGACACGAGCGACCCTGGGGCGAGTTCGAGGCGATTTGCTGCCCGCTCGGAGATCCAGACTCCATCGACACTTCGGTCGCCGTTGACGACGTCGAGCGCCTCGATGGCCCCGTCGCGCGCGAAGAACCGGCCACCTGAGCCGATGATCGTGGTGGCCGATGACATGACGTCGGGCGCTGGAATTTGCAGCGCGAGATCGGCATAGACGATCCGGTCGGGCGCGTCGAGCCGTCCAACCCGGTCCAGTCGGCTGGTCATGGCGGTGTCGAGGTCGTCGACAGCACTCGCGGTCAGCCGTCCCTGGGCAACAACGGTCAGGTCGAGGCCCGCCGGGTTGTCCTCGAGAACCTGCTGGGTGATCGAGTCGGAGGCCGACACCAGAAACACATCAGCGCTCGCGGCCATGAACGCGGGCAGGGCGAACGATGCAATGAGCGCGGTGATCAATCCAGCCGACCGCCACGGGCGGGTGATCCACCGGCCCCAAGCTGCGCCGCGCCCTCCCACCTCGACAGTGTCGCACGCGACACGAGGTGGAACGATCAAGTGGAATGATCAACAGGAATCGATGCCGGGTGCGATTCGGAGGTGAAGCTCCGGGATCGCGACCGTACTGAGTACATTGAGGACGTGGTCAAGGTTCGGTTGTTTGCGTCGGCACGTGATGCCGCGGGAACAGCAACCGACACCCTTGACGGAACTACGGTCGATGAGGTCCTGCACGCAGCGCAGGACCGATACGGCGAACGGTTCACCGAGGTGCTGGCAACCTGTCGCATCTGGGTGAACGGTGATGGTGCTGAGCTCGATACAACTGTCGGGCCAGATGACGAGCTGGCGGTGCTGCCGCCGGTTTCGGGAGGAGCAACATGAGCGACGACACGAACCACACCAACGGGAGCGCCAGCAGCCAAGGCGCCGGGGGAGACCCCGTCGACCCAACGGCGTTGTCGCTTGACGAACTCCGCGCCATGCGCACCGAGCTGCAACGCCGTGATGACGTGGTGTCCTATGCCCGTCGCGTGGCTCAGGCCCGCCTCGATCTCGTGGAGAGCGAGATGGCGCGCCGCACCTCTGATGCCGAAG
>JBGCFW010000285.1:0-13063 GCA_045107155.1 Ilumatobacter sp. | reverse complement strand
GACCGTGCTGTTCAAGCTGCGGCTCCCGGCAGCGATGCCGAGCATCTTTGCAGCAGCCAAGATCGCCGTGCCCGGTGCCATCCTCGGAGCATTGCTCGCCGAGTGGCTCGTGACCGGTACGGGTCTGGGCGATGAGATGCTCACTGCCACGACGCAGAACGACTACAAGCAGATGTGGGCGGGGACGGCCACGCTCACCACGATGCTGGAGCGCGTGATGCTCGAACGTTTCGCTCCCGACCATGTGGCAGTGTGAATCGATGGCCGTCGAGCGTTCGCCGTCGGTCTCGACCTGCTTCTCGACACGGATGGCGCTCGAACTCGGATGAACCCGCAGTCGGCCTTCACCGTGAACAGGCGCGCCGACGTCGTGGCCCGTCGCTACTGGCACGCCGTGGGATTCGAGGCCCAGCTGGCCGACGGTCCGTTCGGCGTCACCGTGCTCGACGAACCGATCGTGGTGGCCCGGCTGGGCGACGAGCTCCTCGCCGCCGCCGATCGATGCCCACACCGCAGCTCGCAGTTGTCGACGGGGGATGTTCGGGTCGCACCATCGGGAGCGGCCTGTCTCGTGTGTCCGTATCACGCGCTGCACTTCGACGAGTCCGGGCGCGCCACGCACCTCCCGGCTCGCCCCGATGATCGCCTCGCGGAGCGTCTCGATCTCACGGTGTACCCGATCACCGTCGAGCATGGGATGGTGTGGGTGAGCCTCGACCCCGACCCGATCGGCGGTATCCCCGACTGGTCGGCATATGGCCAGCCCGAGACGATCGGCTTCCAGCTCGGCCCGGAGCCGTGGGCCACGATGCCCTCGCGCATCGTGGAGAACTTCAACGACCTCGGCCACTTCGCCACGGTGCATGCCGAGACCTTCGGCGCCTCCGATGACCCGGCTCTCGTCACCGTGCCACCGGCCCGGGTCGACGTGACGGGCTCTGGCGGCGCTGGTGGGCCGACCGGCCTCGATCATGTCGTGGAGATGTACCAACTCGACCGGGTGACACTCGACGGGCCACTGGTGCCGATCCTCGCTGAGTTCGCGTACCGCCACGTGTTCCCGTTCGTGACCGAGTTGCGGATCACGTACGCGCCCGACCGTGTCGAGTGGATCCAGGTCGCGTTCACGCCGGTGAGCAGCCTCGCTGCTGACGCCCCGCGCTCGCTGGTGTTCCAGCAGAACGTGCGCAACTTCGACCTCGATGGCGAGATCGACCCCTGGCACGACTTCCAAGCGGCAGTGAACGCCGAGGACCGGGAGATCCTCGAGGTGCTGCGTCCCGCGGTCATCGGCGTCGATGGGACCGGGGCCGACGAAGCAACGCTGTCATTCGACGATGTCACCGTTGCATATCGCCGCCTCTGGAGGGATCTGATCGGCTGACGCCGCGCCGCCGGCCCGATGGGCCAGCGGTCTTCAATGCATCGGTGTCCAGCCGCCCTCGGTCGAGCGGAAGACCGGAATCGTGCCGAGTGATCGAACGAGCGGTGCGTCCTCGTCGAGCCGGTCCTGCCAATCGGCGCCCTCGGTCAGGATCGAACCGATGGTCACCACGTCTCCACCGCCCGCTCGGATCAATCGGAGCGCTGCCACGACGCTGCCGCCCGTCGCTATCACGTCATCGACGAACGCGATTCGTCGCCCGGCGATCACGGGCACTCGGGCGCGATCGAGTCGGAGTGCCTGCTCGCCGTCTGTCGTGATCGATGAGAGTGGCTCGACGAACGCGTCGGCCAGGTGGATCTTCGCAGTCTTCTGCAACACCACGATCTCGTCATGGCCGAGTGCTCTGGCGACCTCGGTTGCGATCGGGATCCCGAGTGTCGCCGCGGTGACGATCGCCTCCGGACGACTCTCGCCGAGCAGTTCAGCGAGTTCCTCGCCGGCGGTCCGCACGAACGAGAGCGGGACGTCGATCGTCATCAGCAGCGAGATCGCGACCTGGTCAGCGACGGGTACGAGTGGAAGATCTCGCCGTTGCGACCCGATGTCGACGGGGTAGGTGTCGCGAAACACCGCGACCGAGCTCACGGCGTTCCCAGGCTCGCTTCGGGCTCGTCCGCTCGAAGCCGATGTCGGATCGACTCGAGGTCGGCCGTCCAGACTCGACGCCAGTCTCGCTTGGTGGCGTCATCCACCCAAGCGACGTCGATGCCATTCATCGCGAGCTCGACCAAGTCGTCGAATCCGAAGCCCATCACGTCGTGCATCGTGACGTACTCGTCGACGAGTTCGACGCCGAACATGGGGGGATCGTCGGAGTTCACCGTCATCGTGAGACCGCGGTCGAACATTCGCCGGATCGCATGATCGGGGTCGGCGAGGTCACGAAAGTCGCTGGTGAACGTGGTGGTCGTCGGGCACACCGTGAACGGAATGCCATCGCGAGCGCACGAGCTCATCAGGTCGCCGTCGGTCACGATGTTGTAGCCGTGATCGATTCGGTCGCAGCCCAGCAATTCGATGCCGTCACGAATGTTCTTGGCCGGCCCCACCTCGCCTGCATGCGATGTTCGTCGCAGGCCGAACGAACCGGCGAGGTCGAAGGCCGCGACGAAGCCGTCGGCCGGAAACCCGACTTCGTTGAAGTCGAGCCCGACACCCACGACGTCGTCCGTCCTCGATTGCTGGATCATCTCGACGAACTCGACGGCGCGTTTGCCTCCGAGTTCGCGATTGATCGCCGGGATGAGCGACGCGGTGAGCCCGAAGTCGAGTTCGGCGTCACGAAGTCCGCTCGTGACGCCGCCGAGCATCGTGCCGTAGCTCACGCCGTGAGGGAGATGAGACTCCGGGCTGAAGAACAGCTCGACGTGGCGGGCGCCACTGCGAGCGCATCGCTCGAGGCATTCGTAGGTGACCCGCTGGAAGTCGGAGCGGCTGATCACCGATGCCGAGACCAACGTGTACACCTCGAGAAAGGCGCCGAGGTCGTCGTAGTCGTAGAGGTCGGCAGGTGTGTCGAACGCCGGAAGTGACACACCGTTGAGGGCGGCGAGCTCGACGAAGGTGTCGGCGGCGACCGCACCTCCGAGATGGAGGTGGAGTTCGGCCTTGGGAAGGAGCCGGAGCGCCTGGTGGATCGAGAGCGGCGTCTCCGCTGTGTTCGTTCTGGCCATCGACCGATCGTTGCCCACGACAGAGCTTCTGGAAAGGACCTGGGCGACCTTTCATCGCATGGAAACAGCACCGACACGCCGGGTTTCTACGGTGGCCGAGATGTCGCCCGACAACACCTCACCGCCCATCGATGCCGCGTTGTTCGGATCCCTCCCAAAGGTCGAATTGCACTGCCACATCGAGGGCACGATGCGACCGGCAACCGTCGAGGACCTGGCGAGGCGAAACGGCATCGTGATGCCGACCGACGACGTCACCGCCCTCTACGACTACGAGGATCTCACGGGCTTCCTCGAGGTGTTCTGGCTGGTGCAGTCGACGCTCGCCACCCCCGAGGACTGGGAGCGACTCGCGTACGAATCGATCGTCGACGGTGCCGAACACGGACTCGTGTACCGCGAGACGTTCTTCACCCCGGCTCGGCATCTCGCCGGTGGCCAACGCCTGGGTGACATCGTCGCAGCCCTCGATCGCGGTCTGACCGCCGCCGAACGCGACACAGGAACTCAGGCGAGACTGATCTTCGACATCGATCGCGACTTCGGCCCCGATGTCGCCGTCGAACACGTTGCAGCGCTCGTCGGTCTGAAGCGGTCGGGTGACGCCGCCGCGGACCGTGTGATCGGCATCGGCATGGACTCGACCGAAATCGGTATGGACCCGCTGTCGTTCCGTGAGGCCTACTCGATGGCTCCCGGGGTCGGGTTGCGTCGCACTGCTCACCAAGGAGAGAATTCGCCGGCGTCGACCGTCACGGCCGCGCTCGACGGACTCGGGTGCGAACGGATCGACCACGGCATCTCGGTGTTCGAGGACGCCGAACTCGTGGCTCGCATCGTCGACGAGCAGATTCCGCTCACGGTGTGCCCGCATGCAAACGTGTTGATCAACCCTGACGTCTTCGGCAGTATCGCCGACCACGTGTTCCCCCGGATGAGAGCGGCGGGAATCCTCGCCACCCTCAACACCGATGACCCGGCGATGGTCGGACTCGACCTGACCAAGGAGTACGCGCAGTGCGCTGCTGCTTTCGGCTACTCGGTGGTCGACATGGTCGAGATCGCGCTCGATGGGGTCAGAGGCTCTTGGCTCGACCCGTCGGATGCCGCATCGGTCTCGTCGACGATCAGCGAGGCCGCGGCGAGCATGGCGTCGGTGCCGCCTTCGACGTAGCCGTGCACGAGGCCTCGGAGCCAATGCCGGTACACGTTCGAGACGAGGTCGGTGTGCACCGAGATTTCTTCGGCCGGGTCGAGCGGGAACTCGCCCGGGACCTGGTTGCACACCACTGGCGAGTCCTCGTCGAGGACACGCTGCTGGAATGCGATGTGCTCGGCGTCGTCGCCATCGAGGTCATCGTCGCGGGCCATGAACCAGAAGACGCGACACTCGTCGGCCGACCGCGGGCTCGCCGTCATCCAGAGCACGCGGCGTGCGCCGGAGGCGAGGTGGAACACGATGTCGACCGTGCACGGCATCGGCAGCCGATAGTCGGAGGACCCGTACATCGCCGATTCCTCGGGGTCGAACTCGGGCGGGTCGTATCGGAAGCGCAGTTCGTGACCGTGCCGCTCGATTTCGGGAAGTGGGGGGACAGGACGGTCGCGACTTCCGAGTGACCCGTCGTGCACCCAGGCGAAGTGAGCGAGGTCGACGAAGTTCTCGACGCGTCGTGCAGCGGAGACAGGCCACACGTAGGGCTCGCCCGCGATGCTGTGCAGCTCGTCGTCGGTGGCTGAACAGTGCGGGAGCGGGACGGCTCGACCGTCGCGCAGGTTCACCCACACCAGGCCGTGTCGTTCGATGACGTCGTAGGAGTCGATGCGCGCCTTGGCCGGGATCGGACCGTCGGGCATCGACGGGATTCCGGTGCATCGGCCGTCGCCACCCCATGTCCAACCGTGATATGCGCAGCGGACCTGACAGCCTTCCACCGTGCCAACGGACAGGCGCGTCGAGCGGTGGAGGCAACGGTCGTCGAGCGCTGTCCAGGTGCCGTCGGCGAAGCGGGCGACGGCGAGCTCGCGATCGAGGAGACGAACGGCAAGTGGGCGATCTGTGGGAACCTCGTCGACGCGGCACACTGGGTGCCAGAAGTGCTCCAGCGTGGCGACGAGGTCGACCTGAGTGATCACCATCGTGTTCAGGCGGCGTCGGCGGACTGCGCAGGCACCGAGCGGTGCCACTGGCCGGCGACCAGGCATCCGACCGGGTCGAACCATCGCGATGCGGTGACGGTCTCGTGGCCGTCGGAGACGTCGTGAGGACCGTCTTCGAGCGACAACACACTGACGTGGGCCGTGCGGCCCACAGCGAGGGTGCCGTATCTGTCGGCTCGACCGATCGCCTCCGCCGGGTTCGTCGTGCACATCGCGATCACGTCGACGAGGTCGATGTCGAGAGCAAGGATCTTCGTCATGGTCTCGGCGAGTGAGTACACCGGCCCACCGATGTTGAAGATGTTGAGATCGGTCGAGATCGTGTCAGGCACGTACCCCTGATCGACGAGCTCGCGTGCCTCACGGAACCGGAAGTCGGTCCCGGAGTGGCCCACGTCGAGTCGGACACCCCGCTCGACGGCCGCGACGAACTCGGGAATCACCTTTCGATCTGTGCCGAGCATCCCCCCGGCGCCTCGGAACGCATGCGTGATGATGTCGCCGGGTCGGAGCGCTTCGAGCAGCTTGGGCGTCGGGATGGTGGGGGTGTGTGGAAAGCGGCCGAGGTGGACCATCACGGGCTTGCCGCCCGATGCTGCCTGTGCGGCTTCGAGGAAGGGCGATCGATCGGGGTCGTCGGTGTGGCAGGCGCGGACCTTCATGCCGACGATCACGTCGGCGTTGCGCTCCATCGAGGCTTCGAGTGACACGACGTCGATGTTTCGTACGTCGTTGGCGATCTCGAGCTTGTGGCAGATGAAGTCCTTCGTTGCGAGGTACAGCTGGTTGGGGTCGATGAAGGCCAGGACCTCGGTCGTGGTGCGCGGGTGGTCGATGACGGCAGCTCGTGCGAGGTCGAACGTCGCCACGCCGCTCGTGCCGCCGTCGATCAGAACGGGCACGCCCATGTCGGCACCGACCTGGTTCGCGTCGACGCAGAAGTCGCCGAGGCCGGGCATTACGTGGCAGTGCAGGTCCATGAGTCCCGGGGTGACCAGCAGGCCGTCACAGTCGATGACCTCGGCGTCGGCGGGAGCGTCGATCGTTCCGCCGATCTGGGTGATCGTGTCGTCGTCGCAGAGGACGTCGCCGACTTCGTCGAGACCGGAGTCTGGGTCGATGATTCGTCCTCCGCGTAACAGCACAGCCATGCCCAGGACCGTAGGCAGGGCGCATATCCGGCACGTTTCGTCGCCGTGAAATCGATCCATGCGGCGAACGCCGGGTGGATCGGGGTGATCGAGCCGTACTCCACACGCCGGGGTCGGATGTGTTTCGATGCGGGGTGTGGTCGTTCACCGTTGCGAAACGCGTTCGCCGGGTCGCGGAAATCGCTGGGTCGTAGCGTTCGACCCGATGACGCCGGAGATGAACAGATGAGCGCATCTGTCCCGAGACCTACCGACACGCCCCTCTCGCCGATCCAAGGCGGGTCATGACCGAATCGGTGGACGTCGTCGACGACGAGCACGTCGACGGGCACCCGAGACGCTGGCAGATCCTCGTGATCTGCTGCGGCGGGCTGTTCATGATCGTGTCGGCGCTGACGTCGCTCAACGTCGCGCTCCCTGCACTCAGCGCGGATCTGGGGGCATCGACCTCGGATCTTCAGTGGATCATCGACGCATACGGCATCGTCTTCGGAGGACTGCTGCTCACGGGCGGAGCGATCGGCGATCGCATCGGTCGGCGGCGGGCGCTGGTTGTCGGCTTCGCCGTGATCGCGCTCGGCGGGTTACTCGGGGGGATGTCCGACTCCGTCGCCCAGGTGGTCGTCGCCCGTGTCGTCGGCGGCCTGGGCGCTGCGCTCTTGATGCCGGCGACGCTCTCGACCATCAGCGACGTGTTCTCGACCAAGGATCGGGCGCAGGCGATCGCGACCTGGTCAGGCGTGGCTGGCGCCGGTGGTGCATTCGGCCCCGCGATCGGCGGCTGGTTGGTGGATTCGGCGTCATGGACGGCGGTGTTCTGGCTCAATGCGGCGATGGCGGTGGTCGGTGTCGTTGCGGTGCTCGTGGTCGTGCCGAACCTCGCGCCGGCCCACGCAGGGAGACTCGACCCGGTCGGCTCGGTCCTGTCGACTGGTGCGATCGGGCTCGCGGTACTCGCGATCATCGAGGCACCGTCGAAGGGGTTTGCGGTGATCGTCGTGGTCCCCGCGGTCGCCGCCGTGGCACTGGGCATCGCGTTCGTCCGACACCAGGGCCGGACCTCCGATCCGATGCTTCCGCTCGTCGTGTTCGACAGTCGTGAGCGCCGGGCCGGTCTGTGGACACTCGTGGCCGCCGCCATCGGCTTCGCCGGCGTGATCTTCGTCGGCTCGCTGTTCCTCCAGATCGGGTGGGGGGAGAGTGCGCTCGTGACAGGGCTGCTGCTCGTCCCGATCGGCGTCGCAGAACTCGCCGTGTCATCGCGGTGTCCGAGACTGAGTGAGCGTTTCGGCAGTCATCGCGTCGTCGCCGCAGGTCTCGTCGCCATGTCGATCGGCTACATCGGCATGGCGATCGTGCCCGTCGGCGACCGGACGTCGTTCGTGATCGCGGGCATCGTGGCAGGAGTCGGCAACGGGTTGACGATCCCGGTGTCGGTCGAGCGCGTGGTGTCTCGTGCCGACCCCGAACTCGCCGGTGTCGTCGCCGGCTTGAACGAGACCGCGATCGAGATCGGCGCCTCGCTCGGCATCGCGTTGCTCGGCGGGGTGCAGCGGATCGTGTTCGGATGGCAGCTTCCCAGTGGCGCGTCATCGGACGACCTCACGGCGGCGATCGACGAGGTCGGCGAGGCCGTTGCGGTCGATGCGTTCACCGACGGGACGCGCTGGGCTTTCGGCGTCGCTGCCGTCGCGGTGTTGGTGGTGCTCCCGGTGGCCGCCCGGCGGCACGGCGCCGAGGACTGATCGGCACCGATTCACACGAGCGCCCGCTGGACGCTGGTCGGCTCAGTCGGCCAGAACGAACGAGGGGATGTCGCCGACAGCGATTTCGGAGCTGAGGGAGGCACCTTCGAGTTCGAGGTGGTCGCCGCTCCAGAACATGCCGGGGTCGTACCAGTTCGGCGGGCGCTCCTCGCCGAGTAAACCCATCCGCTGGAGGCTGATCGCGACGACCTCGGCACAGAAGAGGTGCTCGAGGCTGTCCCGCCGACGGACGCGCCCCTTCACCCAACCGGTCGCCATGGTGCGGGTGCTCGGGAACGCCTTGCCGTTGAGATCGTCGATCGCATGCAGGAGCGCATCTTCCATCTCGCGAGTCACGTCGATGTCGATCTGACGGATCCACGCCTCCTGGGCATATCGGTGATGCCACTGTCCGGCGGCGTCGGCGAGTCGATGGAGCTGCGTGCCGCGATGAGCAATGCCTGCCCACACGTCAGGAATCGATCGCCCGAGCTCGGCGTGCCAGAGCAACGGCGGCAGATCGTCGATCGCGACCACCATGCCGACGTGGTTCACCGGGCTGTTCGTCGCGGCGCGGATCGCTCGGTCGGCCACCGTCTTCCCGCGGAACAACCAGAGGTCGCCCGTTCGCGCGGTGGCTGCCGCCTCGGCGAACGAGACGCGAGGTGGGTTCTCGGTGGTCACGGTGACCTACAGTACCGAGCCGTGCGCGTGTGGAAGCTCCTCGGTCTGGCAGGTGTGGTGGGTGTTGCTGCCGCCGGGATCACCGCCGGGCGACGTTCGAGTCTTGAACGGCAGCGACGCGAGTACCGCGACGGGGACCCTGACGATCTGCACGACCGGCTGCACGCTCGTTTCGCCGAGGCGCAGGCGCGAAGCGCACCGGCGAGCTGACGGCGCTCGATCGCCCGGAGTGGGCCGTGGTGGTGGAACGACGGCGCGGCAGTCCATGTCGCTCGACGACCGACGGGGAGGTTCTCCATCATGACGCGATCGACCTCGATCATGTCGGCCTCGGTGATCCAGGCGCCGCCGTCACGAGCCACCGGGGGCACGGCCAGCGAGCGCATGGACCTGGCGGCGTCAGTCGACCGACCAGGTGCCGTTCGAGGCGAGTAGTGCCTTGAGGTCGCCCGGACCCTTCGCCTCGCTCGCTTCCATGACCTGGTCGCCGACCTGTGCGCTGTACTCGGAGCGTTCGACTTGACGGAACACTCCGAACGGGGTGGGCGACTGGTCGTCGTCGTTGAGGCGTGCCAACGCAAACGCCAGTGACGGCCGATCGGCGTGGGCGTCGTGCACGAGAATGTTGTCGAGCCCGACGTCGGCCACCTCGACCAGGTGCAAGAAGCCGTCGGTGCCCTGCATCACGCCGCGCTGGCCATCGGCCCCGAACGTGATCGGCTCACCGTGAACGAGATTGATCATCATCTCTTCACGCACGTTCTTCTTGGTGACGTCGTTGAACTGGCCGTCGTTGAACACGTTGCAGTTCTGGTAGATCTCGACGAAGGAAGCGCCCTGGTGCTCGTGGGCGGCCTTGAACGTCTCCTGCATGTGCTTGCGGTCGAGATCGTGCGTGCGAGCTACGAAGCTGGCTTCTGCGCCCAGCGCGACCGACAGCGGATTGAACGGTGCATCGACCGAACCCATCGGGGTCGACTTGGTGACCTTGCCGATGTGCGAGGTCGGGGAGTACTGACCTTTCGTGAGCCCGTAGATCCGGTTGTTGAACATCAAGATGTTGAGGTTCACGTTGCGACGCAGTGCGTGGATGAGGTGGTTGCCGCCGATGGAGAGCCCGTCACCGTCACCGGTGATCACCCACACATCGAGGTCAGGACGGGCAGTCTTCACCCCCGTGGCGATCGCCGGAGCACGTCCGTGGATCGAGTGCATCCCGTACGTGTTCATGTAGTACGGGAAGCGGCTCGAACAGCCGATCCCCGACACGAACACGGTGTTCTCCGGTGCGACGCCCAGGTCGGGCATCAGCTGCTGGACCGCGAGGAGGATCCCGTAGTCGCCGCAACCGGGGCACCAGCGGACCTCCTGGTCGCTCGTCCAATCGGCTTTCGTGGTGACGGCCACCTGTTGCGTGCTCACTGTGCGGGTCCGTTCTCTTCGTTGCTCAGACTGGTCACTGCGTCGTCGATCGCGGCTTCGATCTCGCGGGACTTGAACGGCAGGCCCTGCACCTTCGTGATCGACGTGATGTCGACGAGGTAGGTGCCACGCAGATGATGGGCGAGTTGTCCGCGGTTGAGTTCCGGAAGGATCACCCGGCGATATCTCTTCAGCAGGTCGCCGAGATCGGGGGGCAACGGGGCGAGGTGCATGATGTGTGCCTTCGCGACCTTCACACCAGCACGACGGCGTCGCTGTACCGCTGCGTCGATCGCCGCCCACGTGGAGCCCCAGCCGAGCACGAGGATCTCTGCGTCGTCGTCGCCCTCGACGTCGGTCGGCGGGATGTCCTGCGCCACCATCTCGACCTTCTTGGCCCGGAGTTCCGTCATGTATTCGTGGTTCTCGGGTGTGTAGTCGATGTTGCCGGTGCCGTCCTTCTTCTCGAGCCCACCGACGCGGTGCATGAGCTCTGGCGTGCCGGGTATCGCCCACGGTCGGGCCAAGTTCTCGTCACGGAGGTACGGCCAGAACTCTGCCTCCCCGTCGCTGTCGACGTGGTTCGCCTCGGTCGTGAACGGCACCGAGATGTCCGGAAGCGTGTCGACGTCGGGCAACTTCCACGGCTCGGAACCGTTGGCCAGGTATCCGTCGGACAGCAAGATCACGGGCGTGCGGTACTTCAGCGCGATCCGCGCAGCTTCGATCGCTGCGTGGAAGCAGTGGGCCGGCGAGTATGACGCGACCACCGGCAGCGGTGCCTCGCCGTGGCGCCCGTGGAGCGCGAGGTTGAGGTCCGACGCCTCGGTCTTGGTGGGCAGCCCGGTCGATGGACCGCCGCGCTGGATGTCGATCACGAGCATCGGCAGCTCGATCGCGAACGCGAGTGAGATCGTCTCGCTCTTCAGGGCCACACCAGGTCCACTGGTCGTCGTGATGCCGAGGTGTCCGGCGAACGCGGCACCCAGCGCGACGCCGACTGCGGCGATCTCGTCTTCGGCCTGCACCGTGCGGATCCCGAAGTGCTTCTGCTTCGAGAGCTCGTGGAGGATGTCGGACGCCGGCGTGATCGGGTACGAACCGAGTGTGATCGGGAGCTTCGCCAGCTGCCCTGCAGCGACGAGACCCCACGAGAGTGCCGTGTTCCCGGTGATCGAGGTGTACTCGCCAGGCGGCAGCGTGGCCGGACGGACCTCGTAGCGGTGACCGACGGCCTCGGTGGTCTCTCCGAAGTTGAACCCCGCCTTGAACGCCGCCGAGTTCGCCGCCGCCACCTTCTCGTTCTTCGAGAACTTGTCGGCGATCCACTGCTCGGTCGGCTCGGTGGGCCGCGTGTACATCCACGACACGAGCCCGAGCGCGAAGAAGTTCTTCGATCGTTCGGCGTCGCGCGCTTTCACCCCGAGCGGTTCACACACCTCTTTGGTGATGGTGGTCATCGGGACCTTGAGGACTCGATATCCGTCGAGCGAGCCGTCGTCGAGTGGGCTGACGACCTCGCCGTTCGGCCCCTCCTCGATGGGATAGCCGGCCTTTTCGAGATCGCGCTCGCCGAACGAGTCCTCGTTCACGATCAGTGTGCCGCCTGGTTGGAGGCGACCGAGGTCGGCTTTGAGCGCGGCTGCGTTCATCGCCACCAGCACGTTCGGTTCGTCGCCCGGCGTGGTGATGTCGTGGTCGGCGATGTTCACCTGGAATGCCGACACACCGTTGACGGTGCCGGCTGGTGCGCGGATCTCGGCCGGAAAGTCGGGCAAGGTGGAGAGGTCGTTGCCGAACGAGGCGCTGACCGAGGTGAACCGGTCTCCCGTGAGCTGCATACCGTCGCCGGAGTCTCCGGCGAATCGGACGACGAGATGGTCGAGAACCTGGTCACCATCTCCGGTGTCGGCTCGATCGATCGTGTCGGTCATGTGATGTTTCCCCCGAGGAACATGTTTGTGGTCGCTCCATCCCCCGATGGTGCGAGGCGCCAGCTCCGTTGCTGCCGCTGCGTGCACCGTAGCCAATCCGGTGCGTCGCAATCGGGCTCGGATCGAATCTGGTCCGGTCCAGGACTCCCCGCGGGGCAGTTCGCGCGCCGTCTTCGCGAGTCGGGTCCTCGTCGCGACAGAATCGCGACGTGCGTTTCGCTCAGCTCGCCGATGCATCGATTCGCGTCGCCGCGACCCCGAAGCGTTCCGAGAAGGTCGCTGCGCTCGCCGAGACACTCCGGGTGGCGACGGACGAGGAGCTGCCCATCGTGGTGTGGTTCCTCATCGGACGCACGCCGCTCGGCCGCATCGGCGTCGGGTGGTCCCTGTTGGCAGACGTCCGTCCTGATGCTGCTGCGCAGGCCACTCTGTCGGTCGTCGAGGTCGACCGAGCGTTGCGCAACCTCGAAGACACCGCCGGCACCGGCAGCCAGTCAGCCCGTCGCGATCAGCTCGCCGACCTGCTGGCTCGCGCGACGGCGCCGGAGCAGCGTCTGCTCCGCGGGATCCTCGGGGGCGAGTTGCGCCAGGGAGCACTCGAAGGAGTGATGACGACGGCGGTCGCCACCGCAGCCGGAGTTCCCGTCGCTGCGGTGCGGCGAGCGGCGATGATGGCCGGTGACCTGGCGGTCGCCGCGAGTGCCGCTCGGTCAGGCGGTGTCGACGGGCTCGCCGCGACCACGCTCGACGCCTTCTGTCCGGTGTTGCCGATGCTCGCGAGTACCTCCGCTTCTGTCGCAGAGGCGATGGACGACGTCGGACAGGCCTCGGTCGAGTGGAAGCTCGA